>WALN01000034.1 GCA_015522865.1 Microcaldota archaeon
AGGCGGCTATTATATCTATATTTGAAGTGTTGAGAACAGAATTGTTCTTTGGAGAGATTATTTCAAGCGAGGCTGAGGGTTCGATGTAAATTGTTCTTTTTTCTGTTCTCAGGAAAGGTGTTAGAGAATATGCATAGAATGAGTGGAAGCCAGAAGAGAGATTTTCTATGTTTATGTAGAATTCTGTTGATCGAAATGAAGGGGCAATTTCAGGGAGCGTTCTGTAGTATTTTGCTCTTTTGTTGGAAGAGGAATGCATGAGAAGCTTTTTTCCGTCAAGCACAAGATAAACTGCGGTCAGGGGCTCTGTTGAAGCTACTTTTATTGAAAATGGCAAAGAAGGAGATTTGGAAGCTGGAGAGATGAAATAGAGAGATTGATCCGGCTGTATAATTGAGTAGGGGTGGAGAGAGAGGAGTAGAGGGAAAAAGAGAAATATTGAAAGAACGAAAGAAAGCTTCATATGGAAATATAGTTTTGAGAATATTTATATATTTCCCATCTTCACTCAAAATCTTTAAAGAAGCTGCTTCCTGGTTTTTTGTAAGGTGATGCAGGCCTTTCGAGGTCCTTTTTAGGTGGCGGCGGAAGCATAGGTTTAGATGGAGGAGCCTCTTTTCTAGGCACGGGATACTCCTCTTCTTTGCTTGAATTGCTACTATTAGAAGACCTTCTCAAAACTTTTGTGATATCTAAATTAAACTTCCCAAATGAATATTTAAACTTTTTGAAGTAAAGCACAAGCAGGACAATTGCAATAATAATTATAGCCACAGCAGCGATAAGAACGGGGTCTATACTATTTTCAATTGGTTGTAGGGAGTCGGCTGTTTGCTTGATAACTGTAGCGTTACTGGCAATCACATCAAACTCAAGCTTAGTTGAGGGGGTAATGTTTCCCGCTTCAATAGCATTTTCTTTAAGATGTATTTGAGAGAAAAGAGAGTTGAGCTGTTTAGATAATAATATTACTCTTTTGTCGCTTGAACCGAATTCACTGCTTTTGCTGTCAATCGAGGACTTTGCATTAGAACATTCATCAAATGCTTTTTTGTAGCTTGAAACTACAGATTCGTAAAGAGAAATTGCATTTTTAAGTTCATCGATTTTCTGGTCGCTTGAAGCTGCAAGAGTGTTTGCGCTCTCAACAGTAGAAGCAGAATATATCTGAGAAACAGAAAGCTGTGTGCTGTTCAATTTAGCACCTAACGCATCCGCATGCAGATTATCTATGTCCGATAAAGAATTCTGAATTGAAGTTATTTTGTTTTCTAAATTTCTCAAATTTAAACGGCGCTCATCTGCGATTTTATTTATTGTCGCTTTTGTAGACCTCTTTTTTGCTTCGTCCGCCATTTTCTTAGCTATTTGGGAAATATCATAATTTTCACTTAGAGAAGTTAAAGCAATCAGGGAATCGAGCGCATTTGTCAGCTCTGGAGAAGATGCGCACGAATACCTGAAAGAATTTGGAAAGCCTTTTTCAGGTGCAGATACTGCGGCGTATGCCGGCGATATTTTTGAATATAAATTTTTTATAGTTGCTGCACTCTCTCTTGTTTTTTTGCACGCATCATATAATTCCTGTACATCTTTCTTCTCATATCCCTCTTTAATTTTAGGGACCGCGGAACTGAGCGTATGAGTAGAACTATTCAGATCCTTGTATGTGCTTTCAAGGACTTCGACTGGGGCGATCAAATCCAAATAATCAGGAGAATGTATAGTAATTATGAAGAAATACGGCGTCCCAGGACCAGAAAAAGTAAAGAACAAATCTAGAGCTTCGGCGCATTTTCCTGCAGTTTCATTTGTAGTGTTAAAATACTGCTCTATCTTTTCAACCCTGGATTCATTAAGAGATATCACATCAAAGTTCTGCGCAAGGTAAGTAGAAATAACTCCTTTCGCAATATTTTCATCCAGCACAGGAACGAATTCCTTGGGCTGGGACATTAGAATAAATGAATAATTCCCGTTGATTTCTACTATATAATAAGTATTGCCCAAATAAGTAACATTAGCATAATTAGATGTTTCTCCCTCCTCAACATAATACCTCAGTTCATTGGAGACGCTTATGGCGCTAATCGCGCCAACCAACAGTAAAATAAACAAAAGTCTTTTCATATAACAACAATAAATAAAAGTCTTTTTAAATAAATAACTATTATCCCGCTGTAGCTCAACGGTAGAGCGGCCGGCTGTAGCTTGACTGCTTCATTAAGAGGCATTTAGAAACCGGCAGGTTGCCTGTTCAAAAGAAGCCTTTTCTTTCTTGTAAGAAAGAAAAGCCTTCAGGGAAAAGAAAGAACAATTTGTGAAAAGCATTTGCACAGGAGAACTTCTTGATGCAGCTTCTTTTTAAGAAGTTGCCAAGAGAGAAAAAGAACAATTTGTGAAAAGCATTTGCACAGGAGAACTTCAGAGAAAAAGAACAGAATGTGAAAGTCTTTTGCACCAGAGAACTTCTTGATGCAGCTTCTTTTAAAGAAGTTGCTTTGGAACAACTTAGTACTTTCTTTCTAAGAAAGAAGGGACCAGCACCTCTCTTAGAAACTCTTAAAAAGAGTTTCATCAGAAGTTGAGAGCTGCACCAGAGAAGGCACTTCTTTGCTTCGCAAAGACCTGCACTAGAAAGAACGAACTTCTTTCTTGGGACAGCTTAGCACTTCTTTCTTCTTAAGAAAGAAGGGCCAGAGAGAATGAAAATCGGGCCAGCGGGATATGCGCCCCGGTAGTGTAGTGGCCTAGCATCCGGCCCTGTCGAGGCCGAGACCCGGGTTCAAATCCCGGCCGAGGCGCTTTAAAATGAAAAATTAAGCTTTACTTAAGGCCTTTCCTCTTCTCTTTAAGCTCCTTTTCGAGTGTTTTCTTTTTCTCATCTATGTATGTTTTTATCAGGTCATTCACTACAGATTCATATTCTCCTTTAGTTTCTGGTTTAATTTTTTTCGAAATTGATGCTGCTAAATGAGAAAGTTCTAGCGGATAAATTAATTTGGTTGATTTGCCTTCTGCTATGTTTTTCAGGGCCTCTAAATAAAGATAGGCGAGAGTTCTGTCGCTCATCCTGGTTGCCGCTTCATTCAAAATATCTAGAGACAAGCTCCTGCCTGCGGCTTCTGTCTGCAATCTCTTCTTAAACTCAGTTGCAGCTCTTCTTTTTTGCATTGCTTCTAATAGCAGAGAAGGAAGAGTTATTGTCTTTATCTCAACCTGCAATATTTTTATGCCCCAGTTTTCAGCGATATTCCTAAGCTTCTCCTCTAGAATATTATTAATAGTGCTGGTTTTCTCCAAAACTTCTTGAAGGTCAAGCTTTGCAATTGAGTTCCTTATTTCTGATTCCACCAAAAGACTTGAAGCAGAAGCATAATCAACAACATTCAAAACCGCTTTTTTGGGGTCCATAATTTTGTAGTAAATAACCGCATCTACTATTATCTTAATATCATCATTTGTTATAACATTCTGAGGCCTAACATCCAGAGCAGTTACTCTCTCATCAATCAGCACATACTTGTCAAAAAATGGAAAAATCCATGTCCAGCCGGGGCCTGCAACTCTATTAAATCTTCCCATCCTGAGAACAACGCCCCGCTCATATTGTTTAAATTCTACTATCCTCGGGAAAAATATAAAGATAAGCGCGATCACAACTATGACTAAAATGGCCTTTGTTAATGAAACTCCAACTCTGAAAAAGATAAAATAGCCAAATAGAAATATTGCTACAACGAGAACTAGAAAGAGAAATGATTCTTTATTCATAGAGTTATAGGGAATTCTAATTTAAAAAAGCTTGTCCTTTTCCCGCGTGTGGAGGTGCTTTTCTGTACTGAAATAAGAGAAAGAATTTTAATTGTAAAAAGCCTTTTTTGAGTATGAATAAAAGAAGAAGTATGTTAGTGCTTGCAATTGATTTGGACAATGATATCGGAAAAAAAGCACATATTAGAGGCCCAATTATTGGAAGGAAGGAGAATTTAGAAGCAGCCCAGAAATTGGCGATATCCGACCCAGGAGAAACAGACGTAAACACTATGTTTGAGGCAGTTAAAACATATGATGAGCTGAAAAAGCAAAACAATGTGGAAATAGCAACGCTTACAGGCGATGAAAGAAGGGGGTATAGAGCAAGCGCCAATATTGCATCTCAATTGGATAAATTAATAGGAAAATTTGCTCCAGATGGTGTTATTGTGGTGAGCGATGGCTCATACGACGAGATGGTGCTTCCGGTTATTCAGTCAAGGATAAAAATCGATGAAATTAGAAGAGTCACTATAAAGCAAACAAAAGAACTCGAAACAACTTATGTTCAGCTTCTTGAGAAATTAAAAGAACCGCATTATGCGAGAATTATATTCGGCATACCGGGAGCTGCTCTTTTACTTTATTTTATATGGGGGATGTTGGGCATAAGAGCGTTCATTGGTTTGCTTGGTCTTTACCTTATTATAAAAGGAATCGGCTGGGAGGAAAGCTTTGGAGCAAAAGTCAGGCATATAAAAATTTCGTTTGATAGGGTAAGCTTTGCGTTTTATCTGGCTTCAATTGCACTGATGATAATTTCGCTGTGGATAGGCGCCTCGAAAGTGCTTTATGCAAATAAAGTAATAGCAAATAATTTGGTTAAGCTCTCTGCTGTTTTTGTTGAGGGGGTTTTGCTACTGCTGCCAATAGCACTGCTCGTGTGGGTTGCTGGAAGCATGCTGGATGCAATAAATGAAAAGAATATTTTTTCTCTTCCCCACTACCTTGTAAAAATATTTTCTATAATACTTTTCAGCATAATACTGGCAAAAGCTGCAGAATGGATATTAGCTTCAACAAGCTTTGGCGACTTCTTCTGGGTGCTTATAATCTGCTCAATTGGAGAATTGATTGTTATTTATTTTGCTTCGTATGCAAAGAAATATATTGCAAGCTCTCAGAAACTGAAGGGGAAAAAGGTGTTTGCAAAAACTGGAGAGTACATTGGAGAAGTGAATAAAGTGAATGCAAAGGAGGGAATAATAGAGATAAAAACACCTGCAAAGAGGATAACTGAATTTAGAATTGATGAAATCACCGGACAGGGAGAGGGGAAAATAGTTATTACGTTCTGAGCGGCCACTGTTCCACGAGTCAGATCGAAATCTTAGTGCGGGCGCCCATGCAGTGTAGGAGCAGGTATACGATATTTTTGAAGCAAATAATTCGGCATGCTGGGATCCGCCCAACGAGATTTGTCGCTGTCAACTATGATAAAGTAGTGCTCAAAAGTGCGTATATATTCATAGTAGGTTATTGAAGAGAGACGATGTGAATTCGAAGCTGCTAAACTGTTGTATATAGTTTTATTGAGCGCCTTCCAGCTGAGCTTATTATGGTCAGACTCATTACAATGGAAGTACCAATTATCACTGTAGGGCGGAGAAGATCCTTCAGGCCCAGGAGAAGGATAGCTGTGATTAAAATAGTATTTTGGAGTTTGGGGCTCGAATGAATTATTTGAGAAATACACCTGCAATCCAGGAAACTCTCTTTCTACCATCCCACACGCAGCAACAACCAAATCTGCAAATTTCTCAGAAATTTCTGCTTTAGCTCCATCTGGGGTTGTTGAAGAGCCACATCCAACCTGCTCAGCACAAGGACAGCTGGTGAAAGCACAGGTAGAAGCATCTCCGCATGAAAAGCCCTGCATTATCCCAACACTCTTTAGTCCAGAACTGCAATCAGCAACTCCATCAGTTCCATTAGCCAAAAATTTCCCAAGTTCGTAGGCAGCAGCCAAATAGTAAAACGCGGGATAGTTGACAGGCAGGAAATACGGCTCATTCCCAAGTGCTGCTGTTCTTATTTCGTTATACCCATCTGTTGCTCTTATCCTTGGGAGATGTGGATAGACTGTATTATTAGTTGGATTCACAAGTATGTAAAAAGAGCCATTCTCACAACCAGGGATGGTGCTCGTCTCATTTTTACACGCCCAGTTCCATGTGCCTGAAACCACGCTGCTTGCGTAACTACCGCAATCAAAAAGTGTATTTTTGCCAATGAGAGCAGTGCAATTTCCATAGAAAGCGGTGTCGGTTCCTTGATAACCTGAGGCGTGAGTAAAGACCTTAAATGCTTCTGGGTTCTGGGGAGAGAATTCCATTCCCTCAAACCAATAAGTAGTGTTCATTATCTTAAACACTCTGGGGATGCCCGTCCTATTTGCAAGGGTGCAGCTCGCATCTATAACAGATGACGAGAAATCGTTGCATCTAGCTCTAAGAGAGTCTTCAGGGTGCTCCATATCCAAACTAAAACCATACCACCCAGGCCCAAGGTAGAAGTTTTGCATATCTCTTCCCAATCCAACTTTAAACAAATCAGAAACATCCGATCTGTAAATTTCAAGGAGAGAGGCTAGTCTGTAATGATATGCGTCTGAGAGTATGATGTTGACT
>WALN01000035.1 GCA_015522865.1 Microcaldota archaeon
GACTATAACCAATGTGGCGAAGAGCTTCGGCAACTTTAAGGGGGTTATAATTAAGTCGATTGAAAGCTTCGGCAATTTCTTCATGATTATAACCAAGATGTTTGAGAAGTTGAGCTATATCTTTGTGGTTGTAGCCAGCACTTTTGAGAATTTTGGCCATTCTCTCGTGACCCTCTTTTTCGTAGTCATCATAGTGACCAGACTTGAAAATATATTTGAAAACTCTTGCAATTTGCTTGTGGTCATAGCCGACATGTTTGAGAGCTTTGGCAATTTCTTTGTGCTCATAGCCGGCGTCCTGAAGAGCTTTGGCAATATCTTTATAACCATAACCAACCTGCTTGAGGGCTTCAGCTATTTTGTTGGGGTAATCATAATAATCTGGGAGCATGCCACCGGCAATACCATATTGATTGTAACCGACATGATCAAGAGCTTCGGCGATTTGTTTGTGATTGTAGCCAGCATGGCTGAGTTCCCAAGTGATCTCCTCATTATTATGCTTGACATGATCAAGAGCTTTAGCAATTTGTTTGTGATTGTAACCAATGGATTTGAGAATTTTGGCAACGGGATACCTACTATAGTCACTGAGGGCTTTGAGAGCTTCGGTAATGCGTATATGATTATAACCATTTTGCTTTAGAAATCGAGTGATAGCTTCTTCGCTGTAGCCAATGTGCTTGAGAGCTTTAGCAATATTCTTATGATTATAACCAGCAGACTTGAGGGCTTCGGCGATGAATACACCAGTAGTACCGACGTGCTTAAGAGCTTTGGCAGCAGATAGTTTAGCATGGCCAGCAGCATTAAGAGCTTTGACAATATCTTTTTTATTATAATCAGTGAGAATAAGGCCTTCAGCAGTTTTGTTGTGGTTATAACCAAGTGCTTTGAAAGCTTTAGCAATTTGCTTGTGGTCATAGCCGACATGTTTGAGAGCTAGGGCAAGGTTAAGGTAGTCATAACCAGCTTGCTTAAGACCTCCAGCAGTTTTTTTGTAGTCATAAACTTTAGAAAGTATTTCTGGTAATTTTGATTCGGCATCCCTCCCTTTTAAATAAGGTTGGAGTTCTTTTACAAAAGCTTCAGGAGTTTTTGTTGCTCTTTTAAACGCTTTAACTATTGGTAGAGTATTTGGATGATTTGGGTTCGCTCTGCTCAAAAGATTTCCCAAATAATCTATTTTTTCTGATTTTTTAAGTTTGGAAAGGTCTCTTTTGAGGAAAGCAGAAGATCCTTCTTCTCTTCTTCTTGGCATTTAATCGTAGAATATATGGAAGTTATTGTATAAAAATATTTCTTTTTTTGTGAGCTAGGAGCGGTAAGAGTTGTGGAAAGATAAAATTAATTTTAAAATAAGTGCCGTTCGTACGCTGAGTTTATTTCTTTTTTACTTTCTTCAAAACTTCGGAAATCCCTGAAAACCCCGCGTATTTAAGAGCTTCTAAGATTTGTTTAGGAGTGTAGTTCCGGGATTTCAGAGCTCTGGTAGCATATTTGCGGTCATAGCCAATGTGCTTGAGAGCTTCGGCGATTTTTTTGTGATTATAGTTAATGCTGTCGAGAGCTTCGGCGATGTGTACGTGATTATAGCCAGCAAAATGAAGAGCTTGGGCGACGGGTATATGGCCTGCTTCCTTAAGAGCTTCGGCGATCTCGTGGTGGTCATAACCAACATGCTTGAGAGCTTCGGCAATATATTTGTAACCATAGCCAGTGGAGCTGAGAGCTTGGACGATCTCGTTGCGAGAAGAACCAATGTAGTCAAGAGCTCTGGCAATTTTTTTGTAATCATAACCTACAAGCCAAAAAGCTTTAGCGATGGATACGTGACTATAGCCAGCAGATTTGAGAGCTTTGGCGATTTGGTTGGGGCTATAACCAACATGCTTGAGAGCTTGAGTGATGTATTCGTGACCGTAGCTGGCCTCCTTGAAAGCTTTGACCATGTCCTCGTGGTCACAACCAATGTGGTTGAGAGCTTCGGCGATTTTTTTGTGATCATAGCCGGCATAGCCAAGAGCTTCGATGATGCGTACATCATTCTTACCGATGTGGTTGAGAGCTTCGGCAATGGATTTATGATTATAAACTTTAGAAAGTATTTCTGGTAGTTTGGATTCGACCTTCCTCTTTTTTAGATAGGGCTGAAGATTCTTTGCAAAAGCTTTTGCATTTCTTCCTGTCACTTTCCTAAACGCTTTAACTATTGGCAGAGTGTTTTCATTGTGTGGGTTCGCTCTGCTCAAAAGATTTCCTAAATAATCTCTTCTTTCTTCTCTTGAAAGTTTGGAAAGATTCCTTTTGAGGATGGCCGGTGATCTTTCTTCTCTTCTTGGCATTTAATCGTAGAATATATGGAAGTTATTGTATAAAAATATTTGTGAGTTAGGAACGGTAGGGGGGATGATGGAAAGATGAAATTAATTTTAAAATAGCCTTCCTTTCGCATCTGAGTTTATTTCTTTTTTACTTTCTTCAAAACTTTGGAAATCCTTCCTACCTTTCCTGGAAATTTTGCGTATCTAAGAGCTTCTGAGATTTGCGTGGGAGTAGCACGAATGTATTCGAGAGCGTCGGCGATTTCTCTGTCATTATAACCGGCGTTGTTGAGAGCTTCGGCGATTTGTATATGATTATAGCCTGTATATTTGAGAGCGTCGGCGATATATTCGCGCACATAGCCAGTGTGCCTGAGAGCATCGGCGATTTGTTTGTGCTTATAGCCGACGTACTTGAGAGCTCTGGCGATGTCTTCGCGGAAATAGGAGGAGTGGCCGAGAGCTTTGGCGATTTGTATGTAGTCATGGCCGGTGTGCTTGAGAGCTTTGGCGATGCCATAGGGGTTATAGTCGACGTGGTGGAGAGCTTTGGCGATTTGTTTATAGTTATAGCCAGTGTGGTCGAGAGCTTTGGCGATTTGTATATTATCATAAACTTTAGAAAGTATTTCTGGTAGTTTGGATTTGATCTTCCTCCTTTTTAGATAGGGCTGAAGATGTTCTGCAAAAGCTTCGGGAGTTTTTGTTGCTTCTTTAAACGCTTTAACTATTGGCAGAGTGTTTTCGTTGTATGGGTCTGCTCTACTCAAAAGATTTCCTAAATAATCTATTTTTTCTTTCCTTGAAAGTTTAGAAAGATTTCTTTTGAGGAAAGCAGGAGATCTTCCTTCTCTTCTTCTTGGCATTTAATCGTAGAATATATGGAAGTTATTGTATAAAAATATTTGCGAGTTAGGAGCGGTAGGGAGGGGAGTGTTTTCTCTGCAGTATTATGAAAAGAAGCAGAAGCGCTACAAGCAGACCAGCAACTGCTATAAGTAAATTGGTATCAATTTTAAGCTGTGAAGTTTTTGGCTTGGGGGAAATGTTTATTGTAACTGGCTGGGATATTGAAACATTTTTCGAAAAAATTCTCAGCTCCCCTTCAAATGTTCCAATATTTAATGAGCCCACGTCAAAGCTCAAATGTCTGCTCCTTAAGGGAGCGAGACTGAGAGAGCGCTCCTCAGAGAAATTCGCAATTGATAGGACGCAACGTATAGGCTCTATTTTTACATTTCCTTCGTTTTTCAAATCAAATTCAACAAAGGTGTGATTCGACTTCTGGAGCACATTCAAATTTTCAAGAACAATTTTCGAGCCTGTTTTAACAGAACCAGATGCAGATGCGGTCAAATTGTAGGTTTTGTTCTTGCTAAATGATGTAAAAATTAGAGGAAAAGTATATCTATACCCCTTTTTCAAATAAGACGGGGTTAAAACACGCCAATATACTGTTGTTATCTTGCGAGGCTCGAGAAGGACCAAATGGTCAGCATCTCCCAAAACTTTCAGCTGTTTGGGAGCAGTAAGAGAAACAGGCACCACGAGCTGTGTTTTCGAAAACAGCGTTGCCGAAATTGTCTCAAGCGAGCCGGGGCCCGCAGTTCCCTCTGGCAAGAAAATAGTCATATTAAATAAATCTTTAGGAAAAGGCTTTACATCCATCATTTTAACAGAGACTTTTCTCTCTATGTTGGTCTGTGAGACATCATAACTTTTTGCTTCCAGCTTTTCTGCAATATCGTTTTGGTCTCTGCCAGATGCGAATTTCACATGCGAAGCATCCAAAAGCTTAACCTCGTTGAAAGTAGGGTCTGCTGGAATCCACTTTCCGTTTATTGCAGCCTCAACCCATGCGTGAGGCCCCCAGCTCTCTCCGGAGTAAACAACACCTGCAACGAACCTCGCGGGAATATTTTTAGAATGTAAAAAGGCGATAAGCAAATGGGCAAGCTCATCGCAGGTCCCTTCCCTAATTTTAAATGTCTGTTCTGCTGAGAGCGTCTCGTCCCCATAGCCCAAACTGTAATCAATATTGTTGTGCACCCAGGAGGTAAGCAGAACTAATGACTCCAAGTTGGAAGTTGAGTTTTGGGTGATTGACTGCGCAAGCGTTTTCATCTCAGGAGTGAAAGAAGTTAATTCAGTTGATTGTAAATATCTATTGGTACTGTCTGCAGGCTCGTTCAAATTGGAGTAATTTACCTCCACAATTGCATTCAATTTATTTGTTGAAGAAGTTTTAAAGCTAATCAGCTCGTTTCCAAAACTATCTTTTTTTGGAGTAAGTGACTGGTAATCCACTTTCTGAAAAGAGGTTGATGGGAAAGCAAAAGAAGTGAGCACCAAATTCTCAGCTGGAGGATAAACGTCCCATGTTACAGTTATATTCAATTTCGAAGCGCCCATATCTTTAGAAGAGATGGCATAGACAGAGACGAAAAACAAAAGCAAAAGCAAATATTTACGCATATTGTTTTTAATAATTTCTGCATAAAAAAATGTATGCTATTTTTGGGAGCAAAAACTCATTGGAAATCGCTTGGGGAATTTGAGGGAATAAGTACATTTGAGCTTTGGGAAGGAGAGGAGGATTTGAAAACGCTCGACCTTCAGGCAAGGGCAATTTTTAATAAAAATATAAAAATGTTGAGAATTCATTCTGTAGAGAAAACGCACATAAACACCTCAGAAGGTTTTGAGGCAGCAAAGGCGCTTGGAAAGCTCGCTTTGGATGTTGGAGAGAAAATGAGGGTTCCAATAGTAGTGCATGCGCATTCTGTTGGCGAAGACAAAAAGAAAACTCTTGAAAGAACCGCAGAAAATCTGGACAAACTCGCTCAAAAGAATATAATAGCAATTGAAAACATGCCGCATAAATCACTGAGAAGTGGCTTCAGAACAGAAATTTTTTGGCATCCAATAGATTTCGACTATTTGTTCGCGCTCGTTGACAACAGAAATGTGAAAATATGTTTGGATATATGCCACTTCTTTATGAGCGGTTTTAGCTACGAAGAGCTCGAAAATTTTGTTTCTGCCTATGCAGACAAAATATGCGAAGTGCATGTAGCAGATGTAAAATTTGAAAACAAAAGTGGCTCTGAAGGGACGCAGATTGGCGAAGGAAGCATAAATTTCGAAAAAGTTTTTGATATTCTCTCAGCAATAAAAATAGACGCAGGAATAATTCCTGAAATCGCAAATGGGCATATAAATCACTACGCTGCGGAAAAAGTTGCCTTGCAAAAACTAAGAGAATTCGCTGTAAAGAAGCAAGAAATTTAAATTACCGAAAATTAAGAAAAGCATGCAATATGAACTTGATAATGAAAGAAATGGGTTTGCCTATTATGCATATATATTTGCAACTGCCTGGAGCCAGGTAAAATTTGCTCCTAAAATTCATATGTACGCGGTTCATAAAAACAAAAGGATAAGTGTATATCTGCCAATAAAGGAAGTGAAGAGAGCAGGCAAAGCGGTGACAAATAAAGTTAGAAAAAATGCGGATTTTTTAAAGAAATGGAAAAAATTTATTTTTGAAAAGAGCGACGAATTACAGAAATTCTGCCATAAAATTGAAAACACAAATCTCAGAATGCTTTCAGACAGAGAACTGCTGAAAATATACAACCACTCTTCTAATTTATACGTCGAAATTGGTGACGGAGTAGTAACTGTCCGTACAGTAAATAGAAATCTACAAGAAGAGCTACTGCAACTCTGCAGAGATCCGGAAAAAGTACCAATATTAATGTCAACTTCTGAGCAAAGCTTCATAGGGGAGGAGCATAAAGAAATGCTTGGGATAGCTGAGCGTCTAAAAGAAGGAGAAAATTTAAAAGGGATGATTGAAGAACACACAAAAAAATGGCACTGGATGTCCTGCGGTTTTGCTGATGAAAAAGAGAAAACTGAAGAAGATTTTAAAAAAGAGCTTGAGGAAATTATGGAAAAAAACGAAAGTGCCAAAAAAATTGAGGTAAAAAAAGAGGAGAAAATTAAGGAAAGGGAAGAGCTAATAAAAAAATTGAACTTATCGGACGAAACAAAAAGACTAATAGAGTTTGCATCTACGTGCACCTATTTTAAAGATTTCATTAGAGGAAATCTCAATCGGCTTCAATGCGTAAATAGAAAAATTTTTGCGGAGATTGGCAGAAGGATTGGGAAAAAATGGGAAGAAGTTGCAGAATTAATACCAGAAGAAGTCAGAGAAGAGTTGATGAGAGGAAAAAAGATAGCGGAGAGAGATAAGGTTGTGTTTTATTCAGACACAAAGGAAGTGCGCGTATTAAGTGGAGAAAAAGCAGATAGAAAAATAGAAGAGCTGGAAACATCCCTAAAATTCTCAGAAGAAGTGAAAGAAATTAAGGGAATAGGCGCGAGTGGGGGGAAAGCAAGAGGCAAAATTTTAATTGTAAACAAGATCGAAGATGCAAGTAAAAATAAAAATTTTGTCTTAGTTTCAACAATGACTACGCCGGATTTGGTGCCGGCGATGAAAAGAGCGGTCGCAATAGTGACTGACGAGGGCGGCCTGACATGCCATGCGGCAATTGTTAGTAGGGAATTGGGAATTCCCTGCGTAGTTGGAACAAAGATTGCTACAAAAGTGCTGAGAGACGGAGATGAGGTCGAAGTAAACGCGGACAAAGGCATTGTAAGAAAAATTAAAAACTAGTATTGAAGTTATAAATTGGTGATGTGTTGAAAAATTTGATCAGTAGTAAATTTTTAGAAAGGAAGGACATCAAAAAAATTATCAATTATAGTAGGGATGCAGAAAAAGGAAGAATCCCGAACATAGGAAAAAAAGTGCTGGGTCTTCTTTTCCTGGAAGAAAGTCTTAGAGCTGAAGCGTCGTTGAAAGCAGCGTCAATAAAACTCGGCGGCGGGTATGTGGAATTCGACAAAACTTATTTTGCAAAAAACGAGGAGTCTCTTGAAGACACGATAAAAGCTGCAGCAAGTATATGCGATGTGCTTGCAATAAGGGGAGGGGCAGATATAGACCTTAGTAAATTTAGAGACATTGGCACTCCCATTATAAACGCTATGTGGGGGAAAGATTATTTATTAAATGGCCTTTGGCTTCTTTATTCCTATACAAAAAGAACAAATATTAAAGGGAAGAAAATAGGGGTTTATGGAATACCCGCCCACTCTAGATTGACATATGCACTATATTATTTGTTCAGCAACTACAACGTAACTTTTTATGAAGATGCTGTAACAAAAGAGAGCAGCACTAAAAATGAAGTCATTAAATATATAGAGAAAAAAGGCAGTAAATTTGAGAGGAAAAAAATTTCAGAATTTATAGGTAATGTAGACCTTCTCTTTATAACTGAGGGATTGCCCCTAGAAGGGGAGAAAAGAAAAGAAATAAGGGAAATTAATGAAAAATTCGAACAAATTTCGAAGGAAGATATAGAAAAAATGAAGAGAAATTCTTATTTTGTATATATAATGCCAAGAAAACTGCCAAATGGCAGACTTACTGCCTCCAGGGAAGTAGACAAGAGCAAAAAGTTATTGACTTATAAAACAATAAAAGAAGGAATTTATGCAAATATAGGCATGCTGCGCTGGTTGCTTAGCTGAATCCACAAAATAAAGGTTATAAATTTTCGTTTTCAAATATAGATGCGCCGCGGTAGCTCAGCGGGAGAGCGTTCGGCTGAAGACCGATGTGTCGTGGGTTCAAAAGCACTTCTTTGCTTCGCAAAGACCTGCACTAGAAAGAATGAAAGTCCCACCCGCGGCATGGAGGAGATAATGAGCAAGAAAAAAATATTAGTTGTTGATGACGAGGAGCTGATAAGAAATCTGCTCAAAAAATTACTGGAAAGAGAAAACCACGAAGTGAGAACTGCTGCTGGAATAGAAGAAGCGAAAAAGATTTTAAGGAAATTTAAAGCCAACTTAGTTATAACTGATAAAACTATGGAGAGAGGCGAAGAGGGGGTTGAGCTTACAAAGCACATAAGAGCCAACTATCCCAAAATTAAAATAATTGGGATGAGCGGCGAGAGCGAAAAAGAACTTAAAAAATTTAGTAAAGCAGGGGCTCACGGCCTAATAAAAAAGCCTTTTGGAATAGAAGAGCTAAAGGCAAAAATAGCAGAGCACTTGAAATAAAGGAAAGGTTTTTATAATATAAACGTAAGATAATATATTGCGGATTCTATAAAAGGTGGGTTGAACTGGCCGCACAAAAACTTCTTCTAAACGCGGCTGGTTCGAATTAATACGTTTAGTGTTAAGGATAGAGAGGCATATAAAACCAATTTCATTAATAATTACTATGAAGTTTCCCTGGGCAACAGCAATACTAAGCGCTACAGTAATTTTAGTTTATTTTCTGAATTCCTCCGGAACCTTATATTTGCCAGAAAATATTTTAATTGCAGAGGGATTCCAAATTCAAAACCCCTTTTCGCTCTTTACTCATATATTTTTGCACATAGGTATACTGCACTTAATGGGTAATTTGATACCTCTGATTGTTTTTTGCTGGCTGTTGGAAAGCAAAATTTCTTCCAAGGAGGTTGTTGCGATTTTTTTGGTTGGCGGTGCAATTTCAAGCGTAATTTTCTCTCTCACAAACCAGGGATATGTATTGGTTGGCTCTTCTGCTGCAATAGCTTCTGTAATGGGCGCTTCTGTTATCGCGAGGCCGAAAGCAGCAATAATTTTGATGCTCATTTTGCCATTCTTAACGCAATTTTTTGTTTATCCGATTGCTAACTATTCAGTTCAGCTGGAAAAGCAAAGCTTAAAAACTCAGACAATAGAACTAAATAAAACAGTCCAAGAGCTAATAAAAGAAAATAAAACTACAGAAGCAGAAAAGGTAAACAAAACACTGCAGGAGAATACGCGAAAATACAACATAACGAAACAAGGCGAGGAAAGGGAGAAAAAAACACCTGTTGGATTTGTAGTCCACATCTACGGAGCGTTGTTTGGAGTGGCATATATGCTCCTTTTTAGAAAGAAAATAAGCAGAGAATGCATGGAAAAATTTGATTATTTTGTGAAAAAATTAAAAAAATTGGGAAAGAAGTAAGTATATGCAAGGGTGGCAGATCGGCTATGCGTCTGGCTGCAGACCGGAATAGGCGAGTTCGACTCTCGCCCCTTGCTTGAAATGCTGTGGTAAAATGAAATGGAAAACAGGAGTTGCATTTATAAGAGGAATAAACATGTTTCGCAGCAACAGAGTAAAAAAGTCAGAAATTATGAAAATTGCAAAAACAATTGAAAATAAGAATATAAAAATTGTGAAAATAATTAAGGCGGACAACATAGTTTTCAAAAAGAGAGATGTTCATTACGCAGCAGTAGGAAAGAAATTGGAAAAGGAAATGGAGAAAAAATTTGGAAAGAAAATATTTGTGACGACAAGAAGTTTAAAAATATTGAAGAAAATTCGCAGTGATTTTGATGTTTAACGGGATTTTAGTAAGATATGGGGAAATAGGCACTAAAGGTAAAAACAAAGAATTCTTTGAGAAAAGACTTGCTGAAAACATAAAAAACGCTCTGAAAAGAAATGAAATACCTTATATAAATGTGCATAGACTTCCGGGCAGAGTATTGGTGGAAACTTTTGAGATTGAGAAGTGTGAAAAAGTTTTGAAAAAAATTTTCGGAATAAGAAGTTTCAGCCCAGTTGTAATAGCAAATGCAAACCTGGAAGAAATTTTGGAGAAAGTTTATAAAATAATCGAAAATGCAAATGCAAAAAGTTTTGCAGTAAGAGTAAACAATGCAGACAACAGCTTAAAAGAAAATTCGCAAAAATTGAATGAAATAATAGGGGAGAGAGTTGTAAAAAAATATGGGCTAAAGGTCAATTTAGAAAAACCAGAATTATTAGTTGGAATTGAGTTAAGGCGGGGGATGGGGTACGTATTTACTGAAAAATTTGAAGGGCCGGGAGGACTGCCAGTTGGAAGCGCGGGAAGAGCTGTATGCTTACTCTCCGGGGGCATAGATTCTGCAGTAGCAGCATATTTCGCAATGAAAAGAGGTTTAAAAGCAATACTGTTGCACTTTGACGGCGGTAAATTTTTCAGCAATAAGGAGAAAATCACAAAAATTGCAGAAAAGCTTGAAGAGTACAACGGAAAAACAAAACTAATAATATACAATTATGAAGATGTTTTAGAAAAAATTTCAGAAATAAAAGAAAAAAAATACATCTGCGTTTTGTGCAAGAGAGCGATGAAAAAAATTGCTGAAAGAGTTTGCACAGAAGAAGGAGCGCAGTGCATAGTAACCGGAGAATCGCTTTCTCAAGTTGCATCGCAAACTATAGAGAACCTCAATGCAGAACAATACCAAATTGAAAAAATAATTTTACAGCCATTAATCGGCTTTGATAAGGAAGAGGTGATAAAAATCGCAAAAGAGATTGGCACTTATGAAATCTCAATTAAAAATACGGGGGAATGCAGAGCAAAACCGAGAGCTCCAGCAACGAGGAGCAAAATAAAAAAAATCATTGAAATAGAAAAAGACCTTAAAATTTAATTTTTGCTTTTTTTCAAGAGCTCTTTATACTCCTTATAGTGCTCGCCAAGGATTGCTTTGCGCAGGTCTTCCGCCTCTCTCAAAACAAATTTATGAGCTTCTTCTGATTCGTTTGGAAGCTCTGTAAAAGCTTTTCCGCGTATGTTCGAAAGCTCTTTATGAATTGAGGATAGAAATTGCTTGGTTTTATACGGGTCTTCTGAAGGAAGGAACTCCTCCAACCTCTTTATGTGCTTCTCAACTCTTTCTAATTTTTCCCTTCTTCCTGGTCCAAGGCCTATTTTATTTAAAAATTCGTTCCTTTCCATATTATTATTTAGCATAAGACATTAATAAATTACTCGAATTTATTTCAATGGATAATTTGGTGCATTGTCTGTAATGAACACATCGTGCGGATGGCTTTCTTTCATCCCACTATTAGTAACAACAATAAACTTTGCTTTTTCCTGCATTTCATCAATGCTTTTCGCTCCGACATACCCCATCGATGATTTTAGCCCGCCCGCCAATTGATAAAGAACTTCTCTAGCTCTTCCAGAATAAGGAACAACCGCCTCAACTCCTTCTGGCACTAATTTCTCTTTTTTCTTAATCTCTTTTTGCAAATACCTCTCTTTCGAACCTTTAAGCATAGCCCCTACTGAGCCCATCCCTCTGTATTCTTTGTATTTTCGTCCGTTCATAAATATCACCCTGCCCGGAGCTTCATCTGTGCCAGCAAGCAGAGAGCCAATCATGACGGAATTTGCGCCAGCAGCAATAGCTTTTGCAATGTCTCCTGAATATCGTATGCCCCCATCAGCTATAGCGCTCATATTATATTCTTTTGCTCTTTCGGCACATTCTTTTACTGCGGTGAATTGCGGCACACCGATTCCCGCAACTATCCTTGTGGTGCATATAGAGCCGGGCCCGACCCCAATTTTTACCGCGTCTGCTCCTGCCGCATACAAATCATCAACTGCCTCTGGAGTAACGACATTTCCCGCAATAACAGGAACTGAAAAGTTGTCCTTTATTTTTTTAACAGCAGCTATAACGTTCTTCGTATGTCCGTGTGCAGTATCAACAACAACCACGTCAACATTTTTTCCTACGAGCGCCTCAACCCTTTTTTCGTCATTCACTCCAACAGCAGCGCCAACTCTCAGACTGCCCTTCTTATCTTTAGTTGTGTCTGGAAAATTTATTGTTGATTCAATATCTCTCAATGTCATCAATCCCTTCAAATTGTTCCTGCCGTCAACCAATGGTAGTTTCTCTATTTTATGCCTGCACATAATTTTTTTTGCCTCTTCCATAGACATGTGCGGACTGCCCGTAATCACTTTTCTGGTCATAACTTTTTTGATCTTTTCTTTTTGAGATGCAAATCGCAAATCTCTATGAGTCACTATGCCAACTAATTTTCTTTTGAGAACAACGGGGAAACCGCTGATTTTCCTCTTTTCCGCTATCTCTTCTGCCTTTTCTACAGTATCCTCTGGCGAGAGAGTAACCATATCATAAATAATTAACATTTCCGCTCTTTTCACCTTTTCAACATTGTAGGCCTGCTCTTCAATTGTCATATTTCTATGTATAATTCCAATTCCCCCGCTCTTTGCCATTACTGTGGCCATTTCATACTCTGTTACTGTGTCCATTGCTGCGGAAACTAGAGGAATTTTTAATTTGATGTTTTTTACAAGTTGGGTTGTAGTGTCAACTTCCGCAGGTAAAATTGAAGAAAATTGAGGGACAAGGAGAACGTCGTCGTATGAAAGCGCAGATTTGAGTTCCATATTATATTAAGGTAAACGTTTTTTATATCTTTTTGATATGTTCCAAGCAAACTATAAATAATTCGCAATATAATAAGTGTATGGATAGAGTTGTGGTGCTGGACTTCGGCGGCCAATATTCCCATCTTATCTCAAGAAGAGTAAGGGACATGGGTGTTTACTCTCAGGTGCTGCCTTCAAATGCAGGCGAAAAGAAATTAAAAAAAATTAAACATTTGAAGGGAATTATTTTATCGGGGGGGGCTGCGTCAGTTTATGAAAAATCTTCTCCAAAATGCAGCAAAGAGATACTAAATTTAGGTGTGCCGATTTTGGGCATATGCTACGGCCATCAGTTAATCGCCTTCCTAGATGGGGGAAAAATAAGGCGGGGAGAGAGCGGAGAATACGGCCTAACAGAACTCAAAATTTTAAAGAAAAGCACTTTGTTCGATGGATTGAAAACAAGAGAAAAAGTGTGGATGAACCACAGAGATGCTATAGAAAAGCTACCTTTCAGATATTTCACTACAGCATCAACAAAACACACTTCAATAGCAGCATTTGAAAATAAAAAGAAAAAAATTTATGGAGTTCAGTTCCATCCAGAAGTTACGCATACTGAAAATGGCAATAAAATTCTCAGAAATTTTGTTTTTAAAATCTGCAAAGCAAAAAAAGGATGGAGCACTTCGGGCATTGTAAAAAATATTGAAAGTGAAATAAAAGAAAAAATAGGGGACAAAAAAGCAATAATAGGTCTGTCCGGCGGGGTCGACTCCTCAACTGCCGCTGCGCTTCTAAGCAGAGTTATTGGAAAAAATTTAATTGCTGTTTATGTCGACACCGGGCTGATGAGGAGGGGGGAAACGGAATTTATTAGAAAAACATTCTCGAAATACAACTTAAATTTAAAAATTGTAAAAGCGGAACAGAAATTTTTTGAAAGATTGAAAGGCGTTTTGGACCCAGAGAAAAAAAGAAAAATAATTGGAAAATTATTTATCGAGATATTTGAAAAAGCGGCTAAAAAATACGGCGCTCAGCTCTTAATTCAGGGTACTATTTATTCAGATAGAATTGAAAGTGGCATTACTGCTCACTCCTCAAAAATTAAATCGCATCATAATGTAGGGGGCCTTCCAAAGCGCATGAAGCTGACACTTTATGAGCCACTGAGAGATTTGTATAAAGATGAGGTGAGAAAAATAGCCAGGATGCTGAAAATACCGAATGAGATAATCAAGAGGCACGTCTTTCCAGGGCCCGGTCTGGCCATAAGAATAGTGGGAGAAGTTACAAGAGAAAGGGCGGAAATAGTGAGGAAAGCGAGCTACATAATCGAAGAGGAGCTAAAAAAAGCTCGTTTATACGAAAAAGTGTGGATGGCATTTGCAGTTCTATTAAGCGTCAAAACAGTCGGCATCCAGGGGGATGCAAGGAGCTACAAATATCCAATAGTCGTGAGAATTATTGAGTCAAAGGATGCAATGACAGCGAATTTTGCCAAGATTCCCTATAACGTATTAGAAAAAATTTCTACGAGAATTACAAATGAAATAAGCAAAGTAAATAGAGTAGTTTATGACATTTCAGATAAACCTCCTGCAACAATGGAGTGGGAGTAAGCAAAGCATAAAAAGTTTTGATAATTAGAATAAGTGGTGTGTGGGATGGATCTTAATATAGGGGTGTTGTTGGGGGAGAAAAGCATAAAACTGAAAAACCCCCTTGTACTTAGCTCCGGTATTTTGGACACAAACGGAAAAATCCTCGCGAAAATCGGCAGGGACGCGGGCGCGGTTACAACCAAATCTCTTGGGATGAAGAAAAGAGAGGGGCATAAAAACCCGGTTGTTGCATTTTATGAACATGGAATGTTAAACTCGATGGGGCTGCCGAATCCAGGAGCTAAAAATTTTATTGATGAAATTAAATATGCCAAACAGCACACTGACGCAAAAATTATTGCATCAATTTTTGGGAGAGATGAAGAAGAATACGGAAGAGTTGCGGAAATTATTTCAGAAGCGCGCCCAGACATAATAGAGGCAAATGTTTCCTGTCCAAACGTAAAATTCAAGAAGATGTTTGGAGCGAATATAGAAAGCGTGAAAAAAATTGTCAAAGAAATAAAAAAGAAAACCAAAATTCCGCTCATAGTAAAACTTTCTCCGAATACTGCAAATTTGAAAGAGATAGCAGAGGAAGTTGAAAAAGCAGGCGGCGATGGAATTTCTGCTATAAATACTGTTGGGCCGGGTATGTTGATAAATGCAGAAGCTGGGAAGCCAGTTCTTTCAACATATTTCGGGGGTGTTTCCGGGCCGGCAGTAAAGCCAATTGCACTTCGGTGTGTCTACGAAATATATGAAAGTGTCAGCATTCCTATAATTGGGATTGGGGGAGTGTTAAACGGGAAGGACGCAATAGAAATGATGATGGCGGGCGCTTCTCTTGTAGGCATAGGCTCGGGCGTGCACTACAGAGGAGAAAATATTTTCAAAAAGGTATTAAACGAAATGGAGAAATTTATGAAAGAAAACGGCTATGAAAACGTCGAGGAAATAATTGGAATCGCACACAAAAAATAACTAGTGGGAAAAATGAAAAACGATGAAATAAAAATGCTGGAAATAAAGGAAATAAAAAAAGAAGCAGAGGGAATAAGAAGTTTTTTCTTCTCCAAAAGTATAGAAGCAACGCCGGGGCAATATATTATGCTGTGGGTTCCAGAGGTGGGAGAAAAACCATTTTCAGTAAGCTATTCAAATAGTAATTTGTTTGGGATAACTGTAAAAAAAATCGGCCCATTCACTTCAAAATTGTTTGAGATAAAAAGAGGAGAGAAGTTAGGAGTGAGGGGGCCCTACGGAAAAGGGTTTAAAATTAAAGGGGAAAAGGTTGCAGTTGTAGGCGGGGGCATCGGCATGGCCCCCCTGGGCTTCTTGGGGGAGAGAATGAAAAATAAAAAAATATTTAGTTTTATAGGAGCAAGGACAGAGAAAGAAATGATATTTGAAAAGAGAATGAAAAGAATTGGCAAAGTAACAATAGCAACTGACGACGGAAGCGCTGGAAAAAAAGGATTTATAACAGAAGAGCTTGAAAATTTTTTAGAAGAAAATAAAATAGACAACATATATGCATGCGGCCCAGCTCCGATGTTGAAAAGAATTGCGGAAATTGGGGAAGAAAGAGCAATAGAAACTCAGATTTCTCTGGAGAGAAAAATAAAATGCGGTGTCGGGATCTGCGGTAATTGTTTGATTGGAGATTTTAGAGTGTGCAAAGATGGTCCGATAATCAGTGGGAAAAAAGCACTGCAAATTGGGGCGTTCAAATGATTTTGAAAAATTGTAAGGCGTTTGTCAACAAAAAATTAATTGAAACAAACATCATTGTTGAAAAGGGGAAGATAAAAAAAATAACAAAGGAAAGAACAAATGGAAATGCTTTCAATTGCAAAGGAAAAATATTGCTTCCCGGCATTATAGACGCGCACGTGCATTTCAGAGATTTTGAAGAAAAGTATAAAGAGGATTGGAGAAGCGGTCCCAGAGCTGCGGCAAAAGGGGGGGTAACAACAGTAATAGACATGCCAAACAACAAGCCGCCGATTATAAACGAAAAGAGGTTAAGTGAAAAAAGAAAAATCGCGACCAAATCAATAATAGATTATGGTTTCTATGTTGCGATTGGTGATTTTAAAGATATAAAAGATATTGCGGGAGTAAAGGTATTTCTGGGGCAGACAACCGGCAATATAATAAACGATGATGAGAATTTTATAAGAACATTGGAATATGCCAAAGGAAAAAAATGGCTGGTAACGATACATGCAGAAGACCAAGCGCTATTGCAATACTATGGAAAAAAATATCCAAAAAAAGCAGTAAATCACAACAAATTAAGGCCGCCAATATGCGCAAAAACTGCTGTAGAAAAAGTAGTAAATTACGTAAAGGCACTTGATGCAAGAGCAAATATCGCGCACGTAACAACTGGGAGGGAATTAGAAGCAATAAAAAATGCTAAGAAAAATAAAGTGAAAATAACTTGTTCAGTTACTCCGCATCACCTCTTTCTAAATGAGAATGCAACAAAAGAACTTGGTAATTTTGCAAAAGTTAATCCTCCGCTAAGAAGCAAAAAAGATGTAGAAAAATTGTGGGATGGAATATATAACAAAACAGTAGATATGGTAGTTTCGGACCACGCCCCCCATACAATTGAGGAGAAGAATAGAGAGTATAGCAAAGCACCTTCAGGTATCCCGGGAGTTGAACTCTCTCTCCCGCTTATGCTTAACGCGCTTAACAAAAAGAGAATAGCGCTGAGGAGAATAGCTGAGCTGATGAGCGAAAATCCTGCAAAAATACTTGGGATAAAAAATAAAGGAGCAATTGAAAAAGGAAGAGACGCAGATTTTGTTTTAGTTGATTTGAAAAAAGAAAAAAGAGTAAAAAATGAAGAGCTTGAAACAAAAGTAAAATGGAGTCCTTTTGAAGGGAGAAGATTAAAAGGCTGGCCGATTGCGACGTGGGTAAGAGGAAATATGGTCTGGGATGGAGAGAATACAATAGAAAACAAAGGGAAGGAAGTGAAATTTCTACACTTTTAAATTAGTTACGAGCTTTTCTGCAGCAGCTTTAGGGTCTTCGCTATTGTAGATCGCTCTCCCAACAATTGCGTGCCACTTCTCAAGCAGCCGTGCAGTTTCTGAAATAATTCCTCCCTGTGAAATAAGACCCGGGGAATAAAAAGCAATTTCTGGCTGAGAGGCGAAAATCGAGGCGCTGTAATATTTAATTCTTTCTGGCTTGTTTCCTGGCACAACAAAATCTTTTACTCCAAGCTCAAGCGCAATTTTATAAATCTCATCTGGCGCGGTATTTACAATAAAGCCCCCGTCTTTTTCCAAATATTTTGGATGGGTCATTTCTCCTCCAACTAAAACGGTCAAATTTTTTTTCTGCAATGCATTTATCCAAGCAGTTTCTGTTGCTGGCCCAGCTTGCGGGAAAAGAATAACCGCATCAACTCCGCTTTCTTCACAGATATCTGCAAATCTTTCTCCTGTGA
Organism: Microcaldota archaeon; assembly: GCA_015522865.1. GTDB lineage: Archaea > Micrarchaeota > Micrarchaeia > Norongarragalinales > WALN01 > WALN01. The sequence goes on from WALN01000035.1 coordinate 17,726, forward strand.
AGGGGACATCAGTGCCGGCTTTTTGATGGTCATAAATAACAGGAAGTTCAGAGATTCCCTTAATTTCCTCAACAACCTTTTTCAATCCATATTTTAACGCAAGCTCGAAGCCTATTTTGTATGCCCCTATCCCTTTAACTTCACATGTTTGCTTTACAATGTTTTTCGCTCTTTCTAAATCAGAAATATCTAGCGATGGAATAACACTTTGTTTGTATTTAATAAGCATTTTCACTGCCTCAAACTTTGTTCAATTTTCTCCTTCTGCTCTTTGTTTATAATCTTCTTTTCTGTTGCAACTTCTAATGTTTCGCTAATATTGGTAAGAGAAAAAAGCCCGACCCCTTCTTTTCCAAGCACTTCCTTGCCGCCCTGTTCTCTATCAAAAACAACTGCGCACTCATCAATTTTAATCTCTGCTTTCCTGAGCGCGTTTATAAAATTTAATTTGCTCTGCCCATTTGTAATCAAATCCTCAATCAAAATCGCTTTTTCTCCTTTTTTCCCGCTCCCCTCTATCTGAGCATTAAGCCCGTACCCTTTTGGCTTCTTTCTTACATACACCATTGGCTTGTTCATAGCATACGAAATAAAAGAAGCATAAGGGATACCCGCGGATTCGCCACCAGCTACTATATCAAAATTTTTTTCTTTAAGCACTTCAATAAATGCATCTGTAATTAATCTTCTCACGGAAACAAAAGAGATCGGCAATCTACAGTCAATATATATAAAGCTCTTCTTCCTGGAGACAAGAGTAAAGGGATGATCGAAATTAATTTTTACCGCGCCTATTTCCAATAATTTCTCGGCTATTTTTTTCATATTACTCCCTGCTTCCTCGTGTTGTAGCACAGTTATATAAGTTCATCTGAAGTAAATACTCGCTCGCAGTACGCGCATCTAAATAAATTCCCCTCAACTATGAATTTACTCTTCCCCTCAACTCTTGAAATGCATTGTGGATTGGGGCATTCAACAAGGTCTACAATTATTTTTGGTAAAGTTGGGTTCTCTTTTTTTATTACTTTGTAATTTTCTATAAAGTTCACAGTTACATGCCTGGAAAGAACAGCTATCCTTTTCAGGTGGTCCTCAGAAATATTGCCTCCCTCTATTTTAACTATATCTTTTCTCCCGTACTTGGCGCTCTTTGTATTTATCAGTATAGAGATCTCGCCAGAGAAGTTTTTTTCTATCCCCAATATTTTTAAAACTCTGAATGCGCTATTCTGCGGGAGGTGGTCTATCACTATCCCGTGCCTTATTTTCTGAACTTTTAAAATATCCTTCATTATTTACCCCCCAATATAAGAGAAAGAAGAGCCATCCTTACAGGCACTCCGTTTGCTGCTTCGTCAAAATACGCTGCGTGCTTAGTTTTGTCAAATGCAGTATCAATCTCATCAATTCTCGGAAGGGGATGCATCAATATTGCATCTCTCTTCATAGTATCGGCATCTTTTATCGATATTTTGTACCTGGACCTTTCATATTCCTCCAAATCGGCGAACCTCTCTTTCTGAACTCTAGTGGCATAAATCACGTCCTGGCCTGAAAAATCCAAATTTTCTAAAATATTTACTTTAGTTCCTCTGCTTCGCAGCTCATCAACCATCCTTTCTGGCAGAGCAAGCGAAGGGGGCGAATAAAGACTTAACTCAATGTTGTAATTGGAAAGTGCGAAAACAAGCGAATGAATTGTCCTTCCATATTTTAAGTCCCCGACTAAGAGAATTTTTAGTCCGTCTATTTTCCCTTTCTTCTTTAGAATTGTGTACAGGTCAAGCATCGCCTGGGTGGGGTGCTGGTTGGCTCCATCGCCTGCGTTTATAATTGGAACACTAGATAAATCTGCGGCAAATGCAGCAGCTCCCTGAAGGGGGTGGCGGATAACAATCGCATCTGCATATCTCTCCACAACCTTTATAGTATCTGAAAAAGATTCTCCTTTTGCAAGAGACGATGCTTTAGGATTGGAAAAACCTATTTCAGATGCTCCTAATTTTCTGACAGCAGTGGAGAAGGAAAGGTGAGTTCTGGTGGAAGGTTCGAAAAACAAAAGCGCAATTGTTTTGTTTAATTTCTTGTAATTTCCTTTATCAAATTTTGAGGACTCCTTTAGAATAGCGTCAATAGTTTTTCTATCTAAATTTCTTGTAGAAACAAAATCTTTATTGTGCAAATTTAGGGACATTATAAATAATTAGAAGAGTAATTAAAAAATCTTTTCTTTTTTCGCTTAGCTGAAACTTAAAGCTCCTCTATTTTCTTAACTTCGATGCCCCTCTGGGTAATTTCAAATGGATGCAACTGCAGGTCCTGGTTTGTGCCCCTCATTTTTCTAATATAGAGTATTCTCATGTTTTGAGCTCTAGAACCGAAAAATTTCAGTAAAATTACGCCATCAGATATGTATTCTTCAGCTTCAAATTTCGAGAATTTCCATGGTTCTGTACTGCCCAACGGACGTTCCAAAACTTCGGATGTCAATATAGTAGTCAGGCCAGAGCTCGAGAGAATATATGAAAGCTTCAATATAGATTTCCTTATCTCATCTTCATTATTGAGCATAAAACCAAGCGCAGGTATTGAGTCGAAGACCAATCTTTTCGCGCCTATTTGCTTGCATAGCCGCAAAACTTCTATCATTAATTTGTTAAAATCAAGCTGGTCCGGCATAATAGCATTTGATTCTGAGGAAGGAACACCTGCGCGCGCGCTAGACGCATCAATAATGGAAATTAACTGGTCCTGCTCCGCCTTTTTTACATCCCACCCAAAATTCAGCATATCCTGCCTGAGCTTTTCTGGCATCTCATCAAAAGTTACATAAACTCCTGGCTCCCCGAACTCAATTGCTCCCCTGTAAATAAACTGCATAGAAAAAATGCTTTTGCCAGTACCACAGGCTCCAGAAACTAAAACAGTCCTTCCCCTTGGAAAGCCGCCCTGCAGCAACTCATCAAGCCCATATATACCAGTCTTTGCTCGTTCCATAGAAACATTAGAAGCTTCTATTTAAAATTTATATGCATGCATCCAGAAATTTAAAGCGCCTGTTTTAGATAGCCATGTATCCGCGTTTTCTTGCTGGAAATTTTTACTCTCTTTCCAAATGCTCTGTTTGTTATTTTTTCCCCAAATGCAGGTGCTCTAAAAAGATTTCTGCTTAATCTCCCCAAAGCAAAAAACCTCAAAATGCCGCTTGTTCTAAGACATAAAGTTCCGAGAATTATAGCTCCTTTTTTTCTCATTTCTTTTTCTATTGACCTCATATGTTTTGCACCAGAATTAAAAGCGCAAGAGGAGAACAGAGCCAGCTTTACGCCACTCCAGTTATTTTTGAAAAGTATTTTTTTAATTGAGGGGTGTAGAAAGTTTAAATAAACGCCACTTCCAACAAAAAACAAATCTCCCTTTTGCGGAACTATTGAAGTGTTAGAAGTTATAATTGCTTTCCCCCCTGCTTTTTCAATGCCTTTTTTTATTTCAAACGCCATTTTTTTGGTGTTTCCGGTAAGTGATTTGTATATGATATAAATATGCATGAATAAAATAGAGAGTATATTTTTAATTAACTTACTAAAGAGATTTAGCAAACGCCAGAAATAATGGTTCTGGGCGCTCTAAACGCGAATCGAATTCTGGATGGTATTGAACTCCAACAAAAAATTTGTGCCCTTTCAGTTCTCCTACTTTCATTATTTCTTTTTGTGGGTCTCTGCCTGAAAATACCCAGCCCGCACTTTCAAAATCCCCTACGTAAATTGGGTTAATTTCATATCTGTGCCTGAATCTCTTCAAAATTATTTTCTCTTTATAAAGAGAGTACGCTAAAGTTCCTTTTTTTAGCAAAACTTCCTTTGCCCCTAACCTCATAGTACCGCCTTTGTTCTTTATTCTTTTTTGCTCTGGCAGGAGGTCAATAACTGGATGTTTAGTTTGGGGGTTTATTTCCGCGCTATTTGCATCTTTCCATCCTAAAATATTCCTTGCGCTCTCTACAATCGCAAGCTGAAGCCCATAGCAAAGTCCCAAGAAAGGTTTGTTGCTTTCTCTTGCGTATTTAATTGAACCAATTATACCTTCAACGCCTCTTCCCCCGAACCCTCCTGGGACAATAACGCCATCGTATTTTTTCAGCGCGTCATAACCATTTTTCTCAAGCAACTCTGAATTAACTAAGTCCGCAACTATTTTCACCTGCGCATGAACCGAGGCGTGGAAAAGAGCTTCAAAAACGCTAATATATGTATCTTTCATCCTTGCATATTTGCCAACAACTGCAACTCTCTTTATTTTTGTGAATGTTTTTGCTTTTGAAAGTAATTTTCTCCAGCTCTTTAAATCCCTCTCTTTCAATTTTAATCCTAATAATTTGCCCACCTCTTTATCCAGACCTTGTTTTTCAAGCAACATCGGCAGCTCGTAAACAGTCCAGACGTTCTGAGAATAAAAGACTCTGTTAGATGGAACATTTGAAAAAAGCGAAATTTTTTCTCTCTCCTCTTCACCAAGCACTTTCTCAGTTCTGGCCACGACAATTTCGGGCGCAATACCAGCTGAGAGCAGGCGCCTCACAGAATGCTGCAGCGGCTTTGTCTTCTGCTCGCCAGTTATAATAGTGGGCACCAATGCCAAGTGGATATTTATTAGATTATCCGACAGCTCAAATTTAAGCTGCCTAATTGCTTCCAAAACTGGCTCTGATTCTATGTCTCCAACAGTACCGCCGAGCTCAACAATTAGAACATCTGCTTTTGTTTTTTTCGCAGCTAGAAATACTCTTCTTTTAATTTCATTTGTTACATGCGGGATCATTTGAATCGTTTTTCCAAGAAAGGCTCCTCTCCGCTCTTTTCTAACAACTGCTTCATAAACACTTCCCATCATCATATTCTGCTCCTTAACTGCATACTCGTCTAGAAATCTCTCATAGTTGCCTATATCCAAGTCGCACTCAAAACCATCTCTTGTAACAAAACATTCTCCATGTTCAAAGGGGTTTAAGGTGCCTGCATCGACATTCAAATAGACATCGATTTTCATCATTGCGACATTTATGCCTCTGGATTTAAGCAATTTGCCGAGAGAAGAAGCGAAAACGCCCTTTCCTAAAGAAGAGAGCACTCCGCCAGTTACGAAAATAAATTTAGGCATATAATTATTGAGATGCAGAATTTAAAAATGTTTTTGAAGAAGCAGAAAAGGCAAATATTAAATAGAATGATTTGCACATTTTATTGGTGGTAGATTGCCAGGAGAAGGGTTGAGAAGAATCAGAGAAAAATTAAGGCCTGTTTTCCAAGGGAGAAAAATTAGAAGAGAAGAGAGGATTAAAGAGCTGATAAAGAATCTGGGGCATGAGAAGGTAGGAGAAAAGGCGATGAGAAAACTTGTCAGGTATGGAAAGTACTCAATCACCCCTTTGGGCGAAATTTTGAGAAGTAAAAAAGAAACAGATATAAAAAAAGAGGCGGCAATAAGAGCGCTTAAAGAAATAGGAGGCAAGGAGGTATTTCCCCATTTAGGCAGAGTTTTAATAGAGGAGGGAGAAAAAGCGAGTATAAAAAAAGCAGCAGTAAGAGCGCTTGGAGAAATAGGAGATAAGGAGCCGTTTAAGGCAGGTATGTATATAAGTAATGCTTTGAATGATAAAAAGCGCGATGTAAGGGAGGAAGCAGATCGAGCGCTTAAAGAAATTGCATTAAAAGTCACGTACGGAAGATTGTATAAAAAAATCATCAAGAAAAAGACAAAAAACTAAGTAGCTGGAAGCACTTCATTGAAGATGAAAGCACAGAGAGCGTTGGAAGGGAATTTGAAATAGAGTCTCTGGGATATTTCTATTAAGTGTCAGCAAGCTGTTTTCAAAGGTCTAAATTCTTAATAAGCTAAGTGCTAATTAAACTATGAAATTTCTTGCGGACATCATGCTTAAAAAATTATGCAGATGGCTGAGGCTCTTAGGAATTTCATGTATTTATGCAGGTGATTTCTCAGAGGATGATGACGAGATAATAAAGGAGGCAATGAGGAAAAATGCGGTTTTGCTAACAATGGATAAAAAAATGTACAAAAAGGCAACGGATTATGTGAAGGCATTTTTAGTAACGAACGACGATCTGGATGGGCAGATTGCAGAAGTGCTAAAAAGATTCAAAATAAAAATTTCAGAAGTGCCTGCAAAAACAATATGCCCTTTATGCAACGGGAAATTGGAAGAGGTAAAAAAAGACGAGCTGACAAAAAAAGAAAAAGAAAAAATTTTCCCGCATATTTTAGAAACACATGAAATTTTCTGGAGATGCAAAAAATGCGGGCAGATTTACTGGAAGGGAACGCACTGGAAAAACATGGAAAAAAGAATTGAAAAAATTAAGAAATTATTAAACTAACCCAACCTCCTCAACCTGCACTTCTCCAACTCCATCAATTTTTTTCACTATCTCTTCGTAATCCTTTCCCTCAGAATCCTCACATATAAATGAGGCAATCAGAGCTTTAATCCCAAACGCAAGCTCTTCTTCTTTCACTGAGTTAAAACCATCAACTGATTTCAGATTCTCCTTCAATTTTTCCAGAGAGTAATTTTCTGCTGGGAATATTTTCAATACGGTCATTACTTTTCCCATTATTTCACCTTATGGCCCAACCCATCCACAGTTTGGGCAAGTATATTCTATTGCTGCTTCCCTGCACTTCTTACACCTGATAATTGTCTCCTTCCCGCAATTTGGGCATAAAAATTCAGTATAGTCTGAAGTTTCAGCTCCGCAAGAAGTGCATACTTTCAGTTCCATTATTATTCACCTGTACTCAATTAAAAAAGTATAAGCTTAAAATATTTGTGTGTGGGCCTGTAGGCTAGCCTGGATAAACTGTTGGCTTGCGGAGCCGATGTCCCGGGTTCGAAACTCCCCCTTTCTTTCTTGTAAGAAAGAAAGCGGTAAGCTTCTGGAAAGAAAGAACAGAAAGTGTAAGCTTCCCAAAAAGAAAGAATTTAGAAAGAAAGCGGTAAGCTTCTGGAAGCAACTTCTTCACAAGAAGTTGCATCAAGAAGTGCTGGTGCAGCGCAACTTCTTAAAAAGAAGTTGCATCAAGAAGTTCTCTGGTGCAGCTCTCTTTCTAAGAGAGGTGCTTCTGGAAAGAAAGAACGAACTTCTTTCTTGGGACAGCTTAGCACTTCTTTCTTCTTAAGAAAGAAGGGCCAGAGAGAGAATCCCGGCAGGCCCGCTAAAAACAAAAAGGAATTTAATAATAGAAGGTGTAATTGAAACATGGAAAGAAACAAACTGCTTGAGAAAGTTAAAGCTCAATTAAAAGAAAAACTTTCCTCAGCAGATATTGAGATAATGTTCGGCGTGAACTCAGTGGAAGAGACAGACAAGGCGAAAAATCTCATTTATCCGCTGCTGTTAGAATGGGTTAAAACATCCTTCCCCGAACTGAATATAAAAGATGAAGAAAAGGTCTGCAAGCTCGTGCTGCTTGGGGATAAAAAGGGATGGAAAAAGGAAGATGTTAAAAAAATAGTCGGTAAGGAAGTAGAGCGCATAATGAAAAAAGCAAAGAAGAGTTATGGAAGAGAAACCACCCCAGAAGAAAGCGAAGCAATGAAGGAAATAGCAAGTTCAGTTCTAAAACTGATTGAGGCAAGGAAAAATTTGGTAAAATTTGTTGAGGAAAAAACAAAGAAAAGAATGCCGAATGTGAGCGAGTTGATAGGACCAAATTTAGCTGCAAAGTTCTTAAGCATAGCTGGCGGGCTTGAAAAATTGGCGAGCATGCCCGGCTCAACTATACAGGTAATTGGAGCTGAAAAATCCTTATTTAAGCACCTTAAGAAAGGAACCAACCCACCAAAGCACGGTATTCTATTTCAAAGTAATTATGTAAGGGGAGCAAAAAAGAAAAAAAGAGGGAGAATTGCAAGGACTCTTGCTGCCAAAATCGCTATTGCGGCAAAAGTTGACTGCTACTCGAAAAAGGAAGTTGGGGAGAAACTCAAAAAAGAGCTTGAAAAAAGAATTGAAAAAATAAAATAATTCACTTAAATAGAACTAAATATTTTTGGAAGGAAATCTATAAGGTCAGACGCCATTAGCGACTCTTTAAACTGCTTTGCTGCGAATTCTCCTGCTCTCCCGTTTATATAGGCCCCAAGCGCAGCTATTTTTACAAAGGGATATGTGTGCTCCCCTCTGAGTGGTGCGGTCCTGTTGCGTGCAAGCAAAGCTCCGCAAACTCCAGCAAGTACATCTCCTGTTCCCCCTACGCTCATGTAAGGAGAGCCTGTTTTATTGATCAAAACTTCCTTTCCATTAGAAACAATGTCCACTGCGCCTTTAAGTAAAATAGTAGTTCCAAGTGTGTTTGCAAGTGCTCTTACTTCATTTTTCCTCTTGCTTATATTTGCAGAAACCGGCTTTTTGTAGAGCACCTCAAATTCTTTGGAATGGGGGGTAATAATGCAGTTATTTAAATAACCGACCTTTTTAAGTTCTGCTAAAGCGCGAATGGCATCAGCATCCACAACTACTGGAAGCGCCATTTTGTTAAAATCTTTTAACAGAACCCTTATTGCTTCGTGCGTTTCTCTTTCTCTTCCCAACCCTCCTCCAATAACAATACTGTCCGCTCTTTCAGCAAACTTTAGTATAAGCGGAACATGAGAAAGATTAAGAAATCTACCTTTAAGCTCGATTGAAATAATATCCGGTATGTGCGAAGCAATTAATGAAGCTCTTGAAGGAGCAGCAACAAAAGCTAAATCCGCTCCGCTCCTTAAAGCAGCGAGAGCGTTGAAAATAGGGGAGCCAGAATACATATAATTTCCGCCAATAACAAGCACGCTCCCAAACATTCCCTTATGAGCGCCTCTCTTTCTCTTTGCAAAAAATTTTTTGAGAAATGTTTTCATGAAAAAATTAATAAAAGAGCATTAAAATGCTTTGTAGTTGGTTATTGGCATACAATATTTAAATCAATTTACCAAA
>WALN01000036.1 GCA_015522865.1 Microcaldota archaeon
ATTCAAAACAAACGCATCGCGCCAAAAGGTAAACGTTAATGGAGCGTATAACGCAGAAATAGAAGAAGCCATTTGTGTTGAACAGGAAAGTTCCATAAATCAGCAAAGTAACATAGAGCTGATTGACAAGATAATAGAGCTTCATCGTGAGTACAAAAAGATACATATTGTTTTGGACAATGCGAAATACAATCATGGAAAGATATTCAAAGCGCACATTGAGAAATTAAAGCGTGAAAAGAATGTTGAAGTAGAACTCATATATCTTCCCACGTATTCTCCAAACTTGAATCTCATAGAAAGACTATGGAAATATGCGAAAAAGAAGGTAGTAGGAATTTATTACGATAAATTCCACAAATTCAAAGAAGCGGTGAGAAACTTCTTTGAAAACGAAGTTAAAAAAGAAAGTTGCAAGGCAGATTTAGAGAAATTTATAGGTTCCTCTTTTCAAATCATAAAGGGGTAATTTCTGTATGTCTAAATTTGGTTGAGTATACCAATTCTTGGGATGGCTTTTACAGTTCCTAAAGAGTTAGGTCTTCTTCAGAAATCTTCTTATCAAGTGGTTGTTTATCACGGCCCTCGGTTTTTTATTCAATACTTTCAGTTTGCTTTGCCTAACAAAACCGCTCAAAAGAATTTAAACGATGCAATTTTAAAAATAGTAAACGCTCAGTTGAAAGGTCTTCCTGAGGCAATGTTGGAAACTATAAAGGATTTTCCCCCTGATTTTTCTAAGTTTGTAAGCTATAAACTTAATTCTCAAATCACTTTCTTTGGTGAAAGGTACATAAGCATCCTTTTTAAGGATGATGTGTTTTTGTGTGGAGCACATCCCGTCGGAACAATTCGCACTTTGAATTTTGAAGGAGGTTGAAAATGGTGTTGAAGATTGATAGCAAGAGAGGAAAAGAAGTAGCAAAGATGCTTTTGTTTTCGGACTTTTATAAACAAAATGAGATGCCAGAAGATCTATTACCCAAGGGTGTAAAAAAAGGATCACTTGAACACGTAATGTTTATTACTTTAACAGTATCAATCGATTATCTAAGAGATGCAGTAGCATTATGGGATGCCTCAAGAAAAACTTTTGAGGATCCGAAAACCAAATATCTATTCGAATCTAAATCTTTGTATGAATCCACTCCAGAAAAAATTGCTATTGATATGCAAAAATATAAACTATCAAAAAGATCAAACAGAGATGCTTTTATCTGGAGAACAATTGGAGCAACTTTCTATGAAAAATGGAATGGTGATCCTACAGAATTTCTTAAAAGTTGTGATTGGGATGCACCAACAATTTTAGAACAGCTACAAGAAAATAAAAACAGGTCTTATTATCCATACCTTCGTGGGAAGAAAATAGGGCCTTTATGGCTTAGAATGCTCAAAGATAACGTTGGCTTAGAATTAAAAAATTTGGATAAGATTCCTATTCCGGTAGATGTTCACGTGGCGAGAGCTACATTGGCAACTGGTGTCGTAAGAGGGCAATATAAGGGTAATTTGGACAATTTATTTGAACACATAAGGAAAGCATGGTTCGAAAGTGTAAATGGGTTAAACCTTAAAGATGGCAAGACTGTGATTGCCTTAGATATGGATGAACCACTTTGGAGTTTATCAAGATATGGGTGTTCAAAGAGGAATACGGAAACTGGAGAATGTAAGTTTATTTCGACATGTAAAGTGAAAGATTATTGTGTAAAAGGTCAAATCCAAATCAGCAATGGTAGAGGAATAATAGACACATGAGAACATTATGTATTGTTCCTTGCGGAAAGAAAAAGATATGGGACAAAAATCCAGATATTGGTCCACAAAAAGCCGAAGATGTGTATATTGGTCCCTTTGCGACAAAGTGTAAAGAGTATGCCAAATTGTTCTATCCCACTTCTTGGATAATTTTATCAGCAAAGTATGGATTTTTATTCCCTAACGAATTTGTTCCTGGCCCTTACGATGTTAGCTTTAACGATAAAAACACTAACCCTATAACCATTCTTGAATTAAAAAATCAGGCAGAAGAAAAACAATTATACAAATTTGAAAAAATAGTTGCTTTGAGTGGGAAAAATTATATTCATATCATTCAAAGTGTTTTTCGAAATAAGGAAATTTTCGAGCCATTAAACAACTGTGGCGGAATAGGTTACATGATGAGTAAACTAAAAAATGCAATTGAAAAAAGAATTCTATTACTCCTAATGTGCGTGAAAGTAACGAAATTAATCTGAAAGAAAAAAGAAGTCATTGAAAACAAGATAAAGATTGAAAAACCGACAACACCAGATGTAAAATTTTGTTGAACCCACAAAATTGGAGGTGTTGTCGGCATGGATATTATGCCATTTATTCTGAATTTTTTGAAATCATTTTTTCCTTTTTCTGAGATTGAAGAG
>WALN01000037.1 GCA_015522865.1 Microcaldota archaeon
GGAGAACTTCAGAGAAAAAGAACAATTTGTGAAAAGCCTTTGCACAGGAGAACTTCAGAGAAAAAGAACAATTTGTGAAAAGCCTATTGCTTTTAGGGGAGGAAGAAAGCCGTCGACCCGGGTTCAAATCCCGGCTGGAGCATATAAAAGTTGTTTCGGCAACATTATTTTTAAATAGTTGTTTACTTATTTTTTCATGGATAAACAACTCAGACTTCTTTTGGTTTCCTCTTTTTCAGCCTTAGTTTTGCTCGGCGTTTTCCTCGCAATTTTTGTTTCTCAGAAGCCCCCCGAAACATATTCAGAGCTTTATATTGTTAGCCAGACCATCCCCAAACAGACCGTTTCTTCCAAGCTCTTAAGTTTTTCTTTTGGGATAGAGAATCACGAAAATAGAAAGGTGAATTATTTTTGCGAGATATATGTTGACAATGAGTCCGAAATAGATAGCATAGTGCCAGTAGACAAAAACGAGGGGACTATCTTAAGCTCCTCAGTCCCTCTTAAGAAAGGGAAGCACAAGATCACTATTGTTGTCAAAAAACCAGATAATAAGTTGTTGAGCACTTGGTTCTGGGTAGAGGTGATTTGACGAGAATTGCTCTGATCGACTGCTTATTCAATAAATTCAACTCTTTTGATTTTTTCTCAAAAGCAGTTGGGGAAAAAATACCCAATGTTGAAGTGTTGCGTTTAACTGCCCCTTCCCCCTTCAATATTCCCGGCATGGCAAAAAAAGCTTTTTCTCAGGGCGCCGAGGCCGCAGTGATATTCCTGAACTACGCAGAAGATGATAGAGACTTAGTCGCTCTTTTGCACGAAAAGCTGATAGATGTCGAAATCAAATCTGAAAAATTTTCTCTTTTTTGTTTAGTAGCAGATGAAGAGTGGAAAACTGAGGATGAGCTAGAACATGTTTCTCAGGAAAGAATTGCTACGATTGTTAATATTTTAGAAAAGGGACTGGAGGAGAACAGCGAGGAGCCGCTTTCCCCAGACCTTTCAGATGCACTCTCTTTTATGAGCGCCCCTCCCCAAACCAAATCTATAATTTAGAGGTGACATTTTGAAGAAACAAAAATTAGGTGAAAAGGAAAAAGCAGCTTTGCTTGTAATTATAGCTGTTTTTTTGGCATTTTTTATTGCGTCTTTCGCTACGCCGGCAAGAATACACCTCTCAACCCACAAAATTTCGCTCAAAGAACATCTTCTCACAGTTGCGTATACTTCGTCACAAGTAAGTAATTTCATTAAAAACCATAATTGCAGTTTTTCATACGAACTGATTGACCACACCCAGCTTGCTATTTTGAACAAAACTTACCCTGTTATTTATAGAGATATTTCCGCGCCAGTTTATAGGCTTTCATTTTTATGCGGCCGAACGAATTTATTAGTTTTGGAAAACAACTCTACTGTCCTTAAAGTATTCCCAGTGGCTAATATACGCATAGCGTAGAAATATATAAAAAGGATTTTTGATTAATTGAATTGAGTTTAGATGTATAAAAAATTTTTATTTGTAGTTTTGTTCTCTGCTTTAGTTTTTGCTTTGCATGGCTATAGCAATTCTTATTCTGTTAATGTTTGGTACGGCTATTCTGCGTTTAATGGCAATAGCAGTAGCTATACAGTTCAGGCCTCTTTACTTCAACAACCAGTTAATGCATTTGTCAATTCTTCCACTTACTCTACATGTGTGGGGCCATTCTGCAAATTAGGAACTGTTTCTTGTACCTCTGACGCCAACTGCAGCGCTGGTCAGCTTTGTTGTGATAGTGTTTGTGTAAGTGAATATGACCCGGGCGTATGCTTCGATAACTCAACAGCGCGATGCGATGGAAACGGAGGCATAGAATATGTGCCTCGCTCAGCTGGTTATATATGCGGAGAGAACAGCACAACATGTCCAAATACTGGTAATCCAGTTTACTGCAATAACACCTGCGATGGAAATGGGGTTTGCCAAGCCTGTTCTCCTCCCCTGAGTCAATGCGGCACTGCCGGCAGCTCTCAGCTGGTGCTGAACTGCCCTCCTTCAACTCTCTCCTCTCCAATTACTGTGACCGCAACACTTTATTTGGATGGAAGCAGAAACTGTAGCGCAGTTTTAAATTTGACAAATAACGCAACAAGTTATTTTGCAGAATCCTCGAACTGCACAGATGGTGTTTATACTTTTGATAAAGTTACTCTTGCTTCTGGCGCTAATTATTTACTTGTTCAGGGAGCGGGCATGAATGACAGCTGTAAAATATATTTAATGAGTGTTCCTAAAAAAACGAAATTACCCGACTTTAATTTAGCTCTCTTACCTGTATTACTCTTCGCTATATTGATAATAGCACGTAAATACTACAAATAGGCCGCATTTTCGCATTACTAAAATAAATATTGCGCTTCTTTTATTTTTATGAGTACTTTTGACCTGATTGCTGAGGACTGGGAAAAGTATCGAAATAAAGCAGCTCATTATTTGCATTTTTTTACCGACAAATTAAGGAACAAAAGAAATTTGGTTATTTTGGATGCAGGCGCAGGCAACGGCAGGAACGATTTAGAGCTTTTGAAATATTCGAGGAAATTAATTTTACTTGACAGCTCAAAAAAAATGCTCGAATTTGCCAAGAAGAGAATAGGAAAGAAAAACGCAGAATTTTTATTTGGTGATATCACTTCAATCCCGCTCAGAAATGAGAGTGTGGATGCAATACTATGCACAGCCATGCTCCACCATCTTAGCACGCGAAACAAAAGAGAGAAGGCGTTCTCAGAACTTTTCAGAGTTCTCAAATTTAGTGGCGTAGTTTTTCTAACTGTGTGGAACATAAAACAAAAGAAATTTTTGGATTTGAGTTTGGATAGGGATAGTAATGCATATATCCGCTGGAGCGATAAGAGACGTTTTTATCACTTTTTTTCTTCCACCGAACTTGAAAAGTTAGCGAGAGGCGCAGGATTCAAAACAATGAATATATTTTTTGAGAAGCATGGCAAGATTTGTTCGGAAGACGGCGCAGAAAATATTTGCGCCTTCCTCTATAAGTTTAAATAGCTTTTTGTAGTTAATTATTGGGGAAACATGAGAAAAACTAAAAAACAGAAAAAGGCAAAAAAGCGAGCAACTAAAAAGCACGTAGCTAAAAGGTTAAGAAAAGCTCCGAAAAGAGCGGTTCGCGTCCAAGAGAAGCCAAACAAATCAATGATTTACGCAGTGTCTGCAATTGTAGTTTTTATTATTATTGTCGCTGCGATTTATTTAAATCACTCTTCTAATCCCTCTTCGCCTTCTTCTGCCAACAACGCAATTGCGCCTTCTACACCTAATGCTCAAATTATTACCCTTACTCTCTACTACGATTCTTTATGTAAATTCTGTGGCGGGAAATCTGTTATTGAGGATTTAGACAAAGTTAATGCAGATTTAAAAGATAAAGGAGTGCAGATAAAGGCAGTTGATACAAAAGGGAATTTCAGTGGCTTGAAAAAATTAGGCATAATCTCAGTGCCAGTTATAGTATTTCCAAATAATTCACTTTCAAATATCGCGGTCCAGAGCATGGCAAGAAAACTGCAGATGGAAAATTTGAGCGGCTTGATAGTCGGATATTTCACAACGAGAGAATTATTTTCTCCTTCTTGTTCGGACAACAATTCAGCCAAACTGATGTTTTTCTATTCCGAATCTGACCCCTATTCAATAAGAATAAACAACAGTTCCCCACATATTACCGCGGAGGAAGCGCTTACCAATGTAAGTAAAGTTTTTGCGAATAAATTAAACATAGTGAAAGAGTGTTTGTCTATTAGGCCGGGAGATGAGAAAAAATGCAAAGAGGCAGTTGGGAGCAGCGCCTATGCTTCTGCCCAGGTTTTGAAACAGCAGTATCATATCCGCTGGGTGCCGACTTATGTAATAGATTGTAAATATATTTTTGCTTCCCTTTCTCCAACAGCTATTGAAAAAGCTGTTTGCAGTGCGCGGCCAGATGTCTGCAACTCTATGGATATTTCAGTTTCGTAATTTTTTAGTTTACAAATACTGCTACTGTTGCTTTAGCACATAAAATCTGTGTTCCTTCTCAAACGGTTCCAAATCAATCTTTTCAACTATTTCAAATTCTTTTTTTAGTTGCTTCTCTGTCTCCTCATAAATTTTTCCCTTTTTTTCAGAGCTATCAATGCAGGGCGCTTTAAGCGCCAGCATTACAATCCCATTTTTTTTAAGAAATTTTTTCGCATTTATCTCCAGAATTTTAACTTGCTCTGGGTCCGCGACATCTTCGTAAACTACTTCCACTTTGCCGACTATTTTTTCATAATTTTCGGGCGTTCTTGCATCTGCAAGTATTGGATACATATTTCTTCTCTTTTCACATACTTTTATCAGCTCTTTCATCGAATCTGCAGAAAACTCCACACAAAATAATTTTCCTTTTTTTCCAATTAAGTCAGAAACATGAGAGCAAGTAGTTCCAGTTGCTGCTCCCAGATACAAAACATTTATCCCTTCTTTAAAAGGGAAATTTTTGAGCCCCTTTTTTATTGCTGCTGCAAGCTTGCTTTTAAACGGGTTCCAGACTCTGTACTCTTTTCCATTTTTTTTAAAAACTTCTTCTGCGTATACTCTGAATCCGGGCGCTAAGCTTTTTGTAGCTATCTTCCCGCCATATTTATAAACCCCCATAAAAATTTCTTTCACTTTTTCACCAATTATTTTAAAACATTGAGCTTTAATAGTTTTGATTAAAATGATTGAAATAAGGATCCACGGAAGGGGAGGACAGGGCGGAGTTACAACTGCAGAGGTCATTGCAAGAGCCGCATTTTATGATGGAAAGCAGTCACAGGCATTTCCGTTCTTTGGTGTTGCCAGAAGAGGCGCTCCAGTTGAAGCCTATTGTAGAATTGATGAACAGCCAGTGAGGGTACATCAGCAGGTTTACGAGCCAGATTACGTAATAGTTTTAGACGACGCATTAACTGAGACCGCAGATGTGTTCAAAGGCATAAAGAGCGGGGGCTCGGTGTTAATCGCTTCGTCTAAGAAGCCAGAAGAGATTTCTGCTCCAGAAGGGGTTAAAATATTTACAGTTGATGCATACAAAGTTGCAAGGGAGATTATTGGCAAACCAATTGTTTCAATGGCGGTTATAGGGGCATTTGCAAAAATAACTAATTTAATAACTTTGGAAAGTGTCGAGAAAGGAATAAGAGATAGATTTAAGGGTGAAATTGGAGACAAAAACGTCCTTGCGGCAAAAGCCTGTGCAGACCTCGTATGAGTTTTATTGGGATGGGCAGATGAAGTTAGACAAATTATTAAACTATTTAAATAAAGAGTTTAGAATAGAAAATTTTGATGATGCAAGTTTTAATGGACTGCAAACAGTTGGAAAGGAGGAAATTAAAAAAATAGCAACTGCAGTTGACGCTTCCGTGGAAATTTTAAAAAAAGCAAGAAAATATGATGTGCTGATTGTCCATCACGGCCTGTTCTGGAGAAACAAACCAATTGAAAAAATAGATTCTGTTCTAAAAGAGAAATTGAAACTGCTTTTTGAAAACAATATTTCGCTTTATGCCCTTCATTTACCTCTTGATGCGCACCCCATTTTAGGCAATAATGCGCAGATTGCAAGAGTTTTAAATTTAAAAAAATTGGAGAGAATATCCGCGGGCTTTGTTACAAAACCAAAGCGCAACCTCTCGTTTGATGAGCTATGCGAATTATGCGAGGACAAAATCGGAATAGTAGAAAGCTACGCATTTGGAAAGCGAAGAGTTGAGAAGGTTGCGATTAATAGCGGGAGGGGAGGAAAATTAGTCTATGAAAACGGTTTTGACACTTTGATAACAGGAGAAATTGTATATGAAGATATTCTCTATGCTAAGGAAAAAGGAATTAATTTAATAGTTGGCGGCCATTACGAAACAGAAGTTTTTGGGGTCAGAGCTTTAGCAGAAAAATTAAATCATAAATTCAAAGTAAAAGCTCAATTTCTTCCAGAAGAATAGAAAAGGAGCACATGGCAATTATACTTGTTGGGAGTACTTGAAATATTTATATCTCTACTCAGGGATTGTCTTCCCATCGGGCCGATTAGAGCTCAGATAATTTGATTTCAAATGCACTTATCGGCATTTCTATTTTATATTTTTTTAAAATTTCTGGAGAAATTTCTCCAATCTTGCCTGCTTTCTCGCCATTTATATAAACTGTAGCGCATCTATTTTCAAGAAATGTTTTATCAAATTCTTCCTTCAATCTATACTTCATTTTCAGTGCTCTTGCAACCAAATCAAAGACAGATGCTATTTCCGAAAAATTTGCATCGGAGTGAGCAGCGACGCCTGCTAGGCGTATCTCTGTCCTTGTCATGTTTTCTTCTTCTTCATCAGCCCGTACTATCTCGCCAATTTCAAATATTTTTTGAGGGTAACTTGTATGAGTATTTTTAGAAATCATTTTAATCATCTGTTCTATTAATTTGTCCCTTACTTTTGAGTATTCGCTACTAACTGGGTTCTCTACTTCTATTTTTCCCTTGCTGTCCATAATTGGTAAATTTACCTCAACAAAACCAGCACCGATCATCACATCTTTTGTAGTGTCTTCCATTTTTGTTATTTCGCTGAGTTTTCCTCTTGTGAACACAGAAGGAGCAATCTCTTTAAATTTATTGTATCCATATGCAATTGCTATCTCTTCTATCAGATCGACTGGATGTATAAAATCCGCTCGGTATGCCGGAGTTTCACATTTAATATAATTGCCCTCTGCGTCTGCGTCTATCCTTTGCATCTTAATTAGCTCAATTATTTTATTAACATCAAATTCACTTCCAAGTAACGAGTTGACTTCCGCTTCTCCAATAAGCCATTTCTTTTTTTCTGTTTTCGGTGTTGTTATTGTTCCGCCACTTTCTCTTATTTCCGTGCTTTCTATTTCTCCCCCGCTGTCTTGAAAATCGTGGCATAATATATTTAATGCTGTGTTGCATTCTTCAAATTCGCTTCCTGTTATTTCGATAAATAAATTTCTCGTCTTTGCTGTAACAGTAGTTCTTGCGGAATTTATAATTGGTGGGAAAGAAATCACCCCCTCCCTGTCGCTAAAAAGCGGATATTTTTCTTTCTTTTTAACTACATATCCGTACTCTATTCCCTTTTCATGCTTTTCTAAAATTTCTTTCAAATTCATTTTTTTATCCTTTCCAAGCGGTACAAAACTTACCGCTTTTGGCTTTACTGCTTTGTATACAAAGGGAGGTTTAAGTTTGTCGAAATCATGTATGCCTATTGCTATTCTCGCCCTCCTTCTTCCATATGTCAGCGTAAGCTTTTCCTGAACTTGCATTAATTCAGAGATTTTTTCTTCATCCATTAAAATATTTCTTACAACTGCCCCAACAACAATCGGTCTTATTTTTTTTATTGACTCGTCTACCTCTATGTACGTTGATGGTTTGAGCAGTGTTAGTTTTGGTGCGCCCACTTCTCTTTTTATTATCCCTTTTAATGCTCTTGCTATTCCTTCAACGCTTAACAAATCTGGTCTATCCGCAGTTATTTCCACTTCAATTTCATCCTCACTTTCATTCTCAATTTCGCATTTGATGTTGGGTAGCAGTTTTTCTACCTGCTCTTCGGGAATTCCGACCAATTTTCGCAGTCTTTCTTTTTTTATTGTGTAGTTTACCATCTTACCACTTATCTCTCAAGAACTTTAGGTCTTCAGAATGTATATCTCTAATGTCAGTTATGCCGAGCTTTAGCATTGCAAATCTATCTATCCCAATGCCCCAAGCCAGAACAGGGACCTCCACTTTAAGCATTTCTAAAACCTCTGGCCTGAACATGCCCGCGCCTGCAACTTCTACCCAGCCCTTTTCGCCTATTTTCACAAACATTTCTATGCTTGGTTCTGTGAAGGGAAAGTAAGAAGGGGCAAATTTTACTTCATCTACTCCAAATATTTCAGTTGCAAATGATTTCAAATATCCGAGCAGCTCTCTGAAGTTTGTCTTTTCGTCGGCAACTATACCCTCGCACTGGTTGAATTCTATAAAATGATTCCAATTAATCTCATCTGGCCGAAACACTTTGCCGATTGAAAATATTCTTAAGGGCGGCACGAAAGGGGAAGAGAGCGCTCTGGCGGAAACACATGTTGTCTGAGATCTCAATACTAATTGCCTTGCAATCTCTTCCTCCCATTTGTATTTCCATCCTATAGATTTTCCAGCGCCTCCATGCTCGTGCACTTCTCTTACTCTTTTCATCAATTCTTTGTTTTCTATTTTTCCTTTTTTCGGGTATTTTAGTTTGAATACATCGTGTATATCTCTTGCAGGGTGGTGCTGAGCCATAAATAACACATCCATGTTCCAAAATTCGGTTTCTATTAAAGGTCCTCTTCTTTCAGTGAAACCAAGTCCGATCAATTCTTCCTTTATTCTCCTCAGTAGTTGCAGGTAGAAGTGTTTTTTTCCTATAATAAGCGGAGCGACAAGAGTACTCAAATTATACTTTT
The DNA here is from genome assembly GCA_015522865.1 of Microcaldota archaeon. Lineage (GTDB taxonomy): Archaea > Micrarchaeota > Micrarchaeia > Norongarragalinales > WALN01 > WALN01. Next base: position 8,537 of record WALN01000037.1, read on the forward strand.
TGAATGTTTTGTTTTTCCA
>WALN01000038.1 GCA_015522865.1 Microcaldota archaeon
AGTAAAAATATTGAAATAGTATAATTTAAATATTAAAACTTAACTGAATATTAAAAACATGCGAAGGCTGAAAAAGGAGCTTGGATTATTTGAAGCCGCGTTAGTCGGGCTCTCGGTAGTTATTGGAGCGGGCATATATGTTCTTATAGGAAAAGTCGGCTACCTGGCTGGAAATGGGATGTGGCTCTCTTTTTTGCTTGCGGGCATTGCTGCGCTTTTGACCGGCCTGAGTTATGCTGAACTTTCATCAATGTTTCCAAAGGCAAGCTCGAGTTTTTTGTATGTAAAAAGAGCATTTAAAAATAATATAATTGCATCTGCTATTGGTTGGTCAATAATCTTTGAGTTTATGATAGCTGTACCAGTTGTGGCGCTGGGACTTGCCGGTTACCTGAATATATTCTTTCCATTAAATAAAATAATTACTGCCCTTGTCGTAATTTTGTTGTTTAGTATATTGGTGTTAGTCGGAATAAAAAAATCTGCGAAAGTAAATGATGTTTTGGCTCTTTTGGCTGTTGGGGGCTTGTTGGCAATAGCGATTGCAGGCATATTTTTTGGAAGAGTCAAAATCAATTTCTTTTCGTTTGAATGGATTGGGGCGATAAAAGGAGCTGTGCTTGCATTTTTCGCATTCCTTGGGTTTGAAGCCCTTGCAGTGGAGTCAGAAGAGACAAAGAACGCAAGGAAGCTCATCCCCAAAGCAATATTCCTAACAATTATTATTAGTGCAATTTTGTACGTGTCTGTTGCATTAGGCGCGATGAAGGCGATAGGGGTTGGGAAACTTGCTTCTTCCTCTTCGCCGCTTGCAGATGCAATAGGAGAAATAATTCCATTCTCAAATCTGCTCCTTGCTCTCATTGCAATAGCAGCATGCGCAGGCACGGTGTTAATTGCGCTTCTTACCACCTCTCGTCTACTATACGGCATAGCAAAGCTTCACTTTCTTCCATCCCCGCTTTCAAAATTAAACAAAAAATTTTCAACTCCCCATTATGCGATTTTAATTTCTCTTGTAATAAGCAGCACGTTTCTGCTTGTTGGGAAGATTGAAGAGATCGCGGCAACAACTAGTTTTGTAGCCCTTTTTGTTTTTTCTTTTGTAAATGCATCTGTAATAATGTTAAGAAGAAGCAGGCCAAACTTGAGGAGGGGTTTCATCATTCCGCTTAATGTAAAAAATATACCCATAAGCGCAGTTGCAGCAATCATAGTAAATTTATTATTAATATGCAGTCTGCCCATCAAAATAATTGTTATGGGGGCAAGCATAATCGTAGTGGGCGCAATTATCATAATACTGCAAAGGGCATTTGTCATCAAAAAAGTAGAGATAGAAGTTGAAAAAGAGTTCGAAAAAATAATTAAAGAAATCTAGAAATTTATTTTTAACAGATTCTAATACAATAAATGCGGCTGCCGGGGGTCGAACCCGGGTCATCAGCTTGGAGGGCTGGTATCCTAACCACTAGACCACAGCCGCGCAACAATAATAACAAAGTAAAAAAATAAAAAGAGATAGAAAAGTTTATTTAAAAATGCTTATTAAAAAAAGCATGAAGGGAATAATCTGCCCTGTTTGTGGGAAAGAGTTCAAAAATGCATCTGAATTAGCGGAACATATAAATAGCGCCGAAGATGAGGAACATAAAAAATGGAAAAGGAACAGAAAGATTCCGAGTGGCCAAATACCGACAACTCCGGAAGATTTAGAAAAAATGAGAAAAAAAATTAAGAAAATGCTTGAGGATATTTATTTCTCAAAGTAAGACACCTACGGTTTCTCACTCGTTTCCCTTTAAATTAGTGCGGTTTCCTACTACTTTCCTTTAGTAATTCTTTCTTTGGAACAGCTTAGTACTTTCTTTCTTTTTAAGAAAGAAAGGACCAGCACGGTTTCCTACTACTTTCCTTTAGTAATTCTTTCTTTGGAACAGCTTAGTACTTTCTTTCTTTTTAAGAAAGAAAGGACCAGCACGGTTTCCTACTACTTTCCCTATAAGAAACTACAGTTTATTAGTGGGGCCGCCGAGATTCGAATTCCCGCGCTTCCTTCTTTTCAGCAAAAATAACCTTACCAAAATCTTTCTTTTCTAGTAAAGGTCTTTTCAGAAGTTCTTTCTTTTCTAGTAAAGGTCTTTTCAGCAGTTCTTTCTTTTCTAGTAAAGGTCTTTTCAGCAGTTCTTTCTTTTCTAGTAAAGGTCTTTTCAGCAGTTCTTTCTTTTCTAGTAAAGGTCTTTTCTTTCTTTAGAAAGAAAAGAAGTTTCTCGGGTCGCAGCCACCCCAAGGCTGAAGGATGGTGCCTAAACAATCTTTCTTTTCATCAAAGTCAAGAAAGAAGTTTTCCAGGCTACCCTACGGCCCCCCCAAACAAATATTATAAATTAGCCCTTTATTATTTCCTACCTCCAAAAAAGTTTAGTAGCGTTTATAAGCAATTATTTCTCCCAAATAGTCTTCCTGAGAAATAAGCATTCTTCTGCAACAGTACCTATCAACGCCCAAATCATCAAGCACTTTTGCGGGATCTTCTTTTTTGGATCTTTTTTTGAATTTCTCATACAAATGTCCTATTGGCTTCCCGCATGAAAAACATCTTACTGGTATTAGCATATTATCCCCCCCTACAACGCACCTATTTATACCCACATCTTTTTTAGTTTTCGCATTATCTATAAGATTTTGTAAATCTTGCGCGTGCTTTTCTTCCCAAATACTTCTTTGGTTCAACCCTTCGCATGTCATCAACAAGCATGGCTCGGTCGTATTCTAATAAACGTTTTTTAAGTGTGGCGTCCCCAGTAAATTCAACCAATGCTTTTGCTATCGCAGTTCGGGCGGCCTGAGCTTGGCCCATCTTCCCCCCGCCGTTGGTTCTGATTAAAATATCGAACTCTGAAGGAGCACAAAATTTGAAAGGTTCTGAAACGATATATTTAACTGTTTTGTCCTCAACCAAATCCAGAGGGGTGTTGTTAAAAATTACTTTGCCTTTGCCTTTTTTTATTCTTACCCTTGCTACCGCTCTCTTTCTCTTGCCCTTAGTTATAACTATTTTTTCTTTCTTCTTTTTCATTTGTTCCACCCAAGAGATTTGCAGATATCTCCTACTGAAATAAATTTTGAATATAAATGTTTTGAAGTGATTGGAAATTTCTCTGCCTTTCCCTCATATTTTTCTGGCACGCCCATAAACACCTTTATTCTACTTGCTGCTTCTTTCCCCCTTCTCTCTTTGGGGAGCATTCCTTTTATAATTTTCTTTAAAAATAAATCCGGCCTTCGGGGCCATTTTGCAGCATGTTCGGGATTGGACTTATTTATCATCCCCCTTCTCTTCTTATAAACGCTAACAATACGCACGGGGTCGCCCGAAATAATCGCTTTTTCTCCATTAACAATTATCACGCTTTCTTTAAGTAGAGCTCTTTTTGCACAAAATGCTGCCAATTTTCCAGCAATTGCACCTGTTGCATCAACAATCATATTATCACTCTTACGTTTTCTAATTTTTTGTTTGATTTAAATAAATCAAGCAAGTAAAAATACTCCCCTTTTGAGCGCTTTATTTTTTCGATAGCAGATGAGGAAAAAGAGAGCGCTGCAACCTTTATTGGCTTTTTAAGTTCACCAATGCCTAAAACTTTCCCAGGAACAATAATAAGCTCCTTGTCTTTTGAAAATACTTCAAGTTTTTTAACATTGACCTCAACTTTTCTTCGCCTGGGTCTTCTAAGATATTTTAGAAGTAGAGTATAAACTGGCTTTTTCTCTTTTCTCATCTTCTTCTCACACAGAGCAATCAACTGTATATGCTCTGGATTTTCAGGACCTTTTTTCATTTTATTCACCTTTTTATGCGGGGACTGGGATTTTCTCTCTGGCCCTTCTTTCTTAAGAAGAAAGAAGTGCTAAGCTGTCCCAAGAAAGAAGTTCGTTCTTTCTTTCTAAGAAGTTGCGCTGCACCAGCACTTCTTTCTAAAGAAAGACCTGCAGCACCTCTCTTAAGAAGAGAGCTGCACCAGAGAACTTCTTGATGCAACTTCTTTTGAAGAAGTTGCTTACAGAAGCTTACCGCTTTCTTTCTAAATTCTTTCTTTTTGGGAAGCTTACACTTTTTCTTTCTTTAGAAAGAAAAAGGGGAGGTTTGAACCCAGGCATCCCTAAGGAACAGGAACCTCAGTCCTGCGCATTTGACCAGTCTCTGCCATCCCCGCATAAACGCAAAATAACCTCTTCCTCTGGAAGCTCAAACTCAACTTCTTTTTCTCTTGATGCTGCTCCCCTAACGATGCGTGCTTTTAATCTGTATTTATTTTTCAGTTTCTTTAAAAGCTCTTTGTTTGCTTTGTTATGTTCGGGCGGAGAAACAACTCTTGCAACTATCTTTGCGCCCATCGCAGAACGCACACATTGTATCCCAAACTTTTTTGAATTTGGAACCACTCTTATCCTCATCTACTCACATAATCTTACAACAAACACTATTAATCTGTCTTCTGCTCAGATTTTGCCTATTTTTTCATATAGCTGCTTTGCATTATCCCTTATAAGTTTCGTTGCTCTCAAAAGTTGTTCTCGGGCAGTTAGGTTGTTATAACTCTCAACTTTAAAAATAAAGGAACCGCCAGAAGGCTTGACTATTAGTGCCTTTTTGGGGCATATCTCCATGCATGCGCCGCACAGATCGCACTCCTCTATTTTTTTTATTTGTAAATTTTTGTTGAAAAGGTTTTTTGGACAAATTTCAACACATTTCATGCATTTGTCGCAGTTATCTCCTATTGTGATGTCGGCAAGCGCTCCGTACGAAGCAAAAGCAGACTGAAATTTGGCATGTTTTTTGGGAATTCCTTTACGCGCAACAGCAGTAAGGCGGAGGGTCTGCTTTTTGGCAAGTACTATTATTGGGATGTCCTTGATTGCGACTTTTATGGACGAATCTGAAGATTTAAGGTCTTTTGAGTAAACTGTAGTAGGACCTGTTGCACTCAAGCTGAAATTTACCTCGTAGTCTGGAGCTGATTTTGCGTAAGTAAGCGGAATCAAGCCAATTCTATGGGCGATGTACTCATTAAATATTGGCGATGTGTTTTCGCTAAACCTAACTTCATCTATTGCAAACGCTTCTAAACCTGAAACAATTGTTCTTCTGATGGCATTTGCAAAAGCTGGCGACGCGTCTGTTAATAGAAATTCTAATTTATTTTTTTTCTCTTTTAATATTTTCACTTTCATTTTTTGCACCTCAATTGAATAAACTAAAAAAAATCACATCCTTCTGCCTCTCTTTCCGCCCGGCCTTCTGGTGGTGTCTGTAGGTATTGGCGTGACATCTTCTATCCTGCCTATTTTCAAGCCAGAACGAGCCAATGCTCTAACTGCTGCTTGAGCCCCAGCACCGGGAGTTTTTGATTTGTGGCCACCTGGAGCTCTAATCCTTATATGGACAGCTCCAATACCCCTTTCTTTAGCTTTTTCGGCAACTCTAAAAGCAGCCTGCATCGCTGCATAAGGGCCCCCTTCTTCTCTATGGGCCTTTACAATCATCCCCCCAGAAGCAGTTGCAATTGTTTCAGCTCCGGTCAAATCAGTAACAGTAATTATTGTATCGTTTCTTGAAGAGTAGATATGCGCTATGCCCCACGTTCCTTCATAAACAGCATGTGGCTCAATTCTTTTCTTTCTCTCTCTTCTATCCATCATTCTCACCTTTCTTTGTGGTTTTCTCTATGTATTATCCGCTCCCCTTCCTTTTTGATGTTTTGGCATTTGCTTTTCTGGTGCTTTCTTCTCACTTCCCTCCTTCTTTTTCTCAGCACTCTCTGAGGCTTCCTCCTTACTCTTCTTCTTCTCAACTTCATTTCTCTCTGTCGGTGTCCCTTCTGAAACAGGTTCAATAGATATGGGCGTTCCATACCATGCAACATTGTCTTCCTCAGAAAAGGGAACAGTATATGAAGGAGAAGTCACTTTATTACCATTAATCGCTATGTGTCCATGTACAACAAACTGCCGCGCTTGTTTAATTGTTTTTGCCAACCCTTTTTTAAAAACAATTGTCTGAAGTCTCCTTTCCAATATATCTCTCACAGAAAGAGATAACAAATCATCTAAATTTACAATATTATTTCTAATAAAATATCTTTTCACTCTATTCAACAGCTCCTGCACTCTGCGTTCATTTGCTCCATGTAAAGCTAATTGTTTTCTTGCCTCGCGTCTTATTCCCCTTAAAACAGTTTCTGCCCTCCACAATTCTTTCATATTTTTGAGACCATATTCGCTTACATACCCTCCTTCTTCTTCTATTCTGCTCTTATCCCACAATCTTTTAGGCCGTTCATACTTTTTTCTCAATTTCTTTGGGCTTCCCATAATTATCACTCACTACTTTTTAGACTGAGGCGCAGGCTTCTTAGCTTTTTGTGGCTTGAGCTTCTTTTTAACAACACCAACAGTTGTTCCTTTTCTTCCACTTGTTCTGGTATGCTGACCCCTCACTTTCTTTCCAGTAGAGTGCCTCCATCCGACCCAGGACTTGATCTTTTTTTCTGCCTCAATATCCTGCCGCACCCCAAAACTCAAGTCATTTTCAATTAAATGTACATCAGTCCCTGTAAGGCGGTCAAAAGCTCTGTTAAGTATAAAACCAGGCAAGCCATAACTTGCGGGGAATTTAACAATATCTTCTATTTTTTTAATTTGTTCATCATTGAGCCTTCCGATCTCATAATTTTCGGGCAGCTTCAATTCTTTCGTTATAATAAAAACGAGAGATTTAGCAAGGTTGAAACCAACTCCTTTAATTCGGCCTAAAGCATCCAATAGAGACAAATGCCCGTCCAAATCTCTTCCAAGCAGACGCACTATGCGGTTGAAATCCTTTGATTCTGTCAATTTAACACCATTAACAACGTCGGGACTGGGAATATCGCTTTTTTTGGAAATCCCATAAAAAGCTTGAGCAACCTTTTTCTTTCTTCCAAAGGAAACAGGTTCGAACCCAGGAGGGCTTTCGCCCACACGCTCTCAGTTGCGTTTTGTGCTCAAGTGCAACTCCAGGCGTGCGCATTACCACTCTGCCATCCCGACGCAGAGATATTAGTGAGAAATAATATTTTAAGCCTTGTGAAGTTTTAAAGCTTTCTGCTGAAAAAGTAGAATATTTATGAAAATATATGTATAATACGCTCAGTGTCAAGAGCAATACCGTGCTTTCTATTTTTTATCTCGCCCGAAGAAAGTAAGGCGCGTGCAATTGCAACCAATTCTCCTTTACCTGTTAAAATCTGGACAAATTCTCCAACCTCAATATTCTCGTCTAGAGAAACGATACCTGGAACCGCCAAATTCGCGCCTTTACATATGCTCAATATTGCTTCGTCATCAGCAACAACTTTTTTTAATTTAATCAATTCCTCGGCATTAACTAAAACTGATTTAAGTTTTTCTGGTTTTCCATTATCCGCGAGCCATTTATAATCTGAAAGAGTCTGCAAAGTAATCGCATTGTCCAGAGAAAAACCGGCCGCGCTTATTCTTCTTAACTCCAACATTTTTGTATCTCTGTCAAGCAGCATTCCAAAATCAGTAATCAGCTTTCTTATATATGTTCCGGCTTCAACTTTTGCAGAAAATAAAACTCTTGTTTTTTCCACTTCCAACAAATTTAATTTGTAAACCTCTCTAATTCTCAACTGTTTTTTAACTGCACTTTCAAGTGGCGGCGTCTGGTAAATTTTTCCTCTGAAATGCGAAAAAACTTCTTCAATTTCTTTTTCACTCGCAGGCGGCATAATTGACATTACTGAAACATATTCTTTTGTTGATTTTGAAAGAAAACGAGAAAGCTTGCATGCAGAATTTAACATAACAACCAACACTCCGGAAACATCTGCGTCAAGAGTTCCTGCATGACCTGTGCGTCTTGCATTTAAAATCTTTTTTACAAATGAAGTAACCTCATGGGAAGAGGGGCCGCGCGGCTTGTCAATCACAACTCCGCTGTACTCCAGCATCTCAGAAATTGAGCGCTCATTCAATCTCTTTCCTAAACTAGCTCTGCCTTCTTTCAATTTAATCATAAAAAAGTATTAAGAACAAAAAATAAAAAATTATGGAATAATTTCTAAATGCTTGATGTTAAATTTTCTCTCTTTAATATGGCCGCTTTTAGCCATAACAAATGTATCATTTAGCAGCTTTGTTATTACAACCTTTTTTCCTGCCCTCCTGCCTCTCAAAACAACTGCTTTTTTTCCTACTTCTATCGCGCCCATTTATATCATTAGTATAAGCACGTAAAGCTTTTTTATTTTTGTGTTGCTCTCTTTATAATAGCTTCAGAAACTTCATCTGCAGAAAGAGCATCAGTATTCACAATAAAACAAAAGTCATGCTTGCTAATATCCCATCCATAAATTCTTTTGTAAGTTTCAATATCTCTCGCGTCTCTCTTTTTTGTCTCCTCAAGCACTTTTGTGAAAATTTTGTGCTCCCTTATAGCAATCCTTCTCGCTCTCACTTCTGGAGAGGCGGCCAACCAAACCTTCAAATCTGCGTCCGGAAGAAGCCAGCAGGCAAGCCGGGAGGCAACAACACAATTTCCTTTTTTTGCTGAATTTACAAGAAATTCATCCAGCTTTCTGTCCAAATCAAGCTTGGCTCTGCGCGCAAGAGCCTCTTCAAGTGAAAGGTGCATCCTAAGTGCTAAATCCCTCAGAGTAGTTGTAACTGCCTTCAACCCCAATCTTTTGGCAAGCACATTAGCAACTGTTGTTTTGCCAGAACCGGAAAGTCCAGAAACAGCAATAATCATATAAAAAAAACAGTAACATAAAATAAAAAATTAAGCCTAAGAGATCGCAGAGATCATTAAACTACTTTTATTTGTCCTATTTACTCTCCTTTGGAGCTGCTTTTTTAGCCTTTCTTTTTTTCTTTGGTTTTTCCGTCTTCTTTTTTTCTCTCTTCTTCTTTGTGTATTTTTTCCTTTTTGATTCTCCTTTAATCATATCTATATATTTAAGATGGGAAATCGCTATAGCAGAGCGCTTAATCTTCCCTGCATCCAAGCGCAATTTTTCCTTCAAAATTGTAGAAACACAAGAAGGGCATAAAATACCGGCAAACATTCTCTCGGGCCTTTTCTGGGTCTTGCTCAGCTTGCGCAGTTCCGACCCCGAGCTCCTCGGGATGCCGCCAAGCTTCCTGCCACAGAGTGCGCATCTTCTTGGTTTAGTTTTCTCTCTTATATAGAGGACCACTTTTTTCTTTCCAGGGCTTTTCCTAAAAACTTTCTTTTTTCTTCTGAATCTCGGCGCAACCATAACATCACCACAATTTTACAACAATACTCTATTTATTCTTTAATTTTTCATACAACGTTATAAATCCTTCTATCACAAGCCCGAAAACAACAGTGAATAGAATGAAAGTTCCTCTGGAACCAAACACATTTCTCCATGCAATTATCTCGGGTAGCTTGGGAACTGGAAGAGAGAAAGGCAGAGTAATTACCACGCCAGGAAAAAACATATTGATCAAATAAAGCGCAACAAAAAAGAGCGGAAGAATAATAATCATCGACTTAAATGGGAGAAACATCATCTCCTGAGCAAGCTTGAGCATATCTTTCTGCTGAGCTTCTAACTTTTTAATTTTCTTCTCATCTTTTTTTGCCTGCGCTTCCTTTAATTCTTTCTGAAAGTCATTTATTTGTTTTTGTATCTCTTTTGTCCTCTTCCTATTGCCGAATTTTCTGTTCACCCAGGCAGATATGAGCGAGAATACAAAACTGAAAATACATATGCCAATAACGCCGTCCATTATGCCACCATCTTTTTGAGTACGGGATAAATTTCAAAAATCTGCTCCCTTGCTAAATCTTCGTAGAACCTATATAAAATTCCAACAGTAAGTAAAATTCCCATGCCAGTTCCAAGCGCTCCAGTAATATCTGCAAACCACGCAAGCAGGCCTACAAACGCGCTTCCCAATATCGTAATAGTAGGTATATATTTCTCCAAGAGTTTTTCAATGACTCTTGGGTCTCTTCTAAAGCCGGGTATTTGCAGGCCAGCCGACTCAAGTTGCGAAGCAACAGCTTTGGGCCCCATGTTTGCGGACTCAATCCAGAACCAACCGAATAAAACAGAAAGCACTATCAAGGCCAGACCATAGACCAATAAATGTAAAATTTCTGTTGGTTGGAAAATAAAGCTTAAATAGGCTGGATAACCGCCGGTTACCAAGAGGGGCGAAGGGGGAGAAGTAAGTAGATAGGTAAGGCCGCTGTATGGAGTGCTTCCTCTATACTGGCCTATAAAAGTGAAGCCTGCATTTGAGAGGAACATGCCAAAAAGCTGGATATTTAAAAGAAATGCAACCGCAAGTATGACCGGGATGTTGCTTACATAGAGAAATTTGAGCGGATATCGTGCTCCCAAACCTCTGATTCGTCCGTAGGAAAGTGGCAGTTCAATCTTCATCCCTTCAGCATAAACTACGATAAGAAAAACAACTCCAGTAAAAACAAGCGGAATTATCGTCCAGAAAGAGGTGACTATATTGCCGTTAAATAAGTAGTAAACAAATTGTGGGATTAAACCGGTTGGTATGCTTGTGCCGCTCTGAGCTAAGAAATTTAAAGCGCCCATAATAACTGATTGAGAAACACCAGCAGCAATGAACAAAGAAATTCCGCTTCCAATTCCATATTTCTGTACAACTTCGTCTAAATAAAGCAAAATAATAGAGCCAAGAGCAAGCTGCAGTATAAGAGCCAGCTGAGTGATGCTAATAATGCCAAATAAACTTGAGGAAGGAACTGCAGGCACAAAGCCAGAAAGCACATAAATTATTCCTTCAAAGAAGCACAAAAAAATAGCGAGTAATTTTTGAAGGCCCTGAAAAAGTTTCTTTCCCTCTGGAGAAGAGAGGTCAAATTCTATAAGTTTAGAACCAACTGCAAGCTGAAGGAAAATTGAAGCTAATACTATTGGACCGATTCCTGCGGTTATTAGTGAACCTGTCTTGCTTCCAAGGAGCATTTCCAGCCTTCCAAGCCCTCTTTGAGAGAGGTTTGCTGCATTAATACCCCAGGGAAATATTCTCCCAAGAACAAAAAATATTATTAATGCAGCTCCAGTCCACATCAATTTTTCTTTTAATGGGGATAATTTTTCTGGAGCTTTCACCTCTGGGAGAATATTAATTATTGGTTTCAAAAAGTCAAACATTATTTTCCACCTATTATTCCGCCCGCAGCTTTTATACGCTCAATTGCTTTTTTTGAGAATTTCTTTGCAGTAATTTTTAGCTTAAAATTTATAGTTCCATTAGCAAGTATTTTTGTGCCTGGCATATTAACAACATAAAATTCTCCCTCTTTCTTAAGTCTATTAGACCGAGCCATTTCGCTTATTTGTTTCAAATTCAGTGTCGGCGCTTTTCTCTTCCTTTTGCCAAATCCCTTCGGCTTCTTAGTCCCAACTGTCTTTATTGTCTTAAGCCAGCTCTGTTTTTTTACGCCTGCTTTTCCCTTGCCGCCTTTCTCTCCTTTCCCTCTGCCATGCTTCTTATTGCCTCTGCCAAAAGTTCTCTGGCTATAATATTTTCTTTTTTTGCTCTTTATTTTTCTGACCATAAATACCACGCTCATACATATATCCCAAACTACAGCATATTTTCTACAAGCTCATTAATTTTGTCCTTTCTGTTTCCAAGAGCACCATCTGGGAATGGAAGTTTTACAGAACCGTATCCTTTTTTAGGTGGTTTCAATCTAAAAACTTTTTTCTTTCCATATTTTTCAACAATTTTTTTGTATACTTTCTCATCAATTTCTCCCCAGGTGGCATAATCTTTTATTTTCTGCAGCACCCCTTTCAGAGCAGGAGTATAAGGAAGGAAAATCATATGATTGACTCTGGTTAAATTGATATTTCTCAAACTTTGCTCTATGTCTCTGCGTATGCCTCTGCTGCCTCTAACTCTTACAACACATATGAGCTTCATTTTTTCACCCTTGTCGAGCGCTTCCCAACCCTACTTGATGAAAGCTTTTTGAGCGCATCAATTGTGGCAAGTGCGGTGTTTAGTTTGTTTTTTGTCCTCCCTTTAGAAAGTGACCTGCAGTCCTTTATCCCAGCAAACTCTAAAACTTTTGCAGTAACTTTATTCGCTACTATGCCGGTGCCTTTTGGAGCAGGCTTAAGCGTAATTTGAGTAGAACCTTCTTTTCCGGAAACTGAGAAAAGAATCGAGTGCTCCTTGCCGCATCCACATTCCCAGGAACCGCAGCCCAAAGGAACGTAAACAAGATGCATCTTTGCATCTTTAAGTGCTTTCTTAATTGCATCAAGGTATTCCTTAGCTTTTCCAACACCCAGCCCAACGACATGGTTCATATTCCCAACTATTATAACGACGCGCGTTGTTGTTTTTCTACCCGCAGCAGTAACTCTTTGAGTTCTCCTCCTTTCTAATATCTCATCTTTTAGTTGCGGCTCTAAAATATCTATTATTTCTGATTCCAATATCGCTCTGCCAGACAAAAGTACATTTTGAAGAGAAGTTACCTTACCACTGCTCACTTCATAACCTAACTTTGTTCGTGGTTTCCATTCACTCATTTGAATTCACCTTCTATTTTCTTTTTTGATTGTTTAAATAAATCCAAAAGCTTTAGATGCTCGCCGTTTATTCTGTCCTGGGAAGGAAAAAGTTCTTCTGAATGAGGCACAGCAACGCCCGCGTCTAAAGCCCCTTTCAGAGCAGCAAATAAAATTGATCCCTTAGTTTTGGGGTGAAGCCCTGTATCTAAAATAGCTTCCTTTACCCCTTTTTTAATGGCTTTAAAGCCGGCTAAATAGCCAGCTAAATAAGCAGAGGGCAAATTTCTTTTTCCAGGAAAGCCAAATTTATTTAGTTCTCTTGAGGTAGTAGAAGTAATTGTTTTATCCCCCTTTTCTGAAAAATCAATAAATTGAACAATTACATATTTATTTGTTTTTCTTACCACCATCCTAATTTTGCGGGATTTGAGTAGCGCTATTCTTTTCTTATAGTTTGTCTTTCCTTCTCTTCTTCTTCTGAACATTTTTTCATCTCCTATATATCACTCCAACAGCTCGTGCTCCTCTATATAATTTTTAAGAGCCTTCTTAGTCTTAAAGTTGTTTCCTTTTATCATTAAATAAAGAGATCGGTACGCCCCGTTTTTAAGCTTATTTTTGATGCCTTTGAGATACTTTCTCTGGGCCCTAATTTTCTTAATCCAACTTTCCTTTCGAAATGCCCTGGTTCTTTTTCTGCCCTTTATACTTCCGGCCCCTCTTTTTCTCTTCTTTCTTTTATTAACTTTTGTACGGCTCACTCCTTTCTTTGGTTTTATTTCTATAGATTTTTTCTTAAGCAACTCCCGCACATCATCAGCAGTTAAAGCTTGAGAGGCCTCAACTTCGTTAACTATTTTCACTCTGCTCTTGCCAACTTTGAAAATCCTCGAAACTACTCTTCGTATAGTCTTAAGCGACATCCTGCTTACCTCCTTTCTTTAAATGCCCTTTGTTAACAACCTCAATTTTTTTATTTTTAGCAATTTTTAAAATCTCAATTCTCTTCTTTTTACCAACTCCAGCAGCTATCCTTACAACAAAATTATTTTTTTCCTTAATTACCTTCTCAAGTTCTGGAACATTGTGAACTAACAATTCAATCTTGCCGTTTCTCAGGTCTCGTTCGCTCTTCTTTTTTCTGTGACCTACTTTGACAACAGCGCCATATGCTTTCAATTTCTTTCTTTGTTTGTTGTCGATACCGCGTGGCTTTCTCCAATTAGCCTTTACTCTCTTCACTCTTCCGTAATTTGGTCTGCGGTATTTTGGTTTTGCCATATTATCACCTAACTAAATATATCCCATCCTGAAAAATTCTCTCATCTTTACCTTTTATTTTGGTTGCGCTTATTAAATTAGCAGCGGTCTGGCCGACATGCTTTTTATTTGGGCCCGAAACAACTATTTCATCTTTTGAGATTTTTACTGTAGTATCGCCAACTATATCCGCCTCCCTTTTTTTTCTCTCTCCAAGAAAATTGGCGATATATATTTTCTTATCCTTGATCTCTAAACTCACTGGAAAATGAGAATGCAGCACAACCATTTTTTTCTCAAACGGCCTGTTCAGTCCTTCAATTAGATTTGCTATTTGAGAGCTAACTGCTTTCGAGATAGATAAATACTTTCGCTTTTTTATCAAAGGCTCAACTGTAAGGTCATTTCCGTTAAGCTTTACAGAAACAATTCTAGATGGGAAAATCTCGCTTAATGAAATATCTCCCTTAGAAACAATCACCTTTCCTTTTTGAACTTCTACAGAAACACCTTCTGGAACCTTCACAAAATCACCTAGTAAACATAACCCAAGAGGACTCCGCCAACTTTTTTCGAGCGGGCCTCCTCGCTTGACATTACACCCAGCGGTGTCGAAAGAATAAGCAGACCCATTCCAGCTCCCATTAAATAGCGCCGTTCATATTTGGATATGTTCTTCAAATTGACAGGGAAGCGTGGCTTTATCACACCACATGAATTAATTTTACCAATTAAATTCACTTTTATCTCTCCTCCGCGCTTATCCTCAAAAACTTCAAATTGTCCAATATAGCCATTTTTTTGCATAACTGAAAGAATATCCTTGGTCAAATTTGAAGCTGGACGCAAAGTTACAGTAGAAATACCTTTCTCTGACGCTATTTTCAATTTATTTAATATATCTGCGAGTGTGTGCATATAACCATCTACGAATATTTTTCAAAACCAAGCTTCTCAGCTATTTCTCTAAAGCATCTTCGGCAGATAAGTAGGCCGCATTTACGTATAAGCCCTTTCGAGCTTCCGCATATCTGGCACATTCTTTTGCCGCGCTTTTTGTATTTTAATGAGTCTTTATCCATTTACCTCAACACCAAATTTTTGTTGTATAAATTTAATAGCTTCTTCCTTGTCTACTTTCTGCCTGCCCCCAACTTTTGAACGGGCAATTCTCCTCCTCTTTACCCTATAGCCGGGCTTTTCGAGAGTCACACAAACATCAAAGCCAAATAAACCTATAGAGGGGTCATATTTTGTAGCAGGTAAATCAATATATTCTTTAACTCCAAACGAAAAATTGCCATCTTTCGCAAACTGTGCAGAAGAAAGTTTATTATCAACTGCAGAAAGCGCCTCTTTCAAAAATTCTTCCGCCTCCTTCTTCCTAAGAGTCACCTTTGCACCAATTTGCTGCCCTTTTCTTATTTTAAACGTTGGGTTTCTAGTCCTGCTCTTTGTTGGAGCTGGCTTGCGCTTAGTAATTTTTTCCAGCAACTGGATGGCTTTTTGTAATTTCTCTCCGCCTTCTCCAACGCCTATATTTACAGTCACTTTTGCCACTCTAACGGTCATTTATTTCCCTCTTCTATTTCCTTTTTGAATTCTTCATCAATTGCAAAAAGGTATTTCTTAAGTGTAATTTTTTCGCTCTTATTTTTTATAACCGCCATCGCAGGCCTTCCCTTGTATTCTGTTATTTTTTCAATTCTTCCGTAAGAGCCAGCGTGCCTTCCCTTAAATATATAACATTCCGCTCCTTTCTGCAGTTTATAAAAATGCAAAACTTTTTGCTCTGGTATTGAAAGCTTTATAGAATCTCCAACCTTGAACACATCTTCTTCTTTTTGTATTATAACAGTGCGAGCATCATGAAAACTTAACTGGACCGCACCGCCCTTAACTATTTTTTTATTTGTTATTTTGCATAATTTGAACTTTGAGCTCTTCTCAGAGATTGGTAGGAAATAATATTTTGTCGGTGAAGTAACGCACCTATAGTAAAGAGAGGTATCGGGTATAGAAATAACATCCATTAAACCAACCGGGAAACTTGTATTTTTAACAATCCTATTATCAACCAAAACAAGTCCGCGGTCAAGGAGAGATTTGACCTCCTTCATATTTTTTGCCAGCTTAAGATAGTCTCTAAGGACTATAGAAAGGGGTACAGAAGAAGTAAGTGGATGGGGGCCAGAAGAAGTTCTTTCTATAAATTTGTCTCCCTTCCTTGGTATGCTTACCTTCCTCGGAGCTGCGATCCGCTTCATATGTTTTTTTTCTCCGTGCTTTGCCATTTTCTATCACCACTCAATTCAATTACAACCAAATTTGAAGCTTTTATCGGAAATAAAAACTCCGTACCGTTCTGTTTCTTACCGACAACACCCTCAATAAAGACCACTGCTTTTTTTATAGATGTTTTTGAAACTGTTCCACTCTTACCTTTGAACCTTCCCCTTACAATCTTTACCTTGTCCCCTTTTCTTATAGTTACAGTTCTGAGCTTAAATTTTTTAGAAAGCTCTTTTGAGAGTCTGGAGCGAAGTAATTTCTTCCTTTTGTGGAGCGCTAGACTCAAAACAATTTGTTTAAATTTTGAACCCATCAAACCACCACCGATGCTATGCCGACTACTTTGGGGAAGGAGGTAGCAATTTCTCTTGCAACTGCTCCTTTTATCTCAGTGCCTTTTGGCAACCTCTGGTCGTCAATAAGCGCACATGCGTTGTCTTCGAATTTAACTCTGATCAACCCCCTTCTAAATTCTTTCCTCTGCCGTATAATCACTGCTTTTTGCTTTGTTTTTCTCACCTTAGCGTTGCCTTTTTTGACTGAGACTATTACTATATCTCCTATCCCTGCTTTCATTAGCCTGCTTCTCTTTCCCTTCCAGTGTTTCACACCGATTATAGAAACTATTTTCGCTCCGCTATTGTCTGCACAAAACAGTTCGCTCCCCAGTGTGAGGCCCTTTGTTATTTTTGCGGCTAATGCTCTCATTCTTCATTCCCTCCTTTTTTCAATATTTTTGTGACAACAAAACTAACAGTTTTACTCAATTTTCTGCATGAAGAGATCTCAACTATATCCCCCTCTTCAACATGCATACAATATGGGACATGCGCATGTATCTTGCTCCTTCGCTTCTCAAGGCGCTCATATTTTGGGACCCGTTTAACATAATCCACTCTAACAGTAGCAGTATGCCTCATCTTCGTGCTAACCACCATTCCCACCATCTTGAAGTTTCTCACCTTAAGATGTCCGTGAAAAGGACAGTTTGGATCTTCGCATTCTTTCATTTTTTCACCATGTTTTTCTACCTAATTTTTTCGTGCGCTCCTCGGGTCTTATCAAGAGCTGGGAGCCCTTTACAGCAAGGCCGGAGGAAGGAAAGAAAAAAACATTCCCTTTTTTCGGGATTCTTTTCCGCCCGTTTTTTGCTTCAATCACAAATGTGTTCATTGTCTCGTCTATTATTGTTCCCTTGAGCCCACTTAACTGGAGGGACGCAGTTTTTGTTATAACTACTTTTTCTCCTATAAGCTCTCCTAGGAGAAAACTCCTGTTCTGCCCCAAACAAACACCGTTATGTAATTTTGTAATATATATTTTTATTACATTACCTCAGGACATAATAATCGCGTCCTTCTTATACCCAAATGAAACAAGTATATCCTTCAACTTATTTCTGTGATCTCCTTGGAGTACGATCGTATCATTCTTCACCGTACCGCCGCATGCAAGTTTTTGCTTCAGTTTTTTTGAAAGGGAATTCAACTCTTTTTTATTTATACCATGTACAATTGTAACCATCTTTCCGTATCTCTTCTTCAGGGCGCTTATCTTTATTTCTGATTCTTTCTCTATCTCTCCGCATATACAAAGGCTCTTTGGAAGACCACATTTGGGACAAATCTCTTCTGCCATTAGTTACCCTCACTCCGTAATTTTCCTCTTTCCCTCAAAAGAGTTTTTATTCTTGCAATTGTGCGCTTTAGCTCTCTATATCTGCCGGGATTTTCTATAGAATGTGTACTGGTTGAAGCGCCTTTTATCTGAAAAAGTTCCAGCGACACCTCGTCAAGCCTCTTCCTCAATTCATCCAAACCCATTTCCCTCAATTCTCTAACAACCTTGTTCTTTGACAATTTTCCCACCTTTTTAATTTTCTACGCTTTCGCTCCTTTAGTTTTAATCTTTTTTACTTTCTTATTTTTTCCTTTATTTGTCTGCTTTCCTGCACTTTCAAGCTTTTCCGCTTTTTTGACCTCTCCTAAAACTTCTTCCACTTCTGCATTTTCCTCAAGCTTCTTTGCTATTTTTTCCACTTCTTTTTTCTTTTTTTCCTCCTCAACTTTCTCAGCAATTTCCTTTACTGCCCCTTCGCTCTTCTCCTCTTTCTCAATTTTTTTAGCTATTTCTCCAACAGCCCCTTCTATTTTTTTCTCTTCTTCTTTCGCTTCTTCTGCTATCTCCTTAATAGTTTCTGAACCTTTTGGAACGACCTCGCCTTCAAGAGAGGATAGATCTAAATTATCGGAAAACAGCACTCCCGGAGGAACTATTTTTACAGTAACTCCAATTATGCCGCCCTTAGTAAGGGCTGAATATTTTGCAATCCTTACGTTTTTAACATAATTTCCTGTTTTTTTCATGTATCCTGCACGTGCGCGTAGGGTCCTTGCCTTGCCCCCTTTACCAACCAACTTGCCACCAATAAGTATTTCCGCTCCTCTTGCGCCTGCATTCATTATATCATTAAGAGCAAATCGTATAATACGTTTTGGATTGCCTTTAATTTCTATATATCTGCCTATTTTCTCGGCCATTATTTTCGCATCTAAATTCTGATTGGAAACTTCTACCACATCAATTTGGGGATTGTCTATACCAAATTTTTCGCTAATATCATCGCAGAGTTTTTTAATGCTACTTCCCTTCTTTCCAACGACAACTCCCGGGCGCCTAACAGTCAATGTTATCCTGGTAGCTATAGGAGTTCTGCGAATAGAAATTGTGCTGATTCCTGCCTTTTTGAGTTCCCCTTCTATAAACTTCTCTAAAGTAAAGTCATTCAATGCGTTTGCTATTATTTTTTTCTCCAATGCCATTTTTACACTCCCCTCAAATTTTTATTGCCTTCCTCTCCTTCTCCTTTTACCGCTTTTTCTTTTTTCTTCTTCGGCTTCTCATCATCCGTCTTGTCTCCTGCTACTTTATTTTCCGCCTCTTTCGCTTTTTCTTTTTTCTGCTCTTTCTTCTTTTTATTCTCTCCTTTTTGTTCTTTCTTTTTTATCGCCTTTGGCTCTTTTATTTTTTCTTCTTTCTTTTCCATCACTTTTGTTTCTTCTCTTTTTTGCTCCTCTTCTACTGCTTTTTTTTCTCTCTTTCTTTTTGTCTTACTCCCCTCTTTCATTTCTTCTCTTTCTTTCTGTTCCTTCTCTTCTTCCTGTTCTTTCTTCTTTATCTCTTTCTCCTCTTTTTGTATTCTTCTCTCTGACACTACAAGTTCTACTCTGGCAGTGACATAGTTTGCCCACATGGCAAATCTACCGTAACCTAATGTTCCGGCGCCCAACCATTTTTTTCTATATCTAAGGAAGGTGTTCTGCTTGTAAGCTGCAGCATGCTTAACATAGAGTGCTGCTTCATCCAGACCCTTGTGGGAAGCATTCGCAACAGCTTCCTTCAACAGTCTCAGAATCTCCTTGCATTCCTTGACTGGAAACCTCCCCTGCTTTCCTCCGAGCTGAGAACGATGCCCAATCCCTCTCTTAAATTTGTAATAGCGTATCGGCGTTTTAATAGAAGCACATTCCTCCAAAATCTTCTGAGCTTCTTTAACTGCCTTTCCTCTTATATTTCTACAAACTTGGGAGGCATCTTTATAGGAGATATTTCTGTCTTTAAGCTGAGCAGGTGCGTCTTTTTCTTCTATTTTTACAGAATATTTATAACTCATTTTTTATCACTTCAACTCCACAGATTTGCTGCCTCTTGTTGCTCCCACGCCAGGCCCTGAATGTTTAACAAGCTTTGTGGTAAATATAAAATCACCCAACCTATGCCCAAGCATCTCCGGAAGAATTTCAACTTCCTGAAATTCCTTCCCGTTATATACTTTAAATTTCATACCGACCATTGATGGAAGTATTGGCATACCTCTATACTGAGTTTTAAAACCTCTCTTCAACTTCTCAAATTTTCTCAGGAAAGCTCTTGTTTGAACGCCCATACGCAAAAGAGTCCTTCTGAGAGACGATGGCAAAAATTTTGCAAACTCCTTAATATCCATTTTTTTCAGTTCTTCTAAATCTTTCCCTCTAAAACTAAATTTTCTTACCATTTATCTCACCTTCTCTTACCCTTCCTCTTGCCAGTTGTTGCTGAGCGAATATGGCCAGTTTTCTGCCCTCTTGAAGCAAACCTCGAAATAGAAGTTGGTTTGCCCTTGGTCTTTCCGCTCTTGCCTCCATGCGGATGGGCGTATGCGCATTTCGCAAGTCCCCGTACAGTTGGGTATAATTTATTTCTAGCTCTCATAGCAAAATATTTATTTCCTGCTCTGACAAAGGGTTTCTCTTTTCTCCCCCCTCCTGCAGCCAGCCCAACAATTGCCATGCAATTCTCGCTAAATAGCTTCACTTTTTTTGACGGAAGCTTTAGTTTTACATAGCCGTTCTCTTCATGAGAGACAACATAGGCAACAGAACCACTTGAGCGTGCAAGCACTCCGCCACCTCCTGGCCTCAACTCAATATTAAAAACAGGGCATCCGTCCGGTATGTCCGCCAATTTTTGTATCGCACCAAATTTAAAGGTAGAGGAATCCAATATAGGTATTTCTTCATTTATTTTAAGTCCTTCAGAAGCAGGTAGCAACACAATTGAGCCGTCTTCCAGCAATAGTTTTACTAGCAGGGCGCTGTGAGCTGGGTCGTCAATAAAATCAATTACCTGGGCTCTGCCTGGAGAGAGTTTATAAGTAGATATAGAGACAACTCCTTTTTTATTAGCAATATATCTGGGCGCGCCTTTTCCTCTTTTTTGTGCAGTTATCACCTTACCCATCAAATCACCTTAAGCTTTGCAGCTATGTCGGCTGCTGCGCCATTCTCTCTTAATCTTACATACGCTTTTTTTCTCCCATCAATCAAGTTAACTATTCTAACAGAAACAACAGAAGTTTTGTAAGTTTCCTCTATTTCTTTTTTAATTCTTGATTTTGTAGCTTTAGGATCTACTATGAAAGAAAGCGTATTGTTCCGCTCAATACCTGAGATAGATTTTTCAGTAGTGATTATGTGCTTTACTGCTCTCTCAATCTCTTCTTTCTTTTCTATCTCTTTTTCCATCACAACACCTATTCATACAAATTTTCATTTTCAATTTTTTCAACTGCTGATTCTGTCCACAGAGTAAGCCTTCCGGGCTCTCCACCAGGAGCTAAGAGTTGAGCAGTCAGTTTTTCAGCATCAACCACATCCACACCAGGCAGATTGCGGGCAGCTTTCCAAATTCCTTTATCTTCTCCAACTACTATAAGAACTGATTTCCTAACTTTCTTTCCTTTCTTTCGTGAAGTTCTCTTTTTAGCTGTTTTCTTTGAGCGCTCTATATCTTTCCACACCCCAATTTTCTTGAGAAAATCTATTACTTGCTTCGTTTTTTTAATACTTTCAAACGAATCTGAAACTACGAGCGGCACTTCTGAACCAAATTTATGCCCGCGTTTTTTAACAAGCTCTAAGTTTGCAGTTGCAGCTATTGCAGAGCGTATTGCTTTGTTCTTTTCCTTTATATTTATCCTCTGGACTATTCTTTTGTAGGGTTTGGGGGGATGCGCTCTTCTCCCCTTAGCAGCAAATGGAACAATTCTTACAGCCCCCAAACGGCCCTTTGGAAGTTTTATACGCGGGAGACGAGACATCCCTCTATTTATTGTCTGCCTCTTCGCATGCCTTCTTCCAAAATAACCTGCAGTTGTTTGAAGCCCGGCTCTCCAGAAGTTACCTTTTGGCTGAAAAGAAAATGAACGCTCGGAATGAAAAAGCCGTCTGATTAAATCTATCCTGAGCGGCTCCTCAAAACAACTGGGCAACTCTATTTTAGCGGATGATTTTCCATTCAAATCTAGAACAGGTATATTCATTTAACTCACAAAACTATCTTTTCAAGTACAACTTCTCCGTGCTTTTTAGCAGACACTCTAAATTTCACTAATCTCTTAACAGGACCGGGAATACTTCCTTTAATAACTAAAAAATCAGATTTTACAAGCCCATAATTTCTAAAGCCCGATGGAGGAGTAATAAGCTTCAGATTATTTGATACTAATAATATCGGATTGTTTTTCGACCATCGTATATGGTAGCCCATTTGTCCTGCTCTTGGAGTAGAGTACTCAACTTTTGCATAACCGAAAGTACCAATAGGACCGCCGTGCCTTCTCGCTTGTGTTGCTTTGTGCGGATTTAAGGGAACACCAAATCGCTTCACTACTCCCTGCCACCCTTTTCCTTTTGTAACTGAAACAACATCGACAAAATCTCCCGCTTTAAAAATCTCTGAAACTGAGATGCTCTTGCCCAACATCTCCTTAGCATTGCTCAATTTTTCTCCAACATCTTTTCCACCAACGCCAACTTCAAATAGCTCTGGTGTTTTCTTTCCAACGCCTGCAACAGAGGGCTGCGTACAAACCAGAACCCGGACATCAGCAACTTGCGGCAATAATTTTTCTATCTTCTTCAAATCTTTTGTTTTTTTATTTGGAGTGTGTGCTCGCTTCAGCTCTTTTGGAAATTTTTGTGAATCAAATTCTCCGAGAGATTTTAAGCCGTATGCGGTTTTTTTGTATAATTTTATTGCATAAATAAAAAGAGGGGGGGTTTCAACAATTGTAACTGGGACTGCTATGTTCTGCTTTTTCCATCTCTCACTGCCTTTAACAACTGCATGAAGCATGCCTGCTTTGTAGCCTGCAAAACCGGCAAGCTTTAGAGTAGTCTCAGGCCAATGCCTAATAGCAGGTGCTTGAGATTTTGCTCTTTTTCTTGGCCAGAATTGAAGAGAACCTCTGCGAGGTCTATTTGATTTGCCCATAAAATCACTTAATCAGTAGAAACAGTTCTTGTAATCATTGGAGTTTTCTTAAAGAGGAATTTTGCGCCACAATAAGGACATCTAACAAACTCTAACTCTTCAAATTCTTTGCCACAGTTCCAACAAACATACATTTTTACACCGATGTTAGAAAATATAAATATTCATATTTAAGAACTTTTTGGTCATTTAGCCTTTATAATGCATATATGCAACAATTTTAAAAGTCCGTATAAACATATACCGCTTCTGGATGCTTAAAATAAATAAACAGCTCAAAATAGAGCTCAGATAGCTAAACAGAGCTCTTAAAATTCTCCTCTGTCTTTAAAACGAATTCAGAGAGGTCTTCTGCAAATTTTTTTATGTGTTCACTTAGACTTTCATATCTTTTATTGAATTTTTTTATTTCTTCTTTGCTTATCCCTCTTCCTTTCTTTGTTGCTATATGCTCTTCTTCGTTATAGAAAATTTCTGAGGCCTCGAAATAAAGTATTTCAGTAGAAATCATCAGGCGATGCGATTTCGTATTCAGCAGTGTAAGGCCTTTGCTGAAATTGCTGTTGAAATAGCTATCAGCAAACGCCTTTGTGTGTTCTGAGATATGCTCGAGGAACTCTTTCAGCTCAGAAACTCTTTGAAGAGAAAAACCTTTCCTCAAAAGAGAATTAGTAGTTTTTTGCTCTATATTTTCCATCTTCTTCACCAGAGCCTCAGGCGAGGATTGAACTCGCGACCTCTTCCTTTTCAGTCACTCCCCCTTTCTTTCTTAAAAAGAAAGAAAGCGGTAAGCTTCTGGAAGCAACTTCTTAAAAAGAAGTTGCATCAAGAAGTGCTGGTGCAGCGCAACTTCTTAGAAAGAAGCTGCATCAAGAAGTTCTGTTCTTTTTCTCTCCTGAAGGTCTCTTTTTCTTACAAGAAAAAGAG
>WALN01000039.1 GCA_015522865.1 Microcaldota archaeon
AAATTGATGAATTGGTTTACAAACTTTATGGAATTACTGAAAAAGAGAAGAAAATTATTGAGGAGAGCTTGGGATGAAAACAAAAATAGTGGGCGTATAGACAAATTCTAAGTTCATACATATATGAAATTCACAGGTTAGCTTTATATATTACAATCTACAATATTGAATTGGAGTAAATCCTCTTGAAAGATTATGATGTACCTTGAGGTGCATTTCAAGTAAAGAGGTATCTTTATAGTTTAAACATTTCTTGTTTGGAACTGATTTTGTTCTCTATTATTTTATAGTACTCACCATTTCCGTGTTCATACTTCTGAAATATTGCCCATGCAATAAAATCAACAGCTTGTAAACATCTATCTGACTCAGAAGGATTGTGAGAAATAAAAATTTTTTCTTTTAATCCGTGCAATCTAAAATTTTTGATGTAATTATCAAAATCATCACGCAAGCTTTGTTTGGTTGCTCTCTTGTCAACTTTAATTATAATTTTAGATTCTTTTTCGTCAAATCCTCCATATTTACTTAATAATATGCCGCAAAGCCAATTGAAGAGTTTATGTTTCTTATCCCTCAAATGATTTCTTATTTTCTGTTTGTCTAAAAATAAGTAAGTAATTTCAATATCTTCTTTGGCTAATTGTTTTAACAGTCTTGTTCTGATTACTGAATTTGATTTGTTTGCTTTCAATTCTACAACCTTCTTCCATTTTTTTCCAAGAGTCTTTTTTACATTTCTGACAACCTTTCGAATTTTGTTTGGTTCTTTAGCAATTAGAAGAGCGACTATAAAACAACGAGAGGATCCTTTGCTAAAACCCAAGTCCCCAGATTCATCAATGAACGCGTACATATAGTAAATGTTTTAGCAACAAACATAAAAACTCTTTCACCGTTTAACTTTCTTTTTGTTATAAATTTCTTAGGGGAAGAGCATTTTTCATACACATATGAACAAACATGCGCTTAAACAAAGTTTCATACAAGTATGAACAACATACTAAGGGTGCGAAAGTGCAGTTTCATATAAGTATGAACATTTGCAGGTCTCTGTAAAATGATCCCGGGTAAACGCCAACTTTATATAAAAGTATGCGAATTTATATAATTTGTTCATAAATATAAGAACTAAACTTATAAAAAGTGCTATTTTTAGCATTAGTTCATACTAATATGAAATACATTGTTAAAATTAGCCTGCTTTTGAATATGCGCTAAAACACCAAAATTTGCAATTTTTAAAAAAACAATAAATCTCATTTTTCACTATATTTTGGGCCAATAGGATAGCCCTCCAAACCTTTAAAACTACTAAAAAACACCAAATTTTGCAGAGAGTATTTTATATATGTAAGAACAGAAAGTAATTTGGCGCACGCTCCTCTCTCAAATATTTTTTCATACAAGTATGAACTTTATAGGCGCATAAAAAGATAATAGCCCTTTCATACAAGTATGAACAAAAACAAAAGAAATAAAATTGTTTGAGCAATTTCTATTGCATGGAATATATTACATCAGTAGATGAAAATGACAATGTGATTGGAAAAGCACCAATAACAAAAATTGGAACCAAGGAAATTATTCACAGAGGTGCTCATCTCCTTCTCTTCAATTACAAAGAGGACAAGATGCTCACGCAAAAGCGGAAAACAACAATGCACCTTTATCCTGGGAGGTGGAGCTGTGCGGTCTCTGGTACAGTAAGATACAATGAAAATTATGAAGAGACTATTGGGAGAGAAGTGAAGGAAGAGATCGGCATAGAAATACCCTTAAAAAAATTATTCAAATTCAGCTTTGAGGACAAGTTCATAAAATCATGGGAAACAGTTTTCAAGGGAAATTATGAAGGAGAATTTAAAATACAAGAAGACGAGGTTGAGGCAATTAGGTGGGTTGATGTAGAGCAATTGAAAGATGATGTAAATAAAACTCCAGAAAAATACGCGCCGCCATTTGTAAAAATGGTGCAGATTTATTTTTCAAAACAATTTTAGTAGTTCATATATGTATGAATTTGATAGAAATAAAAAGAGAGTTTAAAACAAAATTTTCTCTCCAGGGGTTTTTGCAAACAATGCTGTTTCTGAAATATCTTCTGCCCCGCCCAAATATCTTACTAACCTTTCAACTCCAATCCCGGCGCCAGCAGAAGGTCTGAGCAATCCTTTTTTTGCAACTTCTAAATACGGAGCGTACAGCGAGAGGTCAAGCCCGTCTTCTTTCATTCTCTTTATTATTCTTTCGTACTCATATTCCCTTTCCCCACCTGAAAGCCCTTCCCCAAAGCCTTCTGGGTAGACTAGGTCGTAGTTGAGAAAATGTCCGGGCCTCTTTGGGTCTTCCTTGTCATAGAACTCTCTATCAAAATCAAGAATCCAGAAGGGTTCCCTTGAGCTTTCTGAAATTGTTTTTTCAAAATCTTTTCCATACTTTTCTTTGAGCTCATAGGAGCTATATTTTTTGAAGGGTATTGCTGGAGTTTTAATTTCTCTTCCTAAGAGTTCCAGTTCGTCAGAACAATCTTTTTTAACCGCAGTTACAATTCTTTTTATCATGCTCTCAACAAACACAAATATCTTTTCCTTAGTTGCCCCCTTAATCTCAAAATCTACCTGAGAGAATTCAATTAAATGCCGCCCAGAATGTTTTTTATCCTTGGTTTCCAACCTAATGTTTGGGGAGACTATATAAATCGCGTCAATGTCGCCTATGAGCGAGAGCTGCTTGTGGAGTATCATGCTCTTGGTTAGCGCTAATTTTTGCCCGTAATATTCAATCCTCGCGTCAAACACATCGTGGCTGAGCGGGTCTGTTATTGTGGATATTATTACTGGCGTGAGCTGAAGCACTCCTTTCTCTTCCATATATTTATGTATTTCAGCAAGAGCAGCGCTTTGTATTCTTAAAAACGCTCCTGTTTTTTTGTCTTTTAACTTTCTCACAAATTTTTCCATTTTTATCACAAAATGTTTCTATTGTTTCAGGTATTTATATTTTTAGTTCATATTTTAGACGAAAAGTTAATAAATAGTAAAATATATAATTATAAATAGACAAAATGTCGGTGAAAATAATGGACGAAAAGGATTTTTTGATATTAGATGAGCTTAAAAGCGACTCTAGGCAGTCTACTGCGGATATTTCCAGAAAAACTAACATACCCAGAATAACAGTTCACGAGAGAATAAAAAAAATGAAAGAAAGAGGAATAATTAAACGCTTTACTGTGATCCCCAATTACGAAAAAATTGGCAGAGGTTCGACTGCCTTTATATTGGTTTCATATGTTCCAAATGAGGAGATAACGCAAAGAGAACTTGCAAAGAAAATCTCTTATTTCGAGGCGGTTAAGGAAGTGCACATAATTAGTGGAGAATGGGACTTGCTTTTAAAAGTAAAGGAGAGCTCTCTTTCTGATATTGGGAAGTTGGTTATTGATCGGCTTAGAAAACTGAAAGGAGTTGGAAAAACGCTTACTCTCGGGGTCTTCGAGACAGTTAAGGAGGAAGTTTGAGGAATTTTTGTTCTGCAAGATGCGACCTCCATAAAAACCTTTTTAACCTTTTTTTAGAAAATATTAGAATGAAAGACCCACTGAGCTTTTTCTCCACTATTTTGTTTATTTTGCTTCTTATTCCATATGCGTGGTTCCCACTTACAAGTACAGAATCGAATTTCTTGAGAATAGTGCTCGTTTGTTCTATTTTTGTTGTTATTGAGTCTGTCTGAGCGTAACCTCAATTCTCTCCTTTCCCTTGCCTAAATTTTTCCTTTTCAGTTTTACTTCTCCTATTTCTCCAGTAGAATGCGGATGTGTTCCCCCACAATCCATTTTCCATTCGCCGCACTTCCATTCTCTTCTTCCTTCTTCTCCTTCCTTCCAATATGTTTCAATTTTCAAATTGCGCTTTATTATTTCGTTGACCTCATTTTCAACTTCTGCTAAATATTTGTTCACATTCTCTTCCATTCCATAATCTATTCTCGCTTTTTCCGGCTCAACATTGGAGCCGATAACTGAGTCTTTTCCAACACCGCTTTTTTCTAAAAATGCAAAATAAACTAAATGCAGCGCGGAATGTAGCCTCATAAGCTTGTATCTCCTTTCCCAGTCCAATTTGAGTTCTACATTATCCCCTGCTTTGAATTTTTCCGGATGTTCAACTAAATGGGCGGTTTCTCCATTTTCTTTTATACAGTCAATTAACTGCTCTCCATCAATTGTCCCTCTGTCAGAGGCCTGCCCGCCAGAGAAGGCGAAAAAGATTGTTTTGTCGAGATAGATTTTGCTCTGCTCAATTTTTACTATTTTTGCGCCCGCACTTTTCACATATGCATCTTTATAGTATAATTTTTCTTCCATTTTACTCACCTCTCTTTGTAGTGAAACTCAATTTTGTATACTTCTCCTTCGCGTCTAATGAGTATAAGTGGCTTTCCTTTTTCAAACTCCTCTGCAGAAGTCAACAATGCTCTCCGCACTAATTCATTTTTCTTCAGTTGTTCAACTTTCTCCTCAGCATTTTTTGTAAATACTGCATAGTAAATTTTCTCTTCCCCAAACTTTTCCGTCCTTTCATTTTCGGGCCCAAGTTCTTTTATTCTTTTAATTATCGCATCAGCTTCAGAAAATTTTTTTATTTCCATAATTATATTAACCGCTTCTTTTTTATAATTAGGTCCATTTGGGAACTTCTAATTTCCACTCTAAAATTAAACTTCTGTTGATTATATAGTTACTGACCCCCACAGGAGCGAGCTTTCCATCAATATAGTACTGCCAGTATTTTCCATTCCCCTGCATAACTCCATTAATTCCCTCTACAAACAC
>WALN01000040.1 GCA_015522865.1 Microcaldota archaeon
CTAGCTGTAAAAAACTTTAAAGTAGTTAGTATTTAATAATTTTAATTAGCTATTTTTCTATGCCCTTCAAAATATACAATGTGGCGTTCGACTCGTTTGGTGTTAAGAGCAGTTGTGTGCAGGTAAAAACAAGCAATGTAACCATAACAATAGATCCTGGCATAGCAATAGAAACAGATTCATTCCCACTCAGCTTAAGGGAAAGGAGCTGGCTTGTTGCCAAATATTTAGCAAAAATTAGAGCATCTTCAAGAAATTCAGATATTATCATAATCACACACTACCACTACGACCATCACCTTCCAGACAAGGATCTAATTTACAAAAATAAAACTCTCTTAGTTAAGCATCCGACAAAAAATATTAACAATTCCCAGAAGGAGCGTGCAGAGTATTTCCTCTCAAACAACAAAAAACTTGCAAAAAAAGTGGAGTTTGCAGACAGCAAAGAGTTTAGATTTGGGAACACGCTTATAAAATTCTCAAAACCTCTTTGGCACGGAACGAGAAATTCAAAGCTTGGCAAGGTGTTAAGCGTTTCTATTGAAGACAAAAAGAGCAAGAAGAAACTCTTGTACTCCTCTGATGTTGACGGCCCCATATCGAATGATTTTGTTAAAATTGCAGTTGAGGAGCAGCCGGACAAAATTTTCCTTGATGGTTTTCCAACGTATTTGCTTGGCTTTATCGCATCCTACAAAAATCTCATCAAATCAATAAAGAACACTATTAAAATACTTGAGAACACAGATGCAGACATCATATTGGACCACCATTTGTTGAGAGACTATAGATACAGAGAACTTTATTGGCCCGCCTACAAAAGAGCGAGGGAGCTGAAACGAAGATTGCTAAGCGCGGCAGAAGAAGAAGGAAGGGAGCCTGCTGTGATTTCCGCATTTAAAAAGAACGGCCCAACAAGATGGAAAAATTGGAAAAAAATGTCTATTGATTAATAGCTCATTATGCCCACTTCAGCTAATGCAAAAACAATTACGCTCGCCATCACAACTCCGACAGCGCTTGCAATTAAAATATCCCTCTTTTTTATCCCAAGCAATTCTGCGATTAATGTTCCCGTATACACGCCGGTAACTGGAAGCGGAATTCCAATAAACAGTGTTATTCCCAAAATTCCGTATTTCTCGTATTTTTCAGCCATTCTTTTCTTTTTCAAATCTATTTTTTTGCCTAAAAATAGTCTCCCCCAGTAGGGAATTTTCAGCAAATCCCAGAAAAAGATTATCGCAGGAGAGACAAGCCAGTTCGCAAGCATCGCGGGAAAGATTAAGAGCGGTTTGTGCGCAACAAACAATATGTAAATTATAGCCCCTCTTATTTCAGATATAGGAGCAACAGCAAGAAACAGGCTTGTAAGCAGATGCTCAAACATGTAATAATAATACATTGCTATTTAAAATCTATAATTCCCAATTCAGTTCATGAGATGCGAGAAATGCGGAAGGCCCGCAACAATTTTTCTTCATCACTCGCAACAGCATTTGTGCAAGAGATGCTTTAAAAGGCAGTTTGAAAAAAAAGTGAGAAGGGCAAACAGAGAATATAAATTGTTTCACAATAACCAAAAAATTGTTGTTGCTTTTTCCGGCGGGAAGGACTCAACCGCCCTGCTGCTTGTCCTAAAAGAGCTCTCAAAAAACATGAAGAATTTTGAGATAATTCCTGTTTTTGTTGATGAAGGTATAAAGGGGTATACAGACAAAGAGTTAGGGCAGGTGAAAAAAACCTGCAAAGAATTGAATTTGAATTTGAAAGTTTATTCTTTTGAGAAATTTTTGGGAGCAAGTTTAGACCAAATTCTAAAAAGAAGAGATGAATTGGGTTTGAGCGAAAGGGCGTGCACTATTTGCGGAACTTTTAGAAAGAGAATTTTAAACGAGGCGGCTGCTGAGTTGGGAGCCAAAGCAATTGCACTTGGTCACACAGCAGAAGATATGGCGGAAACTTATTTGATGAATACGCTGAGAAATGAATATAATCAGTTTCTGCTGTTTGGAGTGAGAAGTGGTATTGAAGAAAGAGAAGGTCTCGTATCTCGAATAAGGCCGCTTGCATTTATCTATCACGAGGAAGCAGAGCTATATACCCAACTATTTGGAGCGAAATATTACGCGCCACAGTGTCCAAACAGAGCAGAGGCATTCAGGGGCGTTGCAAGGAATTTTATTATAAATGCAGAGAAAAAATATCCCGGCACTGCTCTAAAAATTATTCACTATTTTTCCATTTTGAGAAAAGAGTTACTTAAATGCAAAAAGGAAAAGGTTGCACTTAAAAAATGCAAGATCTGCGGCTACCCCACACTTTCAGAAATATGCAATTTTTGCAAATTGAAAAATAAACTTGAGCTGTGAACAATTAGTTGAATATTTGGAATTTAGGCTTCGCTTTTCTTTCTCCTTTTGTTTCCATCCTTGCCTGTGTTTCTGCAAGCTCTTTATACAGCCTATCTACTCTCTCCTTTATTTCCTGCGCTCCTTTCATTATTCTTTCAAACCTTTGTTTTTCGGCTTCGCTTATTCTTCCAGGTTTGCTTTTCAAATATCTTAAAAACTCCTCATCCTTCATCTCCGGCTTTGCTATGCCTCTTCTCTCTAAAAATTTATTTACTATTTCCTTGTAATTTCTGTTCCATTTCTCCTTGTATATTTTTATTGCAAGAGCAGCGGCAGATATAAGCTTGGGATTTTTTTCTCTTATCTCATTAAGCCATTTTGCCGCGCTTTCTACATTGTGCTCTTTGCTCCTCTTTTTCAGCCACTCATCATAAACTCGTAACATTTTTTTTATTTTTGCTCCTTTTATTTTTGCTTCCTCTAACTTTAATTGTTCTGCTTCTTCTATTGGCGAGATTTTCTCCTCCTCTATCGGGTATTTTTCTTTTATGTGGTTAGCAATAGCAGTGTATCGGTCCATATTTACTGTTGGAAATTGTCCTTTCAAAATTTCGAGCATCTCTTTAGTTATTTTTCCGTATCTCGCTCTCATTCCTTTAGCTAAAAATTCTGCCTGTATTTTCTCCTTTATCTCCTCTTCAGAAGCTCCAGCGTGTTCCTTTATTATTGCCTTGGCTTCTTCAGATGATGGCCCCATAAACTCGGTTTCAGCTGCAGTTTCCGATGCTCTTAACATATCCCTCAGCTCATTGGGGTCTATTTTAGTCTCTCTGGCCTTTTTTGGTTGTTGTTTCTCCTTTTCTTTCTCTATTTTATAATAAGCTTTAAGATGCGACAAAAAAAGCTCAAATTCTTTCTTTTCAAGTGGAGGAAACCATTCTTTAGCTATTTCTATAGCTTTTTTTTGGAATTGCCCCTTCTTCAAAATTACGCCCAAATATCTCGGCTATAACTAGTGCTTTCTTCTCTTCATCAGAAAGTCCTATTCTTTCTTCAAAAATTTTTTTCAATCTTTCGCCTAACTCTGATGGATTTTCTAGTATCTTGGGCGCTATACTTTTAGCAGTTTCTAATAGGCTTTTTACTCTATCACTCTCTATTTCCATATTTAAATTTGCATCTCATTTTATTTATTCCTATCCCAAAGCAATAAAAAACTTTATACGCTATTTTAATAGGTGGATTTATGGGTTTGAGACCTGCGCATACTATTAGGACTCCTGGGGGACAGGTGTGGTCTAGAATATCCCAACACAAGCCAAGGAAGAGCTACGTTAAAGGAGCTCCACACCCAAAAATAAGGAGATATAAAGTGGGAAATAGAAATGGGAACTATGAAATTGTGATTGATTTAGTTTCAAAAACTAATGTGCAGCTAAGGGACAATGCAGTTGAGGCAGCAAGAGCGACTATAAATAATTTACTTTCAAAAAAACTACTTGACAAATATTATTTCAGAGTGTTGCGCTACCCACATTTAGTTCTCAGAGAACATGCAGCGCTTGGTGTCGCAGGAGCGGACAGAATTTCATCAGGTATGAAGCATGCTTTTGGAAGGCCGAAGGGAAGGTTGGTGATGTTAAAAAAAGGAGCCTCTTTATTTAGAATATATGTAGCAAAGAGCGCCTATCCAATTGTTAAAACTGCACTTAAAAGAGCTTCTATAAAATTGTCCGGAACCTATTCAATTAATGTGAGCCCTTTCGACCACATCTGAATTATTGCAAACGGACAAAAAGATTTTTATATATAAAATTACTTATTTTCCCATGCCCACCCTAAAG
>WALN01000041.1 GCA_015522865.1 Microcaldota archaeon
AATAAAGACAATTGGTTCATCAGTTCTCAGTGGGGCAGGATTGTCAATGTTTATTCCGTTTCTTATCTTAGCAATAATGACTTATTTCGGTGCGTTAAAGAAAATTTTAAGTGAGGAACTCATCTGGTGGGTACTCACAGCATATGTTATACTTATGATTGTCTGGGTATATTTTTATCTGTGAAGCAGTTCCTCGGCAATAGTTTTTCCGAACTTATGCGCAGCTCCAGGTCCATTTCCTGTAATTATCTTTCCGTCTTTTTCAACCTCTTCTGCTGTGTAGTCGGCGCCCTCTTCTTTTAGCGTGTTAATTATGCTCTCATCTGGGAAGCACGTCGCCTTTTTCCCTTTTAGCAAACCAGCTCTCGCCAATATCATCGGGCCCGCGCAAATTGCTGCCACCAATTTTCCGCTCTCATAAAATTTCTTTGCGATATTTAGATACTCCTCATTTTCATATGTTTTGTTCTCCAGAACACCAGAGCCTCCCGGGAAAACTACTGCGTCAAAATCACCAACATTTATTTCGGAAATGAGCATCTCCGAATCTGCACTGCCTCCTTGAGAGCCTTTAATTTCTCCCTTTTTAATAGAAGCGATTTTTGCCTCTATGCCTGCATTTTCTAACTCTTCTTTTGTGTGAAACAGCTCCTCGTCTCTGAAATTGTTTGGAGCAATCACAAACACCACTCTCATTCTACCACCAAGAATATTAGGAAATTACTAATAAAAACGCTACATTTTCGCCATAACTTTCTCCTTTGCAATTTCCAGCGCAACATCTCTTGGTGATTTGCTTTCCTCTTTCGCGTTTTCAAGCACTGTTTTTGTATTTTTTATAATTGTCCGTTCAACTCTTTCAAACATCTCTTTTTCGCTCTTTCCTTCCCACTCCATAGCAGAGCTGATCACGCCGCCTGCATTCGCAACAAAATCAGGCACTATTAGAATACCTCTTTTTTCAAGCTCCTTTTCTATTTCTATAGTCATTGGAATATTCGCCGCCTCAACAATAATTTTAGCTTTAACATCTTTTTCATTATCTTCATTTATTGCATTCGGCCTTGCTCCTGGGAGCAGCACATCAACTGGAAGCTTAAAGAGCTCAGCAGTTGGTAAAATTTTTGTCCCTTCCTCTTTGTAATTCGTAACTTTCCTTGTGCTCTGCTTAATCTCAATCAATTTTTCAACATCCAATCCATTCAAATTGTAAACAGTCCCAGAGGAGTCAGAAACAGCAACAATTCTTGCTCCCGCCTCGCTCAAAAATTTTGCAGTAAATGTCCCGACATTGCCAAAACCTTCTATTGCTATCTTCGCCTCTTCTTTTTTAATATCCGCAAATTCGAGAGCGACAAGTACTGATTTTGAAACCCCGAAACCCGTGCTTCCAAGCTCATGCGGCAGGCCTCCATTTTTCGAGGACTTGCCAGTTGCTGCTTTTTCGCCAAGCACCTCTGCAATTGCGTCCATTTCCTTTTCTCCTGTGTTCATATCCGGACCTGCAACATATTCAGACGGAATCAGATTTCTGAGTGCATGAGCAAATGATTTCATTACTGCAATTTTATCAATTTCTTTTGGATTTGCTTTAATTCCTGATTTTGCTCCTCCAAATGGTATGTCTGCGAGCGCATTTTTCCATGTCATTGCCCTTGCAAGCCCCAATACCTCTTCTACGGTCACATCTGGGACAAGCCGTACCCCTCCCTTTCCGGGTCCAAGAGCCGTATTGTCTATTACTAAGACCGCTTCGTATTTCAGTTTGGGGTCGTAAACCTGGACAACTTTTTCAGGTCCAAACTCATCTGCTTCTTTTTTTGAAACTAACATTTCATCACCTCAAGCGTAATTTTCTTTCAGAAAATTGAGAAGCTCTTTAAGCTTCTTATCTTTTAATAAATAGCATCTATTTTTTCCTTCTTTATGAACCTCGACAACTCCGGAATCTCTCAGTATTTTCAAATGTTTTGAAACAAGCGACTGTGATTTTCCTACCTTCTTCTCTATGTCAAAAACGCAATAGTCCGCCTTATTAAGAACAAATAATATATTTAGGCGGGTTTCATCACTCACGAGCTTTAACAGAGAAATCATTTTTTTATTCATGGATATATGAATATACATTCATATTTAAAAATGCTATGGTTGGGCAGAAGAGCTAAATTTAAGGAGGCGGTTAGATATTTATGGAATACAAAAAGAGAAAAGAGGAGATGGTAGAAATACTGAAAAGAGAAAAATATATTAAAACAGAAAATGTGAGAAAAGCTTTTCTTTCAGTTGAAAGAGAAAACTTTGTTCCGGAAAACTACAAAAAATTTGCATATGTGGATTATCCATTGCCAATTGGAGGGGGGCAGACAATTTCTGCTCCATCAATGATTGCAACAATGCTTGAGGTTGCTGAACTTAAATGGGGAGTAAGAGTATTGGAGATTGGAAGCGGTTCTGGCTACAATGCTGCGCTCATTGCAGAAATAGTCGGCGATAAAAATATTATAACAATTGAGAGGATCGGGAGAATAGCGGAATTCGCAGAAAAAAACTTAATTAATTCTGGCCACAAAGTAAAGGTAGTTTGTAGGGATGGGAGTTTTGGTTTTGAAGAAGAAGCGCCATACGATAGAATTATTGCAACTGCGGCTGTTCCTCAAATCCCCCCTCCTTGGGAAGAGCAGGTAAAAGAAAATGGGATTATTGTCGCTCCAGTTGGAAGCAAATTTTTTCAGTATTTAGTAAGAGCAGAAAAAAAGAATGGAAAAACAAAAGAGAAAAAAATATGCCCGTGCGTTTTTGTTCCTATGGTTGGAGAATATGGATTTAGGGAATAATATTATTGTAATTTTGCGGCAAGGTAGCAGGAAGTTGCATTTGTTATTTCCGCATCAAAAAATTTTCCCAGGGCATTTCCCGAGAGCGGAAGCAGTACGGTCAGGTAATTATCTGCTCTGCATGCTACGCCCCCCTTTGCAACCTCAGTTGCCAGAACTTTCATTTTCTTCCCAACAAATTTTTTGTTGTTTTCAAATGAAATTTTTCTTACCAATTTGCTAACTATTCTGCTTCTTTCATCTACTGTCTGCGACCTGATTGATTTCAATTTTGCAGCATCAGTGCCCGGCCGCTTTGAAAATTTGGAAATATTTGTTATTGTAGGTCTTGTTTCTTCAAGTAATTTGATGCTCTGCTCGAAATCTTTCTCAGTTTCTGTTGGATAGCCCACAATAACATCAGTTGCAATTGTAATTTCTGGGAATCTCTTTCTGAATCTTTTTACAATCTCCAAAAACTGCTCTGTTGTGTAGGCCCTTCTCATTTCTTTTAGCACCTTGTTGCTTCCGGACTGGACAGGGATATGGATAAATTTGTAAATTTTTGGTGAGGAGAACATTTCAATAAATTCATCTAAACTATTATAGACATATTGGGGATTCGCCATACCAATTCTTACTTTAAAATTACCTTCAATTTTTACAATTTCAGAAGCAAGTTTTGGAAGAGAGGATTTGATATCCACGCCGTAGCATCCAGTGTCCTGCGCGGTCAACTCAATTTCCTTTGCTCCTCTCCTCAATGCATTCTTTATCTCCTCCAAAATAATTTCCGGCGCCCTGCTTTTCAAACTGCCTCTGGCAAATTTTGTCAAACAGTAAGAGCAATTGCTTAAGCAACCAGAACTAATTTGAATCCTTGAGATTACCCCGTCAACAGCCGAAAAAATACGGGGAGAATCAAAGTGCTCTAAAAATGATTTTTGAACGCCTGCCTCTGCGCACTTGACTGCTTCGTTTATTTTGTCTAATGCATTTGTCCCAAGCAAAACCGCTCCTGGATGCGCCTTTAAAACTCTTTCCGGCGCAACCTGCGACAAACAGCCAGCTACAACAACCTTCCTGTTTCTCAATTTTCTGAGCTTAAACAAAATTTTACTTTCTGTTGCGTCCTTAACCGCGCATGAATTGAGCACAATTATATCCGCGCCTTCCTCGCCGCTGACTATTTGATGTCCGCTTCTTTTGAGTAGATGGGACATATAGTCTGAATCTGCTTTGTTGAAAGTACAACCATAAGTTTTAATGTATATTTTCATAATAATTTAAAAACATTCGAAGAGATATAAAACAAGCGGTGTAAGAATGATATGCGAAAGATGCGGGAAGGAAACAGCAAAATTTGAAAAATGCAATTACTGCGGAAGGAAGATATGCTTCAACTGCGTTAAGAGCACAAAGTGGAGCAAGGAAGGAAAGAGATTAGTTATATGCAAAGACTGCTGGAACGATTACAAAAAAAGGAAAGAATTTCTCAGGGCGTGAGCTTACAATTTATTGCGTGCCGCCAAAAGCTATATTCTCTTCAGCTTTTTAATCTGCTTAAGTAATCCGGTTCTTCGGTCTTCTCTAGCTACCTTCTCAAGTAGTTCAATTGTTTGCGTATCCGGCCTTTTCCTCTTTTTCTGCGATTCTAAAAATTTTTTTAAATGTTTTTCAGCTCTTGGATGGTTAAAATAAGTAAGCGAAAGGACAGCCACTTTTCGTATATCTCTATTTTTAATATGGGAAGCGACAAAATCTATGTATTTCTCATTTCCATTTGCCCCCATTGTCTGTAAAGTGTCTGGAAGAGTCCAGGAAGAATTGAGCTTCAGCTTCTCCGCCTTTTTAAATCCCTCAATAATTTCGTCCAAAGAATGTTTCTCTTCATGTTTTTTAAGCCATTCTGAAATATAGTTTATTCTGGCTGGAAACTCTGGCGAGAGATCAACTCCTGCTCCTTGCATTAATCTCTGATAGTCGTTAAGCGTAGATTTAAATTCTGGATTTTTCCCTCTGTCTATGCTTAGAAGTTCTTTTCTCAGTTTCTTATGAAATGGTTCCATAGATCCACAAAAAATATTGCAAGCCGGAGAATTTATTCGTTTTGCTTGTTGTA
>WALN01000042.1 GCA_015522865.1 Microcaldota archaeon
AGGAGGTAATGTTAGTAACATTTACAACGTAATTACCTGACTGATTGATGTTCTGGCAAGTATTAATAGGAGTAGGAGCAGCATAAACGAAATTAGCAAAGAGCAAAAAGATAGATATGAAAATGATCCCAACCAAAAACAACTTTTTCATTAACCCACCTAAAGACGTATTTACACTTTAATAAATCCGTTTTATTTAAAAATGTATACCCTCAAAAGTGGGCCTGCCCGGGATCGAACCGGGGATCTCCAACGTGTGAGGCTGGCGTCTTAACCACTCGACTACAGGCCCGTCAAATGCATTAGTGCTAAAGAATTAAAAAATAAAATGCAATTAAGATTGACCAAAATTTATTTTGTCTCTTTCTGCTCTTCTTTTTCCGCGTTCTCTTTTGTTGTTTTCTGCTCTTCTGCAACCTTTTCCTCGTTCTTTTCCGTTGCTTTCTGCTCTTCTGCAGCTCTAGGAGCCCTTCTTTGAAAATGATGCTCGCGAGGTTTCCTAAAACCCATAGACATGTTCATCCTTCTTTCTCTTCTTCTTTCTGCCATCTTCTTTTTCTTCTCATAAATTCTCAAATGTTTCGCGCAAGAAGGACAATAATAAACTTTCCTTGAGAATGTTCTTACATAATTCTCATCATACACCTCATTTCTATCAAGCGGGTTTGCAAACATTACTTTGTCCAAAGAAACTGCCTTGTCTCTTCTCACCATCCTCCCACAATTTGCACATCTAACTAATGGAACTTTACCTCTCCCCATTCATTCACCTTACATATACTATTGTAAATACATTTATAACTATTTTCCAGAAAATCTTTCCAAAAAAAGTCGGCATGACGCTCTAAGCAGATCAAGGACTGTAGAAAAGCTGACTTTTGATTTTCCCTTGCTTGCTCCATACTCTACATCAACTTCAACAATTGAAAAACCGCATTTTTTTGAATAAAACAAAAATTCCACATCAAATGCCCAATTTTTCTCTTCCAATTTTGATTTAACTTTCTCAAAAACAGCCCTCCTGAAAAATTTCATTCCAGCTTGCGTATCTCTAAATGGGAGGGAAAGCAAAAAATTTGAGAAAAATGTATTGAAAATTCTGGTCGCTATTGCTCTTTGCTTTTCTCTCCTTTTATTCGCCCTCCTCGCAATTGCCACGTCAAATTTTTTCAAAACATCTAAAAAGCGGGGAATACTTTCAGGAGGGAATTCTCCATCTGAATCTATAAATCCAATAATCCTTCCCTTGCTTTTTTTAAGTCCGAGCTTTACCGCCTTTGCCTTCCCACCATGCTGAACAAACAATTTAACATTTTTGTGCGCTGCTATTACGTCCCTCACAATTTCTCTTGTCCTGTCAGTTGAAGAGCTGTCAACAACAATTATTTCTCCTTTTATCTCATGTTTTCTAAAAACAGCTAAAATTCTCTTTAATGTAGTTCTGATATCTCTCTCTTCGTTGTAGGCAGGCACAACAACACTCAAAAGCATTTAACTCACAACTGCGGTTACTCCTATTACAATAAGTGCGATTCCAAAAAGTTTCATAAGCGAAAGCGGCTCTTTAAATATAAGAAATGCGAGCAGGCCGGTCCAAATATAGGAAGTCGCAATAATAGAATAGACCACAGAAACCTGCTTTCCTTTATTTAGGGCAAATAGATACAGAACCATTGCAATTACATACAACGCAAGCCCAGCAAATAGGTTCCAATTAATCGCTCCCCATACGCTCTTCACATTTACTATGCCTGCTTTCAGCTCAATCTGGGCAACACTTCCGAGAAATGCGCAAAAAAGGGCGATAGCTATTACTCCCAAGTTCATTTACTTTCCTCCTCTTTTCCTCCTGGTTTCTTTTCCGGCGGTTCTGGAGATTTGAAACGCTCAAAAGCAAACACACCAATTGTGGCTATCAAGTTGGTCAATATAATAACTATAAAGACTATCTCTTCAAAACCGGAAATATTAATGCCAAGTGTTGCAGGCATGGAAGCCAGAACCGCTGCAGCAAGGCCTCTGGGAGCAATTGCAACAATCAATGGAGCGTAACGCGCCAGGGATTTATCAAACAATGTTAAAACTTTCACTGAAATGATGCGCGCAATCGCTATTGCAACCAAGGCAGCAGTCGAAATAATAACAATAATTGCTGTTAGAGTAGAAAGGTTAATAATAACCCCGAGGTACACAAAAAAGAAAGTCCTCACAAAAAATGTAACTTCTTTTTGGAACTGCTTAATAGAGGGCTGCAGAGTAAAATCCCCCTTGAGTTTTATCAAATTCGCTATTTGAGAAAAGTTTCCAAGCAACAAACCGAAAGTCAGCACAGCAATTGCGCCGCTGCCTTTAACCGATTCAACTAGAG
>WALN01000043.1 GCA_015522865.1 Microcaldota archaeon
ATCGAAGTCCGCTTGGTCAAAGGTTTGGTTAACAAGTAGGGTTTGATTAACAAAACACATGTGGTATTCGTTCTATTTATAGAACGAAAAGTATAAATATTAGTTCTGTAAAAAAGATAAATATGAAAGTCATCGAGCTGCTTAATCCATGGTGGACAGAAAAAAAAGTGAAGAATACACTAGCAAAGCCATACAAAAGAAAAGCCTTTTTCGAGCTGGAAAAAATAGGAAAAAAAAGGCAGATAAGCGTGCTTGTTGGTTTGAGAAGAGTCGGAAAAACAGTCCTATTATTTCAGTATATTCAAAAGTTGCTAGAAAAAGGAGTTGAGCCAAGGCATATAATTTATTTCTCATTTGACCAAAAAGTAGAGGACTTGAAAGATGTCCTTAAGGAGTACAGAGATATTACCAATATAAACTGGGAAAAAGAGCACATATATGTTTTCCTTGATGAAATACAAAAGCTTGATAATTGGAGCTCCCAGCTTAAGCTGTTTTACGACAACTTCCCAAACATAAAATTCTTTGTTTCAGGCTCTGCCAGCATACAATTGGAACAAAATGCAATGGCTGATTTAGTGGGGAGACATTTCACCATAAAGGTAACACCACTAAGCCTTATAGAATTTTTTGAATTAAAAACAGGAAAAAAAGTTGACGCCAAAAATGTTTGGAGAAAAGAACTGGAAAAAAATGTTGAGGAATTCATCAAAAAGCCATTTCCTGAACTGGTGGATTTTGAAGATGACATGCAGGTAATGGAATATTTAAAGGAGAGTGTGATAGAAAAGGTGATTAAAGCAGACCTCCCTGACACTTTCAAAGATGTAAGAAAAGACCTGCTCTCGGCACTATTAAGGCAGTTCTATCAAAACCCGGGAACTTACTTAAATTTTGACTCGCTTGCAAAAGATTACAACACAGGAAAAGAAGTAGTAATAAAACATATCCGCTATCTCGAATTTTCCTACTTAATCAGGATAGTCAAGAACTACAGACCATCTGTTGGAATATCCTCCAGAAAGCTGAGGAGGGTTTACCCATACCACTGGTCGCTTGCCTTTGGCTTGTATCCTGAGATTGAAAAGGGAAAGCTTGTTGAGACAATTGTGGCTTCGACTCTCAATGCAGAATATTACTGGAGAAAAGGTATACATGAAGTGGACTTTTTGATAAACAACGTGCCTGTTGAAGTCAAGTCAAAAAAAGAGGTTTCTTTTTCAGATGCTAAAGAGCTTAATTATTTCATAAAAAGATTCAAGGCTAAAAAAGCATTTGTTGTTTACACAGGGGAAACACAAAAGCAGATTTCATTGGGTATCAAGGCAGTGCCCTTATTGGATGTGCTGTTAAACCAAAAATTATAATTGGCTGAATCGTAAGATTCAACATGTCTGCCTGAATAAAAAGAACAAAGTTTTAAAATTCAGGTATGCCCATAATTAGTAATGAAAATCCTTGCAGCATCAGACACACATGGGGACAAAGACATAATCAATAAACTTGTAGCGAAAGCTAAAAAGGAAGATGTTGATTTGGTGATTTTATGCGGAGATACAACTCTCTTCGAAAATGATTTGACAGGCATAATAGGCCCATTCAAAAAA
The DNA here is from genome assembly GCA_015522865.1 of Microcaldota archaeon. Classification (GTDB taxonomy): domain Archaea; phylum Micrarchaeota; class Micrarchaeia; order Norongarragalinales; family WALN01; genus WALN01. Next base: position 1,608 of record WALN01000043.1, read on the forward strand.
ATCAATAAAAAAGTTGTAGTAATTCCGGGAAATCATGAAACTTTTGCAACTGTTGAATTCCTAACAGCGCAATACAGCCCGGGAGTATACAATTTGCACGGACGCTCCATAATGTTCTACAATGAAATAGGAATCTTTGGGGCTGGCGGCTCTAACATTGGATTATTTCAAGTTACAGAAAGCGAAACGGAAAAATTGCTGGAGAATGCGCACAAGGCGGTTGCAAATGCAAAGCACAAGATTATGATCACACACACGCCGCCGTACGGAACCACAATTGACGCCCTGTGGCAGCACGTCGGCTCTAAAGCAATAAGAAGAGAGATAGAAAAAATTCAGCCGGACATCGCTCTTTGCGGGCACATACACGAAACCTTCGGAAAGCAGGACAAAATCGGCAAGACTACTGTCGTAAATGCAGGTAAAAACGGAATTATAATCGAAATCAAAAAGAAAAAAAATTAATATTCTTAATCTTCCTTTACAAGAGGTATATATATACCATTTTCAAACTCAAGCGTCTTTTTTCCAGCCACAGTTTTGATACCAATAAATTCCTTATTTTCCAATTGAACATCTATATCCATCGGACTATAAACAATACTTCCATTTTCATCCCAAAGTGCATATTTTCCATTATCCCTTGCTACCAAATAGTTCTCTCCATCAATCTCAAAAAAATCACTTATTCTATCATGGGCTCCGCCGTGGCCTTCATACATGTTTCCATCTTTGTCCCAAAATGCCTCTTTTTCATTATCCTTTGCTAACAAATAGTTCTTTCCATTAATCTCTTCGAAATAAGCTACAAAATTATGGGCTCCATAAACGATTTTTCCATCTTTGTCCCAAATTGCATATTTTCCATTATCCTTTGCTTTCAAATAGTTCTTTCCATTAAACTCAAAAAAACCATCTATATCATCATGGGCTCCGCCGTGGCCTTCGTACACATTTCCATCTTTGTCCCAAAATGCATCTTTTTCATTATCCTTTGCTAGCAAATAGAGCTCTTCATCAATCTCAAAAAATTTGTGTATAGTGTCATGGGCTCCGCCGTAGCCTTCGTACATATCACATTTTTCATCCCAAAATGCATCTTTTTCATTATCCTTTGCTAGCAAATAGAGCTCTCCATCAATTTTAAAAAAACCAGATATAATTTCCTCAAAAGGGACAAACTCACCATCATCATCTATATAAAATCTCGAAACAATCCCCTCAAATTCGCTATTTCTTCTTTTATTTTCAAATGCTTTTCGAATTTCTTCAACTAGTTCTTCCTTCATTTTTATCACCTTACTATATTTATTAC
>WALN01000044.1 GCA_015522865.1 Microcaldota archaeon
AAGAGAATGAAAAAGCTTGCTGGAGCAATAGCAGAAATTATTGTAAATGAGTATGGCTCAAAGGAATTTTTAACGCGTCTCTCAGACCCTTATTGGTTTCAAGCATTTTCATGTGTTCTGGGATTTGACTGGCATTCTTCTGGCACCACTACCGTAACAATGGGCGCTTTGAAGGAAGCACTAGAACAAAGGGACCTCGGCATTAAAGTTGCGGGAGGAAAGGGAAAAACTGCGCTGAATACCCCAAAAGAGATAGGAGAAATTGCAGAAGAGTTTGGGGCAAGCAATAGAAAGAGTAAAGAATTGATAAGAGCGAGCAAGTTAAGCGCAAAGGTAGATTCTGCAGCGGTGCAGGACGGTTTTACTCTCTACCACCACACTTTTGTTTTGTCTGAAAAAGCAGATTGGGCAGTTGTCCAGCAAGGGATGAATACAGAGACAAGAAAAGCAAGGAGATACCACTGGCTTTCCTTCAAATTAAACTCTTTTGTTAATGAACCGCATACTGCAGTATGCTCTGATATAAGAACAAAAACATTGAACATGGTCGCAAAAGAGGCAGAAGAAAATAGAAAGTTAAGCGTTAGTTTGGTCAGGGAGGGAGAAGCTTTACAGCTTATTAAAGAAAAAGAAAATGTAAAAATTTTAAACATGCCTTCTTCTCACTGGTTTGACACAAGACATTACAAAACTCTCGAAGAGCTTGAAAATTTTCAGCCAGAAAACTATGAAGAACTGCTTTTGTTTAGGGGAGTGGGGCCAGCGATGGTCAGAGCATTAGCACTCACTTCAGAATTAATCTACGGAGCGAAGAGGAGCTGGAGAGATCCCGCTAAGTACTCATTTGCCTTTGGAGGAAAGGACGGCGTTCCCTACCCAGTTGCGAGAGAGAGAATGGATAGTGCAACAAACTTTTTGGAAGAGGTAGTCAGACAAACAGATTTAAACAATTGGGAAAAGAAAAAAATTTTTCACAAATTAAAAAATCACCTGAGCTAGACATGCTGTGAAAATATTTGCGCTTTAATAACAACTAATTAATAAGAACTTTCAACAAGGGCTCCGATTATTATTAAAATTATCGCGGTTAGAGCTAGGAGCGCAATATCTCTCAATATATATTTAAATTCTCCTCTTTGGTAGTGCTTTCTTACAAGAGCCATAGAAAAAATACCGCCGGCTATTGTTGCCACAAAATACCCCCCAATTTCAAACATTGCATGCGGCAGTATGCCAAATATTCCAATTAAGCCACCAACAATTCCATTTTCAACTATTTTGCTTCCAATAAATACTCCCATTAACGAAGCGTTCCACAGTAGCATATATACCGAACCAATACCATAAACTAAACAAAAAACAAACATAAGGAACATTACCTGCAGATTGTGAGTGATCAATAGTTCGAAAATTGCTGGTTTGAATATGTGCGCGCTCATAGCAAGAGAGCTTATAGCTTTCAATTCATTTATCTGGCTGGCATAAATAGCAGCTCTTGCGCCAGACGGAATTAAAACGAACCAAAAAGCATAGGCCGCAACTGCCCCTATAAAGTAGTAAGTAAACGCCTCAATTAAAGGCATATGATAGGCAATCGATTTCTCTGCCAATGCTTTTATTGCTTTTTCCTCTTCCTCCTCTTCTCTTTCAAGTAGACTCCATAAGAGCGGAATGCTCGGGATAATTGCAAAAACAATTATAGAACCTGAGATTTCCGGCAGCAGCAACTGAGTAGCAACAGCAATAGTTACAAAGACAAATGCAAGTATAGCTACATCTAGCGGGCTTTTCTTTGCTTTGCTTGGTGTTATGATTGCTTCAATCATTCAATCTCTTATCTATTACTTAGCCACTTTTAATATTTTCTCCGTTTGCATTTTTAATTTATAGTTATTTAATAATTTTATGAAAGATAGAACAATCATTTTTTTAATAGGTCTTGGCATCGGTTTCTTCGTCTGCTCTTTTTTCTATCCTATTCTTTTTCCGTCACCACTTGCTACTCCTCTGAACAATTCAGCCTACGCTCTCTTTTCTCCAGGTGTGCAAAAAGAGTACTTGGCGGTTTTAAATAGCGCACAAAAAAGCGTAGACGTTGAGTTATACGAGTTTTCAAATACTGCGCTTGAGAATGCATTAATTTCTCTTGAGCAGAAGGGCGTGAGAGTAAGAGTTATCCTTGAGTCAGAAGTGGATCAGAATTGGTTTACTGCAAAACTCTTAAAAGAAAACGGGGTCGAGGTGAGAATCGCATCTAAAAAATTTAAAAGAACACACTCGAAGTTTGCAGTTGTTGATGGAAAAGAAGTTTTAGTTGGAAGTACAAATTGGAGCTATTCTGCGCTTAATCTGAACAGAGAAGCGTCTCTGCTTGTGAACAGCAGATCTCTCGCTCAGCAGTTTGAAAATATTTTCAACTCTGACTGGAATATAGCAGAGGAGATGAAAAATGTTTAGTGGTATTAAAATAAGAGCAGCAGGGAAAAAAGATTCTCTTGAAATATTTTATTTAACAAAGAAATATTTTCCGTATACCAATTTTTCTATTTCAGTAATAGAAAACAGGTTAAACTCTGCGAGCGACAGATATATAGTTGCAGCAATTGGAAACAAAGCAATTGGCTTTTCCCATATCGTTTTTTCTGAAAAAAGAGCGCAGATAATGGGAATCGCAGTTCTGGAAGCATTTAGGGGAGCAGGCATAGGCAAAAAACTTCTTGAAAGAAGTCTGAAAGAATGCAAAAGGAAAGAAGTAAAACAAGTTAATCTGCTGGCAGCACCTTCAAATTCTATTGCTCTGAGTATGTATTCCAAAAAGGGGTTTGATATAAAAGGACAAATAGACTTGGGATTCAAGGAGCCGACTTTGGTGCTGAGCAAAGAATTATAATTAGTTTTGCAGTTATTTAAATCAATGGAGAAATTTATTGTTAGTCTAACAAAAAAGGTAGGTAAAAAGCAGCTCTCTTATTTTAAGAAAAATCCCAAATTAATAAAAGACCGCGCAAGCGCAAAGGAAGAAGTCACTAAGTATGACAAAATGCTGGACAGATTCATAGTACGTGAGATTGAGAAAAAATATCCACTCCACAGCATCTTAACAGAAGAAGGAGGTTATATAGACAAAGGCTCCGAATATTTATGGATTGTAGATCCAATTGATGGAACTTCTAATTTTGCTTCTGGAAATCCGCTTTTTTCGGTGTCCATTGCCCTTATGAAAGAGAAGCAATTATTGCTAGGCGCTATTTATGCCCCCGCAATAAATGAGTTTTACTTTGCAAAAAGAAACACGGGAGCTTACCTGAATGGGAAGAGAATACATGTTTCTTCAATTTCAAAACTTAAGCGCGCGTATATGTACCAATGTGAAGGCGCGGAAAAAAACAGGAAGAAGACCATTAAGTTGGTAAAGCTATTATACCCTAAAGTGTTGGACATCCGGAAGTTAGGTTCCGCGAGCATCGAAGCTGCATGGGTAGCTTTGGGAAGGGGCGATGCATATGTCACAACCAGTGAGGAAGCGTGGGACGTAGCTGCAGCAGTTCTCTTGGTAGAAGAAGCTGGTGGGAAAGTAACTGATTTTAAAGGCAAAAAGTGGCGACCCAGAAGAACTAATTTAGTGTTCTCAAACAAGAAACTCCACAAACAAATTCTTAATATTATTAAAAAATACAGATAGTGCTAGCGGCAATCTTGAACTGCTAATATCAGTAGTTTTTTACACAGTCAGAAGTGTTATAAATAATTATTAGCTGTTTTTCAACATAAATCTTTTTATTGAAGGGATAAACAATAGCTCTAAATAATACACGCAGAGAATTGGTGAAATCCACACTTACTTGAGTATCTTTTCCCACTTTAGTTTCAGAGCTGTTAAGGTAATGGTACCCCTTATTTTCTAACATATTTTTCACGCTTTCTATATCTTCATCTGTTATATTCCTTTTGACAATGAAACGCAGTCCCGCGCAGGAGTATCCGACAGATTTGGGAGGCATATAGATGTCGACACCAGTGACCTTAGCTCCGCCAAATACAGAAAATAGTATGGGCCTCATTAGGGTATCTATAGTTTCTGGATGCGTGCCTTTTATACCATATGATTGCAGGAATCTTGGAGAAAGAGGTTTCCGTTCACCCAGCTCCGAAACATTAGCGATATTAGGTTTGGTACTTAGTATAGGATAAAAAATGTCCCCTACTCTGTAATATATGTTGTCGCTGAGCCTTTTGCGAGAGTTTACTTCAATGATTGTGTACTCATTGCCATTATAACTGGTGGAAGCAACCTCCACGCTTACTATCATTTTATTTACTCTGTCAGTAGAAGAATCTTGGAAATTTAAGCGTATGCATTTGTTGCACGTAATATTTCCGAAATATGGCAAGCTTACCGGAATGCCTATAATTGTTCCAGCGCTCTCTAATTTGATGTTTTTTTTGTAAAAGTTCTCCACATCATCTACTTTATCGCCTTTTAGATAGTAGGTTATATTCTGAAACAGGAATACAGAATCGTTCTTCTCGAGATATGAGATTCTTATCGCTCCATCATACCTTGGGACATTCGCAATGTCCTTGCCAACAACATCGCTAGTAGGAAAGTCCGAAGCTTGCCCAGCAGCTTTAGTTTCGTTTGCTATCGCTGCTTTGCTTTCTACTATTTTTTGTTTTGGAGTATAATTATTTGCGACCAATACTAATGCCGCTAAAATTACAATTACCACAAGAGCTATTATTGCGCTTTTCATTTTATTTTTGCCTCATTTATATAAGTAAAATTCCAGGGTTTTTAAATATTTTTACCGCTTTTTTAAAAATCCAGAGCCATTTCATTTTCCGTTTCTATAGTCTATCTTCGCGTTGGGGTTAATATTAAAATAATGAGCTTCTAATAAATTTATGAGCGCAGAAATAAGTGATAAATTTTCATTATTAAAAAGAGCCACCCAGGAGATAGTTGAAGAGAATGAATTGAAAACATTATTAAAGAAAAAAGAGCGTCCGCTTGCGTACTGGGGCACTGCTCCAACAGGCAGAGTGCATATTGGCTATTTTGTGCCTCTTGTTAAGGTTGCAGATTTCTTAAATAGTGATTTTGATTTCAAAATACTAATTGCGGACTACCACTCACATTTAGATAATGCAAAAACTCCCTGGCATCTGTTGGACGCTAGAAGCGCTTATTATGAACATGCGATAAGGGCCATCTTGACGTCGCTTGGTGTTGACCTTTCACATGTTGCTTTTATTAGAGGTTCGTCGTTCCAATTGGAGAAAGAGTATGTAGAATTTGTTTTGAGAATGAGCGCGGAAGTTACTCTGGCAAGAGTCAGAAGAGCAGCTTCAGAGGTGGTTAAATTTGGAGCTAACCCGCATCTGGGCGGCTTCATATACCCGTTGATGCAGATAGCAGATGTGAAATTCCTTGGGGTAGACGCGACATTATCAGGCATAGACCAGCGAGGCATTTATATGCTCGGCAGGGAGATATTCTCTTTGTTTAATCTTCCTTCTTTTGTAAGTGTTTTTACTCCCATGCTTCCAGGTTTGAGGAGGGAGAAAATGAGTGCATCTGATGAAAGCTCCAAAATAGATATATTGGACGCTCCAGAGGTGGTTGAGAAAAAGGCGCTTAAAGCGTTTTGCGTTGCTGGCGATGTCGAAGCCAATGCGACGCTCACTTTTATCAAACAAGTGATTTTTCCGCTCAAAGGAGAATTTAAAGTTGAAAGAGCAGTAAAGTGGGGCGGCGATATAACCTATAAAACTTATGAGGAGTTAGAAAAAGATTTTGTTAATAGAGAACTTCATCCATTGGACTTAAAAAAGTCTTTTGCCCCTGTTTTGAACGATCTGCTTGCGCCTATAAGAGAATACTTTAAGGACAAAGAGTACATAGTTAAGGAAGCATACAAAGAAGGGAATGATTGAATGAGCGCTACAGTCAAAATAAGTATGGAAAAACTAAATGAGTTAATGTTCAAATTATGCAAAAAGCTGAAAAATTATTCGCCCGACGTAATTGTAGGCATTCTGCGCGGTGGGGTGGTGCCTGCTCTTTGGATTTCCCACTATTTGAAAAATAAAAATATGTATTCTATTAAGATAAATTTCTATGAAGGAACAGAAAAAGGGAAAGAGCCAGAGCTGGAGCAGGGGCTCCCAATTGAAATAAAAGGAAAGAAAATTTTGTTAGTTGATGACGTTTCTGATTCCGGGGGGACTTTAAGCTACGCATTGGGATATTTGAAAACTAAAAAACCGGCTGAAATTAAGGTTGCAACTCTACATATAAAAGAAGGTACAGAATTAGTTCCTGATTTTTGGGTTGAGAAAGTGAGCAAAGAGACATGGCTGAGTTATCCCTGGGAAAGCGATGTTGGCGGAGTGACCAGCTTTGAAATTTTTGAAAATTCAAAGAGAGATTAATTTCGTATTTAAGATATTCTCTGGGTCGTAAAGTGCCTTTAATGTTTTTAATTTGCTGATTTTTTTCTGCGGCATGTACTTTCTATATTTTGCTCCATAGCCTTCTGCTCCGCCTATTTTAATTCCATTTTTTTTAGCGTATTTTATACAACTTTCGAACGCTCTTTTGCTCTTCGGAGAAGCGAAGATGGAGAAATTTCCAAGCGAAGCGCAGAAAGGAATTTTCCTATTTTCTAAATATTTTACAATCTTCTTCAGTCCGTTTTTCGCTGGATGAAAATCAACAAAATATTTGCCTCTTCTCATTTCATCTATTGCAACTCTTGTGTATAAATTATATTTCTTATTTATCACTTTAGAGCGCTGCTCCTTTTCAACAATCAAGTGATACTTGCTTTTCAACCCTATTAATCTGGAGACATTTTTGTTCAACAGCTCTAAATAATTTGTTTGGGGAAGTTCCCCAATTTCCTTTGCTTCTCTAAAGGACATCTCAAAACTTTCAAAACTTTTCATCTCATAGGTAAGCCTCTCCAGATCTTTTAATTTTATTTTTAGTTCTGCTATCATTCCTGCCACTCCCTCACTCCCAATTATTTGCTTAATTTCTTTTCCTTTAAAAATAAAAATTTCCCCTCTGCTTGAAACAAATTTTATCTCTTTCACCCAATTTGTAATATCCCCAAATTTCATCTGTCTCCTGTCTTCTGCATTTGTTGCAATCAGCCCGCCAAAAGTAGCGCCCCGGTAAGCCTCTAAAGGAAAAGCAAGGTTCACCTCACGCAGGCCCGAATTGAACTTGCTTATTTCAACTCCCGCATGGATAAGCGCAGTTCTTTTTGAACGGTTTACTCTAACTTCTTGCATATTTGAAGTGCTTAAAATTACTTCGTTAGCCGCTTCCCCGCCATGACCAACACTCGCGCCACTCCCACGAATCACGACATTGACTCTAAATTTGTTTAAAACCGAGAGCGCACTTGCTGCCTCTTCTGTGCTCTGCGGCAGAACAAGCATCTGGCAGGTTCCGTATCTGCTGTATTTTTTGCATGTTTTCCAATCTTCGATTGCTTTTCCTTTCCCAATTTTTTTCTCTATCTCTTCCTTAAGCTCACTCACCATTCCCACCATTTTTCATTATACTGTAGGTCTCCTCTGCTATTTCCTTTTCCTCATCTGTTTTTATTACAAGTATTTTTACTTTTGAGCTTCTTCTGCTTATCACGCCTTCCTTTATTTTTTTGTTCTTTTTTTTGTCGAGCTCTATTCCAAGATTGCCAAGCCCTCCACATATCTTTTCTCTAACTTCTGGGGCATTTTCTCCGATGCCTGCAGTAAATACAATTGCGTCCACTCTTCCAAGCGCGGCATAGTAAGCTCCAATGTATTTTTTCGCTCTGTAACAAAACATTTCAAATGCAAGTTCAGCGCGTTTGTTTGTCTTTTTTGCGCTTAATATTTTTCTCATATCATTGCTTATTCCACTTACACCAAATAAGCCAGATTTTTCATTTAAGTATCTATTTACTTCCTCCACGCTCATTTTTTCTCTTTCTATTAAATAAAGCACAACTGCCGGGTCTAAATCGCCGCTTCTTGTCCCCATAATTAGCCCTTCGAGTGGCGAAAAGCCCATTGAGGTGTCTATGCTCTTACCGTTTTTTACTGCTGTTACACTTGCTCCATTTCCTAAATGCAAAGTAATAAGATTCAATTTTGACAGCGGTCTTTGCAAAATTTCTGCAGCCTTTTTGGAAACGTATTTGTGGGAGGTTCCATGGAAGCCATACCTCCTTATGCCAAATTTAGAGTATTGTTCATATGGAATTGCGTAAAAAAAAGCTTTTGGCGGAAGGGTTGAGTGAAAGGCGGTGTCGAAAACTGCAATTTGCGGAACATCTACTAATTTTTTGCAGATTTTTATTCCCAACAAATTGTATGGATTGTGGAGTGGAGCAAACTCTTCATATTTCTCAATAATTTTTTCTTCACTTTTTTCTACTATTTTTGATTTTTTGAGCTCCCCTCCGTGTACTACTCTATGTCCGACTGCATCTATTTTCCCCGGAGCGAATTTTACAATCAGCTCAAAAGCTTTTTTTATTGCCTCTTCATGAGAGCCTATTTTTGCTTTTTTCGCTATTTTTTTATTTTTTGAGTTGAATATAATGTTGCTCTTATTGCTTCCAATCTCGTCTACAATTCCGTTGCAAATTTTTTTGCTTTTTTTGTTTTTAAATTCAAATAAGGCGTATTTTACTGAAGAGCTGCCGGAGTTTAAGACGAGGATTCTCATACAAAAATTAATTTAGAGAAGTTAAAAAAGGTTTATTGTTATGAAAAGACAGAAATTAATAAATATTTACACAACATATAATTATCATGTCTTATGCTCTAGAATGGGAGAACTACAATTGTCCAGTTTCCTATGTGGAAGCTATTTTTCTAGGAGATACAGTAGAACTTAAGAAAACAGTTGGTATTAAATTTTTTGGGCATTATTTTGAGGCGAAAAATCAGAAAGTTGCTTTTTATATGAACGAAGAGAGCGCAAAAAGAGCGGGAGAATTTGGCAAAGTTTTTTATAAAGACAAAGAAAGAGTAATTTCCTTTCTCAGGGAAACTGAAGAGATAGAAAATAGATTAAAAGAACTTGACAAAAAACTTAATGGGAACCTTTCCAAGCTGTCGAACAAAGAGTTATTCGAGTTTTACAGCGATTTTTTTAATGCTTATTCCAAACTTTTAGGCTTATACCGCTTTACTCGGCCCACTTTTTATGCGTCTTTGAGTGAAGAAATAAAGAGCGGTTTACCTGAGCCAAAGGAAAAAAATTTTAGTTTGCTGTTTTCTAATAACGCAGAAGAAATTATTAGAAAACTTCCCGCCGATATGCTCGATCTAATAAATCTTTTCAAAGAGATTGGAAAACGAAGATTTGCTATGCATAACCTTTATGTGTATTACTTTGAGAGGATGAAAATACTATTTAAGGAAATATCCAAACGCGTTAATTTAAATGAGTTAGAGGTTGCCAACTGCACTTACTCAGAAATTAAAGAGCTACTAGTTGGGAAGGGTCTTTCAGAAGCGGAAGTAAAAGATATTAAAAAGAGGCTTAGGTACTACCGCTTTATTTATCACGAAGATTTTTTCGAAGTAATTACAGAAGCCCAAACAAAAGAAGAGAAAATTTCTAAAGATATAAAGTTACTGAAGGGGCAGCCAGCAAATCCCGGAAAGGCAGTAGGCCCGGCTAAAGTAATATTGGAAAAGTTAGATCATCTCGATCCTAAAGAGCTCGAAAAAGTAAAAGAAGGGGATATATTAGTTGCGTCAAGTACCTGCCCGGACATGTTGCCCGCAATGAAAAAAGCAGCCGCTTTTGTAACTGATGTTGGCGGTATACTTTCACATGCAGCAATTGTTTCCAGGGAGTTCAATGTGCCCTGCGTTGTTGGAACAAAAATAGCAACAAAAGTTTTGGAAGACGGGGATGTAGTAGAAATAGATGCGGACAAAGGCGTTGTGAGAATTATTTCGCGGGGCAGAATTAATAAATAGGTTGAAGCGAGATAGTATTATGGATATTAAAGAGCTGGCGAAAATAATTTCTGACCAGAATGCAGTTTTGTTTGCATTTACCTACGGAGTAATATTCATACATTCCAAACTTTCCACGTTTATATATTTTATAATGTGGCTTCTTTTCGGGCTTTTTTATGAATTTGCCAGAAAAATCGCTTTCAAAAGTAAATCGCCGGTAATAGGGGAGGTGTTCAATAGGGAAGTCGGATGGATATGGGTTATTGGTATTTTTCTTGTTGGCTTCATACTTCTAAATATAGTAAATGCCCCCAAAATTGCAATTCAATATACTCTTGCGATGCTTATCTGCTTTTTTGTTGCGATGGTCGTGGTCCCATTTTGGACCATTAGCGGGCATGCTCTCGGCATTGTTGCCACATTGGTAACTCTATGGTATTTAGGGGTAATTTCTCCTTTAGTAGCTATTATAATTTACGTAATTTTTGGGTGGAGCAGGCTCACTCTTGGAGCGCATACTCCCGCACAATATTTAGCTGGAGGGCTTGTTTCGTTTATTGTCACCTACCTACTACTTACTGGAATTTAGTTTCTGCTTTCTTAAAATAAACCAATGGGACCTCTTTATAATTTTCAATTTTTATTAAATGGCTACTGCATGGCGAGTCGGATGCTCCAAACCCTTTTATTCCCTTGCCGAAAGCTAATAATTTTTTGGCGGTTTTACACTCCTCCTCTTTTTTAGCATTTTCCTTAATATATACCCCAACTAGCTCTACGTTCTTGTTTAAGAGTAAATAATCAATATGCCAAAATTTTTTCTTCTTTTTCCGTTTATGCCTTTCAATTCTTCTCTTCAAATTTCGCTGAGCAGAGCCAACATATATGTACTCTCCCGGTTCAAATTCAATTTCTCCCAGCCTGCCCACCTTAATTCTTGTCTTTTTCTTGATTGCTATGCGTAGTAAATAAATGCCTTTCATCTTTCTCTAGACAATAAAAAGTTTATTTAATAAGTATTTTGTTATTTTTAGGAAATATACGAAACCTTTAAATATCCCGGACAATATACTACTAAGTAGTAGTAACTAAGGGTGAAGGTGTGGAGTTCAGAAAAGTATTATTGGCATCATTGGGCGCTGTATTAGTGCTTATTTCTATGGTTAGCGGAGGCTCTATCTCCGGGCATGTGGTCAATAGCACAGGAGCTAACTTCTCAAATGTTCTGGTTACTGCAATTAATACTTATAATGGGAATACCTACCAAAATTATACAAATTCGAGCGGAAATTTTAATGTAACTGGTTTGGATGATGGAGATTATACGCTTGATTTTTCTTATCCAGACTATTTCATCTTGAGCATTACTTTTACTGGCCAAAACGGGCCCTTTATCAACAACTCGACAAATATTGTTTTCCAGAAATATAATTTTACACTGAATAATGCCTCCAATATTTCAGTTTCTGTTACTTGCTCTCCTTCCTCAATATATGAAGGTTCTTCTTCCTCTTGCGTTGCAAAAGGTTACGACAACAGTGCAGAAGTCGCAGTTAATGTTACATGGACTAGCTCTTTAGGAAGCATCACTCCTACAGGCGAAAATACTGCCACTTACTATGCTCCTTCAGTTAGCTATACTACAAATGCATTAATTACTGCAACTGATATTGGCGCAAATTCCTCTGGCAGTGTTTACATTAAGGTGTTGAACAAAAACACCGGAGGTGGCGGCGGAGGTGGCGGCCATCACCATCATTCCTCAGGCGGAGAAATCATAACACCAACCCCCTACCCGACAGCTACCCCTTCACCAACTCCAGTTAATGAAACACCTTCCCCAACTCCACAAGTGAACATTACTTATGCAAAATTGGTTGTTAACAAAACTGTTTTTGTCGGAAACTGGCTAAATGCAAAATTAGTTGAAATTTCTACAAATAACTCATTAGCTGGAAAGAAAGTAAAGGTCACCTACCCTTCCGGAAAGAGTTTTGTAATATCGACAGATGTAAATGGAGCAATTAGCTTTCCAGTAAGAGACGAGGGAATTTACGCTTTTGAGTCTGGAGAAGAGGATTTGAACATGGGCAAAGTAACAGTTTTTGCGTATGTAAGTGTTCTCACACCATCGCCGACTGCGGCTCAGAACACAACTGCTTCTAAAGGACTGCTCAGCACTATTACGGGTATGTTTGCGGCAAATGCGCTGCCACTATCTATCGTTGCTTTATTGCTGGTAGTTTTAGCTCTTGTTTCGATTGTATACACCACAAAAAAAGAATTTGTTTCAAAAGAGCAGCCCAAAAAAGAACAAAAACCACAAACTGAGCTTCCTCTTGCGCCAGAAAAAATTGTAGACAGTGATATTGCTTCACTATTTCCTGAAAACAGCGAAGGTGAGACAAAATGAAAAAAATTTATTTTATGATTGCTTTTATGAGCATGCTCTTTGCCTTAGTCAGTGCTCGTCCGCCTCATATAATCTGTCCGGATGGAGACCTCGCATTTGTTCCACCAACACCATCTAATGGGGCCACTATAAGTAGCTTTTATGTTGATATTAATGTAACTACTTCTATTAATGACCCCGTGTACCTGAAGTGGGATAATGATTATTATCCAATGAATCAAAATCCTTCCAATCCAAAAAACTATTTTATTAAAATAGCTCCTCTAACTGAAGGAAAGCATGTATTCTATGCTTTCGCTTTTAGCTTGTGCAGATACAGAAGCGAGACTAGATCTATTAATGTAAATTTTGCTCCAATCATCTTTAATGTCAACGCTACATCAGTAGGAGAGACATGGGCAACAATTGAATGGGATACAAACGAAAATGCAAACTCAACAGTAGAATACGGAACAACAACATCTTACGGCTCAAGCTCTTCAGACTCCTCATTTGTCCTTCACCACACGATAAATATAACTGGCTTAACTC
>WALN01000045.1 GCA_015522865.1 Microcaldota archaeon
GCACTTCTTGATGCAACTTCTTTTTAAGAAGTTGCGCAGCACCAGAAAGTTCTTTCTTTTGGGACAGCTTAGCACTTTTCTTTCTTTTTAAGAAAGAAAAGGGCCAGTTCTTGATGCAACTTCTTTCTAAGAAGTTGCTTTGGAACAGCTTAGCACTTTTCTTTCTTTTTAAGAAAGAAAGTGCCAGATTTGAACCCGCGACCTCCAGATTGCTCCGGGGCTTTCGCCTATTATGAGTCTGGCGCTCTAACCAACTGAGCTACCTCGGCACAAACTAACCTACAATTTGTACAATTAAAAACTTTTCCGGCTTTATTTTTTTATGCTGAACTTTTTACAAACTCCTTTGTTAGTAAGCTTCTTCAGTTCTTTCCATCATATTTCCATCATGGTTTTTATCACCATTTTAGCGCTTCTAATTTTAAAAAAGAGAAAGCGTTTGTTGCTGGCCCTTTTTATTGGAGTCGGGCTTGCCTTAATAGCGCAAAGTTTCTACGCACAGCCAAGGCCCTGTGTTTCTATTCCTTCTCCAGTTCCCTGCCCATCTACATATGGATTTCCCTCAGGCCATGCCACTTTTGCGTTTGTATTAATAAGCGCTTCACTTGACACTCTCTGGTTTTGGTTTTTCTTTCCGCTCGGTCTTTTAATTTCGTTTTCTAGATATATTATAGGTGTTCATACGCCGTTCCAACTTATTGCAGGGTCTGCGCTTGGATGTGCTTCCTATTATTTTGCGTACAAGCTGCTTAAATGGATGGGGATTAAAGATGGATGAGAATTATAGACAGTTTATTCACGCTTTTTTTTCATTTTTATTAATTGTCTTCTTTCTTATTTTCGGGCAGATTCTAACTTCGTATTTTCTCATTTTGGTTTTAGTTGCTTTCCTGTTTCTTGCACATTTTAAAGCTCTTAGATTTCAAATCCCATTTGTAGATGAATTGCTTGATTTACTTGAAAGGGATAGGCATTATCCTTTCAAAGGAGCGATTCTTTATCTTATAGGCGCATTGCTATTAGTTTGTTTTGTTCCTGAGAAGTCCTTAGTTCTCGTTTCGCTTTCATGTATAGGATTTGGAGACGCCGCCTCTACTATTTTTGGAAGGCTCGGAAAAACAAGAATTTGGTGGAGCAAGAAAAAAACATTTATCGGTTCATTATTCTTCTTTTTATTTTCTTTACCTTTAGCTATTCTTTTTAAGGGGATTTCTTCACTGCCTTTAGTTTTTATTCTCGCCTTTGCAGAGTCTTTTGATTTCATAGATGATAATATATTTTTACCTGTTGTAGTAATTTTATTGTGGGCGCTGAAAGTGATTTAATGAAAGGAAAGCTTATTGTGATTGAGGGTTTGGACATGAGTGGTAAGGCAACGCAGGCAGCTCTACTTTCAAAAAAACTTAAAAAAGACAAAAAGAAGGTAAAAGTTTTTCATTTTCCGGTGTATCGCTCGACTCTTGGCGGAGTAATTAAAGAATATTTAAAAGGGAAGTTCGGAAAAAAAGAAGCGATATCAACTGAGACCGCTGCTCTGCTTTATTCTGCAGACAGATATCAATTTAAGGAGCAGATCAATTCACTTCTCAAAAAAGGATATTTTGTTATTTGCGATAGATACATTTGGAGCAATTTATTTCAGGTAGCAAAAGCAAAAAAGAAAGAACGAGACGCCCTCATCAAGTGGCTCAGATGCATTTCGTCAAGACTTCCAAAGCCAGATGTTACTTTCTATCTCGTAGCTCCCGTTTCGCTTATCTCTTCAAATCTAAAATATAAAAAGCCAGATATTAATGAAAGAGATATTGGCTACCAAAAAAGAGTGAAAAAGCTCTTTAGTAATATGTGTAAAAGAGAGAAATGGATTGTTATTGAAAGTGCATTTAAGAAGGGCAGCGCATATCATTTCAGACCGAAAAAAGAAATTTTGGGCGAGATATATAAAAAGCTAAAAGAAAAATTATATTAGTGCTCCGGTCGTCTAGTCCGGACAAGGACGCAGGCCTCTCATAGAGAGTTAATTATAAAGAAATAAATTTCTGGGGAAAGCCTGCAACCCGGGTTCAAACCATCCCTTTTCTTAAAAAGAAAAGCGGCAGGCTGTCGGAAAGGAACATCTTTCTTTTTGGAAGCGGAAATCCCGGCCGGAGCATACATCACAAAAACAAGAGAAATCACATAAATTTAAATATTTAAAGTGCATTTAGTTATTATGCCGCTAGATAATTTTATTTTCGCTCTTCAATTTATGTTAAGAAAAAAAAGATTTTTCAAAGCAAGCGAGACTAGTTTTTCAGCAGAAGAGCTTACTATTATACAAAAGAAAATAAACCATGTTTTATATTTAGGGTCTAAAAACGAAAATTCTATAGAGTTTATACAAAAGAAAACTAAGCTTAGGCAGGAGGAGATAAAGTTTATTCTAGATAATGCAGGAACTTTCAACAGAATTATTAAAGGTAAAATTCAGGAAGATAAAAAAAAGAGGTCGGATGTTGGTGACCGTTTTTACTTGCCTGCCGCCCGGGTATACAAGTGAATTAGATGCAAACTGTATTACGTACTGCAAAAATTAGCAAATTTAAATTTTCCATTTTGCTCAAAAAAAATAATCTTCTCTTGAAGTTTAACATTCCTAAGAAGATAGTTGCTTTGCTTTCCGTTAAAAGAGTTTCAGCTATTTTGGAGAGCAGCTCTCATTCTCTGCAGCGCGGAGGTTATGTTTTTACCTCGCCCGGAGTAACCCTCCCAGAGAAATTTTCTAAAAGTAATTTGAGAGCTGCAGAGAAAATAGTTTTAGAACTTGGGCAATCGATAGTTCAGCAGGTTGAGCGGGAGTATAAATTAGAGTTGGCAAAAAAACACTGGAACAAATTAAAATGATCTCTGTTGGATACTTGTTTGGTAAATTATTCATTGGCTAATTTTTTCAATATCCTCATTATTTATTTTTTCATATAGCGGCGATATATCTCCAATTTTCATCCCGCCTTTTATTAAGCTATAATCCCCCCATTTCTTTGAAGCTTTTTCTACATTTAGTTGTTTAAATACTTTTTCTGATGAATTTGTTACAACTGGATAGAGAGCAAGCGAAAGCGCGTAAACTGCTTTTGTGCTGAGAAATACTACTGTTTTTGCTTCGTTTGTATTTTCTTTTATTAAATGCCAGGGCTCGCGTTTGTTAAAATAGCTATTACATTCATGTGTGAATCCCATAACTTTTTCCAGCCCTTTTTTCAGCTCTATTTTCTCAAATTTTTCCTCAACCTCGCCTGCAAAATTTTTCAAACTCTCGGCAAATTTTTTATCCTCCTCGTTGTATTCTGCTGGTTCTGGAATTTCTCCTTTAAATTTGTTTTTGACAAACGAGAGCACTCTGTATATAAAATTTCCATACTCGTCTATCAATTCATTGTTAACTTTTGTTTGAAATTCTTTCCATGAGAATTCCCCGTCTGAAATAGTGTTCGGCGTAGTTGCAATGTAGTAGTATCTAAGAAAATCAGCGTCAAAACGGTTAAGGTAGTCCTCTAATGAGATGAGTGTTCCTCTGCTCTTGCTCATTTTTCTGCCTTCCATTATCGCCCATCCTCTGGTCGGTATTCTGCGCGGAAGGTTCAGCCCCGCCTCTTTAAGCATCGATGGCCAGAATAAAAAGTGGTGGTACTCTATGTCCTTGCCTATAAAATGCACTATTTCCGCGTTCTTGTCCTCCCAAAATTCTTTCCATGACCTTCCATTCTCTTCCGCCCATTTTGCGGTAGATGAAACATAGCCTATCGGAGCATCGAACCATACATAAAAGTACTTATTTTTCTCTCCCGGTATTTTTATTCCAAAATAAGGAGCATCTCTTGTTATGTCCCAGTCTTGCAGCCCCTCATCAATCCACCCTTTTAAATGATGTACAACATCCTGAGGAAGTTCTTTGTTTTCATTAAACCAATTCAGTAAAAACTCTGAAAATTCGCTTAATTTGAAGAAATAGTGGGTACTTTTTTTTCTTATGGGCGTTGTTCCGCAGATTGCACATTTTGGTTCTATCAGCTGGGTAGGAGAGTAGACCCTTCCGCATTTCTCACACCCATCTCCATATTGATTTTCGGCTCCGCAGTAGGGACATGTCCCTAAAACGTACCGGTCCGGAAGAAATCGGTTGCATTTAGGGCAGTACATCTGCTCCACTTCCTTTTTGTATATTCTTTTCTTTAATTTTTCAAAAAACATTTCTGTGAATTCTTTGTTTTCTTTAGAATGCGTATGGTAAAATATATCAAAATTTATACCAAGTCTTTTAAATTCTTCTTTGTGTATTTCATGAAATTCTTTAGTTATCTCTTCTGCTTTTCTCCCCTCTTTCTCAGCATTTATCTGGATTGGCGCCCCATGCTCATCAGACGCACACACATAAATGCAGTCATATTGCTTCAATTTACAGTATTTAGAATAAACATCAGCCGGCAGATACGTGCTTCTCACATGCCCTATATGCAACTTCCCATTTGCATAGGGCAGTGCTGCAGTTACCAAAATTTTCCTCATATTTGTTTCAAGCATTTAACTTTTATATTATTAGCTCAACAAATACTCTTGTTTTTACTATTCTCTATCATTTTACTCTGATTTGGGTGAGCGGATTGCGTTATGTTTTTATTATTAACTGCTATAATTAATACCAATTTAACTAATTATGGAGGTGTTTAAATTGCAACCACAAATGCGCGGTCAATCGGAAACTGTTCTACCAGAGGGTAGTAAAAGAGTGTTGGGGAGAGATGCGCAAACTTTGAATATAGCTGTTGGCTATGCTATTGCTCAGGCAATAAAATCAACTCTCGGACCAAAGGGGATGGACAAAATGCTGGTCAACGAGCTTGGAGATATTATAATTACAAATGATGGCGCCACCATCCTAAAAGAAATTAACGTAGAACACCCTGCCGCAAAAATGCTCGTTGAGGTAGCGAAAACTCAGGATGAAGAAGTTGGGGATGGGACAACAACCGCAGTTGTTCTGGCTGGCGAGCTGCTTAAGAACGCCTCAAATTTAATCGAAAAAAATATCCATCCATCTATAATAATTCGCGGATATAATGATGCAGCAGTCCATACAATCGAGGAGCTTGAAAAACTGAGTAACAAAATCTCTATAGAAGATAATGCCAAACTCCAGCAAATTGCGTCAGTTTCAATGGGCTCTAAAAATGTTGGAGAAAGCCGTTCTAAAGATGCTCTCGCCAAATTGATCGTTGCTGCAGTAAAAGAAGTGGCGGATAAAAAAGATGGAAAATATGTAGTTGATAAAGATTATGTAAAAATTGAGAAAAAGCAGGGGGGAGATGTACTCGATACTACTTTAATTAAAGGAGTGCTTGTTGACAAGGAAGTGGTCCACCCCGGAATGCCAAAATCAGTTCACAACGCTAAAATAGCTTTGGTCGATACCGCTATTGAAATTGAAAAAACAGAAACGGATGCAAGGATAAATATCTCCTCACCAGAGCAGATGCAGGCGTTCTTAGAGCAGGAAGAAAAAATGCTTAAAGAAATGGCGAACAAAATTGCAGCTTCTGGAGCAAATGTGCTTTTCTGCCAGAAAGGGATTGATGATGTCGCGCAACATTTTCTGGCAAAAAGAGGCATACTGACTGCACGAAGAGTTAAGAAATCAGATATGGAGAAACTCGCGAGAGCAACCGGAGCAAAAGTGACAACAACCCTTGATGATCTGAAAGCTGAGGACCTTGGTTCCGCAGGATTGGTTGAAGAGCGCAAGATAGCCGGGGACAATATGATTTTTGTGGAGAGATGCAAGGAACCAAAAGCAGTAACTATATTTGTAAGGGGCGGAACAGAGCACGTAGTTGATGAGGTAGAAAGGGCAATAGCAGACGCGATAGGAGCAGTTAAGTCAGTTATCGAAGACGGAGAATATGTGGTTGGTGGGGGAAGTATAGAGATGGAACTTGCCACAACCCTCAGAAAATACGCCAATAAAATTGGAGGGCGGGAACAGATGGCCATCCAAGCATTTGCAGACGCATTAGAAGTAATACCAAGGACGTTATCAGAATCATGTGGAATGGATCCGATCGACACATTAGTTTCTCTAAGGGCAAAACACGAAAAGGGCGGAAAATATTACGGTGTAAATGTGTTCGATGCCAAGGTGGAAGATATGCATTCAAAAGTAGTTGAACCCACTAGGGTTAAAAAACAGGCAGTTCAGAGCGCGAGCGAGGTCTCATCCATGATTCTAAGAATTGATGATATTATTGCAGCAAAGAGCAAACCAATGCCCCCGGCAGGAGCCGGAGGAATGGGCGGGATGCCCCCAGGATATTAAATTAGTTTTTAATTTTTTATTATTTTTTCATTTTTAATTTTTTTTAACTTTAATCTTTTCCATTTTTCTAATTTTTTTAACTTTAATTTTTCATTTTTTTTCACTCCATTTTTTTAATTTTTATTTTTTTATTATTTTCCCATTTTAATTTTTTTATTTTTAACCTAATGTA
>WALN01000046.1 GCA_015522865.1 Microcaldota archaeon
CGAGTCGAGCACAGCGATCCAGTAGTCCTTTGGGTCTGCTTTTGCAGTAGAGCCTCTGCATCTTGCTGCCTCTATTCCGTTGCTGTTCTCCACAGCAACGCATATTGCATACACTCCATTTGGAAGTTTATTATTATTGCTGTCAGTTCCGTCAAAATTCTTCACGTTAATTATGGATTTGGTAGGACCAGAAATTGTAGAGAGCAGAACATCCTTTTCTGATGGTTTCCATGAGGTAATTTTGTCGCAGCGCGTCTTCTTCATTTTATTAACTAAATCATCGTGATTCATTTTTTCCGAGGCAGAAAGTTCTGAAAGTCCTTCCGTATCTTTGCACTTAACTGCATAAACTTTAAGTGTTTCGTCTTTTTGCAGTTCCCGGCTTAAGTCAACAATGAGTACTCTTGGGCCCCACAGCTCTTTATATTTGAGTGTTTTTTTCTGTGGGTAAGTCTCTCCCCCTTTCCAGCTTTCAACATAATCTCTGTGGTTTTTGTGCCTTTCATCGTCGGCGGTTAGAGTTTCGCCTTTAGTGTAGTCACCAGTAATCTCTGGATCAGCATCGCTGTTACCATCAAACTTTTCGTATTTGAAGCTGAAAAGTTGGTGTTTGTTGTCACAATGCTTTAACTGAATATTTTTTATTCGTAGTTCCTCAGGCTGATTTGGGGGCGGGGTGGTCTCTTCGGTAGGCGCCACTTTCGGCGTTATGTGTCCTTCTTCGGAGAGTAAGTTAAAGGTGTAGTCGCACTTTCCTGGCTTTATGTTATAATGCTGTGAAGTTGTGCCTCCTACTTCCATATGTACTGTAACTTTATCTCCCTCTTCCGGCGCCCTCTTCATCTTTACGTGAAATTCCACCTTTGAAGGAAGTTTTGATATAGGATATTTAACCTTATCCACACCATCCTCAAAATACGCGTTTATGCCATTTCCATGAGCTGTTATTTTAATGGTAACAGTACCTTTAACTCCCTCCAGCAGATCTTTATCCGTAGAAACTGACGATGTTCGAGAGTATCCTTTTTCTGCATCTCCAGAAAGATACAAGTTAATGCTGTCCCCTTCGCACCAACTAATCTCAGGAGAGGGGGTGGCTGTTGGTGTTGGTGAAGCTGTTGGGGTGACTGGTGGCTGTTGCAACTGCGGGAACACATTTGTAACCTGTCTTTGGCACCAAGTTGGAAGCACGACTACGTAAATAATTCTATTCTGTGTCTGTCCGTTTTTGTACCTCACTGTAATTGGTATCTGGCCGTATTGCGGGAAGAAGCCAGGCCGATAAGAAGTCGCAGCATATCCCATTACTCCGCGGTAATTTACTCCAAATTGGAACAGCATCCTTCCGTTTTGGACTGAGCAAACGGGAATTCCTGATGCAGCAATCAAGCTCATGCCCCTCGCCTGCGGAGCAATTGGAGCAGCGAATCCAAATGAAAGCATGTCAGAAGGAATTCTTGAATAAGGTATTGGCACCAAAGGAGATGCGGTCACAGAAACTATATCTCCCTTGAGCGTGAAATAGCTACTAAACATTCCCATGCCTCCCTGGCCGGCAATTACGTAAATAAATTTAGGTATCCCATCTGGGAAGTAAGAAATGGGAGGGAGTGCATAGTCACACATTCTTGTGTTCAAACCATTGTATGGCTGCGGGTACGAGGGATTTTGGTAGCAGTTGGTGTTCCAATTTGTAGCGCACTGAGACATTGAAGTAGAATAGCCGCCTCCAACGCCGCCCGCGTATGAAGCTGCGAGCTGTATTCTTTTAGTTCCGCCTAAATAGGTAACAATCAACTCTCCTGGTATGTTCATGCCAGAGCCGAACATGCCGTATTGATATGGTTGATTAAAGTAGGCTCCGAAGTCTGCATAGTACTGGTTGTTCCCCCACATTCCCTGTACTCCTGCATTAAATCCACCATAGAACGAGTGCTCACACATGGGGTTAGATGGATATGTAGAGCAGTAGCCGGAATAATAATAGCCATCATAACCTGGCGTGTACATAAAGTTTGAACTTAGAGGCATGAAATATGCGCCGTATCTATCGCATCTTACGCTTACATACTGGCCAAGCGGCCCTTCGAGAGTGCATGTAGGCACCTGGACAAACTGCCCGCATGGCCACGAGTATAATTTTTGAGAAGTGAAAAGTTCAATGTTCATCAAGTCTCCGAGCGTATCAATTGAGCAGTAGCCAGTAGAGCTAGATGGGACGATGCCGGGTCCAACTAAATTCAAAGTTACAAACAATCTCTTTGTTGACCTCACTCTTCCTCCTGCTTTTGCAGTGAATGTTACTATGCACTCTCCTTTAGCAGTAACATTGTCAACAGGGATAAACTTAACCTGCAAATCTTCGCCAGCCTTTATCCTCGCGTATTGAGGGAATATAACAAATGGTTTGGGAAGTCTCTCAGGAACTGAATGGGCAAGGTCGCATTTCATTGAGGATGAAAGTTTCAGCTCTGAGGATGAGAGCAGGTTCGAAACAGTTACTGTCTCTCCTGGGTTGTCATGGCTCTTGCCCTCAAGAGTTATTGTTTCTTTGCTTACATCAATAAAGTCGCCTGCATTTACCGGCAAAATGCACTCCTCTTTTGTTTTGTATCCTTCTTTTGAGACTCTTATTCCAATAGTGCCAAAATCTTTTGGTTCAACATTTTTAAACACATAAATTCCATCCTCTCCAGAAAATCTCTCTCCGTCCCCAACAATTGGCTGCACAGAATCTGCTAATGGCTCTCCATCGCAGTCTTCTAACGAAACTTTTGCATCAGTAACCGGCCTGCCCAAACTGTCTTTCACTCCAACTCTCACATTTTTCCTTTCAAGCACATTCAAATTTTCTGGCTTTACTGTTAGAGACTTGAAAGAAAGCCTGCCTTCTACTGAAACAAATTTAGAAATGACAACTGGCTTGAGCGATGAGTCTGCCGGGATAAAGTTGAATTTTATTTGAGCATAGGAGTCGGGAGCAGTTGGAGATGCTAAAACCGCGCCGCTTTTCTTCTCTCCTACTTTTAAATTGAGCGGTATTGTTTGAGAATGCTCGCTTGGAGAGGCAAATGAAATCTCATTAGCTTTTTGCATTGCTGCTGAACCTTTGAATGCTATTGATTTGCTCGAAAGTTTAAGCGAACTGATTCCAGAAGAGGCTGCAAGTATCTCATAGTGAATTAAGAAATCTTTGCCCAATTTTACAGGAAATCCATCTTCTCCAATAGTTCCCTCTTCTTTGTCCTCAAAATAAATTTTATAGCATACAAAACCTTCGCATATGAAGGGACTCTTGGAGAATGGTACTGAAATTGTTTTTGTCCTTGCGTACAATCCGTCCAGGTCCGGAGTTGATGCATTGAAACCAAAATTTTTGTCTTCTGGGGATCTGATCCAGAGACCTTCTTTCACCATGTACGCTCTGTAGTTAATGTCCAACTGAGGCGCGCTGATTTTCTTCTTTGTCTCAAACTCAACCCTTATCTGCGTGGAGCCTGCAACAGGCGTCAGGTCAACATTTGCCCATTTATACAACTCGTGCTTAGCCGGCGCATTTGCCATATCATCAGATGCATTTGCAGATGGGTTGAAGCTCTTGCTCTTTTCAATCCCTTTTATGCCAGAAGCTACAACTCTATAAATGCCAGCGACATCATCTTCCACGTTCGCCTCATTGCCCAATCTCACAAAGAAGCCTGCTTTGTTTGAGTTCTCCGGAAATGAAACTACGAATTTAGCAATATAATAGCCAGCGTTGCTTATTTCTCTCACTTCCTTTCCATCTCTATTAAATACTCCGACAAACTCCGCCCTTACTTTTTTTGAAAGCCCTTTTGGGATTAAATAAAACTCTATCTCTTTTTTCTCTCTTGGCTTGAAAGTGTAGTTTGAAATAGTTTGAGTTTGGTAGGAGGGAGACAAAGCTCTAAAGCTGAACTCTCCTGTTGGCTCAAATTTAATTGAACAGCTCCCATTAGCAGTAGTGCACTGCCCCACTTTTCTGCCTTTTTCATTTAGCGCCTCAAATTTTACATTTGGTATTACTTTCTTTGTAAGAAAATCATAAGCAGTAAGCTTCGCAGTTGCGTCTGGTGCAACTAACTCTATAGATAAATTGACATCGCTGCCAACATAGGCGACATCGCTCTTTCCAACTTTCTCATCTTTTGTTGCAGATGCATATATAGAATAGTGTCTGCGCTCTATCTGAGCAGGTATATCATATTGGACAACTCCCTCGTCGTCTGTGAACTCTGCGGGCAGGCCTAAATTATATCCGTCTGAAGAATAGAGCGTTACCTGCGCATTCGAAATTAGATTTCCATTATCGCCAACAACAACAACTGCATGATAAAAAGAGCCAACAACTTTCTTATGCAGAACAATTGTTTTTGTCACACCGCTCATTAAATTTTTCATTCTGTTTGGTAGCAGACCGTCTTTATATGCAGTAGCATAAATTCTTACGCCTGGAGAAATTTCAAATTCTGCAAAACCTTGCAAATCAGTTTCCTTTTCTCCGAGAAATGAAGAGTCTGATTGAGAGAACAAATCAACTGTTGCTCCTTCAATTGCGGTTCCGTTCTCATCAACTGTCTTTATTTTCAATATATTCTGCGGGATTTGCGCAGGCTGCATAGGAGCACTAACAACTATATCCGAATCATCTTCAGCTGTGTAGAGCTTTGATTTGAATTTTAAATATTTGTGCTGCGGGTCTTCTGCAAGCACGTAAAAACTCGCGCCAATATCAACTGTGAAAAACGCCATGCCGTCGCTTCCCGTAGCATCGCTGTCTATTACTGAATTGTCAGTTCCAATTAAACTAACTTTTATTTGTGGGAGTGGAGCTCCGCCAGAATAAACATCAACAGTTACATGGGCAGTTGTTGGTGTGAAGGTAGGTGTGGGGGTGGGGGTGGTTGCTGAAGTTAACATTATATTTATCCCAGAACTCAGCTGAGCTTTTGAATAAGTTTGTGAAAAATCTTCATATCCTTCTGCAGTAACAGCAATTGTTGCAGAGTCGGGTATATCTCCATTTACATCAAAACTCACTTCTCCAGAGTCGTCAGTGAACTGGAAATCTTGATCCCCATTAGAATAATTAATTCCAACAGGTGCCATGGAAACTGGACCGTACTCATCAGACACTCTTACTGTTATCGAGGAAGTTGGGGGCGTTTGCGGCGCCGAATCTAAATAAAGAGTTGGTTTATTGTCAGTAACATCAGATAAATCTTTCTCCTCGAAACCACTCTTCGTAGCTTTAATTGTGATTTTTCTATTTTTAGGTATGTTGGAAAAGGTGGCTATGCCATCCTCTCCAGAGGAAGCGCAATCTATCTCTTCTCCAGTATTGTAATCCAAAACGCATACATTAGCTCGCGGGATGCTGTTACCATCATGATCAAGCACTCTGACCGCTATTGTTTTCGTGTTGCCAACGGCTCCTGTATAGCTAGCTAAAAAGAAGCCCGCTATTGCCAGGACAGCTATTATCAAAACAGGCACTAAAATTTGCGGAGCTGGTACGCCCTTGTCCTCAAGTTCAGCAATAAAATCATTATATTTCTCTTTTATTTCGTCAAATTTCTCCAAAATAGATTCTTTTATTTCATCCATATCCATAAGAACACCTACACTATTATTTAGGCTAAAAAGAATATAAAAAGATTGCTGAAATAGAGCAAAAATAACCAATAATCTAATTAAACAAATTCCTTCTTAATTCTCTTCAAAAGTTTTTTTGTTTTTGGTGAGTCCTTCAATGCACTTTTCAGCACATCATAAACATTTGAAACGGGAATTATTTGTATCTTCTTTAATTGTTGGGGAGTCAAAACAACATCCTGCTTATTAGCTTCTGGAATTATAACTCTCTTAATCCCCCCCTCAATAGCTGCTTCAATTTTATAAGTAACGCCGCCAACAGGCAAAACATCCCCCCTCACAGAAAGCGAACCCGTCATTGCAGTATCCTGCCTAATTGGGATGTTCTCAAAAGCAGAAATTACTGCTGTTGCAACTGAGATTGAAGCTGAATCCCCTTCAACTCCGCCCGGTGTCTGCAAAAATTGGATGTGTATATCGTGGTTTGAAACTTCTTTTCCAGTATGCTTTTTAATTAATGAACTTACATTTTCAACTGCCTCTTTTGCTATTTCTCCCAACTTTCCCGTTGCGATTGTCCTCCCCTGGGATTTTGAAGCAGCTGGCACAACCTCTGCAACAAGTGGCAGGACAACACCAGAATAGCCGCCCATAACCGCAAGCCCATTTACCTGCCCTGTTTTGTACCCTTTTGACATAAACACCTGATAGTCTTTTTTCAGCCCAATTATCTGTCTCGCCATCTGATACTCAACAGTTGTTGCAATACTTTTAGCTTTTATAACATGTTCCCGGCTAACTAATTTTTTTCCCTGCTCTTTTGCCAAATCCCCGGCAGCCCTTATTAAACCGCCAAGCTCTCTAAGTTTAAGTGTAAGGCGATTCTTCCTGTTAGCTCTCTTCTCCGCTTCCTTTATAATTTCTTCCACTGCTCCTTTTGAGAACGGCGGTATTTTTCCGTCCTTTGCAACTTCCTGAGCAACAAACTGAACCAGCTTCTGTCTATTTTCAACAGTATCCTTCATTGTTTCTTCCATATACGCCTCATAACCATAACCCCGTATCCTTGAGCGCAGAGCAGGATGCATCTTTTGTATATCTTCATAATTGCCAGCTGCAATTAAAACAAAATCGCACGGAACTGGTTCTGTTCTCACAAGAGCCCCTGAACTCATTTCGCTCTGGCCAGTTATTGGATATTTGCGCTCCTGCATTGCTGTCAACAATTCCTGCTGAGCTTTGGGAGCAAGTGTTGAAATTTCATCAATGAACAAGACGCCTTTGTGAGCTTTATGCACAAAGCCCGCCTCAACTCTTAAATGCGCGGGCGTCCCAAGTCCGCCGCTCTGAAACGGGTCATGCCGAACATCTCCCAATAGTGCGCCTGCCCTTGCGCCTGTCGCATCAATAAACGGGGCGGTTCTCCTTTCTGAA
This sequence comes from Microcaldota archaeon, assembly GCA_015522865.1. Classification (GTDB taxonomy): domain Archaea; phylum Micrarchaeota; class Micrarchaeia; order Norongarragalinales; family WALN01; genus WALN01. The sequence goes on from WALN01000046.1 coordinate 7,051, forward strand.
TTGTCAACTAATAATTTGTACTTCTCTGTTGAAGGGCTCATAATTCTCGCCTTTCCAAGCTGCATAGAAAAAACCAAGACTCCGCCCATAATTAAGGTTCCAAGAAGTAGTGCGGCGGTAATCACATCTCCGAAATATTGCCTTCCATAAAATAAGAGAGCAAGTGAAGAGAAGAAAATAAAAATAGTTATTAGAAAGTTGGGCTGCCCCGCTCCCATTTTCAGTTGTTTCTTCTGCTGCTCAATAATTTTTTTGCCTTGCCCCGCTTTAACTGCTAAAATTTTCGGTACGTTTTCATCATCTGGATTCTGCGCAACCAAAATATCCTCCAATTCAGTAACTGGAAGCAAATCGGCCATTGCCTGGGCAATCATGCTCTTGCCAGTCCCGGGAGTTCCGACTAATAAAACATTTCTCTTCTGCTTGGCTGCTTTCCTTATTATATTTATAGCTTTGTCCTGCCCTATAACCTGGTCTACTAAGTGCTTGGGAACTGGAATCGATGCAGTAGTTTCTGGGATGTATAGCTTCTTCTTCATAACTACCTCTCTCAGCGCAGAATTAAAAAAGTTTTGTAGCGCCTAAATTTACTATGCCTTCTGCCCAACTACTGCATTGAGCGCCACTCCTTGGAATGCAATTATTACCATTGTAGCTATTGAAACAAGCACAAAGCTTACAATTGTAAGCGTGGAGCCGGCTTTTATTAGATCTTTAATAATTGAGAGTATAATGCCATTGAAAACTAAATCTGTGAGCGCGGCAGAACCGTAAACAAAGAACAAAACTCCAACCACTAAAGGAACATTTTTAATTTTTTTAATTGCCTTACCAAATGCGGTGCCTATACCAGAGCCAAGAGCGACATAGGGAAGCGCGAGAGCAAACAAACAACCAACAGCAAAGCTAATTAGAAAGCCGATTCCGCCCTTTATGTAAGAGCCGAGGTAGAACACAACAATGGGGAAGAGAAAGGCAAACAGAATACTGCTTCCGCCCATCACAGAAAAAAATTGTGAAAATCCATATTTCTGTTCATAGAGTGATTTTACAATCGCCATAACCGCAAGAACTCCAAGGGCAGCAAAAATAAGCATCAAAACCAACCCAATAAGCAGCGCCATTTTCATATCATCTCTAAGGTGGGACTCTCCAAATGAATCAAATGCCGGCCTAAACAACATGCCCGCATTGCTCACCCCAATCAAACCAGGTATGCGGTCAGCAGCAGCGGGGAAAGAAAAGTTCGGAAGCATAGAAGACGCAAACCCAAGAGATGCAGTCATCATTCCCTGCATCATCTTTGTTTGGGGCCCTCCCTGAATCATTGAGGCTATAGGAAATGCGCCCATTATTGTATCTCCGCGCACAGGCATTTTCATAACTGTTGAAATTCCAACAACTAAACCAAATGCTATTATAAACGCGAATATTGGAACAACAATAGCAGGCATGCTGAGGCTCGGCTTTGTAATCACTTTTTCAATTTGTTTTATTTCGTAGAGCGTGCCTGAGTTCGAAGGAGACGAAGATTCTGAGAGAATTTTTTGAGCTCTTTCTTCAGGCATGGGCGGGGAGGTGGGCTCGGCCTCATTAAACGCTCCGTTGATATCTTCTTCAGACCAGCCAGAACCAGAAAGCGCCTGCCTAATTTTGTCGTCCGAAATTCCCCGGCCTCTCTGCCCTTGTATGTAATTCAAGAGACGCTCATCTACCATATTTAAATTAATAGCTGCTCCTTAAAAAGTTAACTTTTTAGTTTTGCTCTTAGGCGATATCTACAAATGTTAAAAAAGAGTTTTGGATAAATATAAGTATGATAAAACTTACAATTTTGGGCACAACTGGTGCGCTCCCAAATGCATCTCATCTGCCGTCGTGCTTTGGAGTAAAATATAGAGGAACATACCTCTTTGATGCATGCGAAGGAGTGCAGAGGCAGATGATGAAATACAAAATTTCTTATGGAAGCATAGAATTTATTTTTATTTCCCACCTGCACGCAGACCATTGGCTCGGACTTCCGGGCCTCATACAAAGCATAAATTTAAACGGAAGAAAAAAAGAGCTGAAAATATTCGGGCCAAAAGGGATAAAGGAGCTGATTGAAAAATTGCTCTCAATTAAGTGGCTGAAACCCGCATTTGAAATAAAAGTGAAAGAAATAAAAAGCGGAAAATTTTTTGAGAATGAGCTGTTCGAATGCAGAGCATTTGAGGTGGAGCATGGATGTCCCGCGCTTGGGGCAGTTTTTGAGGAGAAGGAAAAAATAAAATTTGATGAAAAAAAAGCAAAAAAATTAGGAATTCGTGGAAAGCTTTTCAGGGAGATCGAGAAAAAAGGAAAAATAAAAATTGGCGGAAAGATAATAGCATTGGAAGAAATCGCGAAGAAAGTGAAGGGGAAGAAAATTGTTTATTCTGGTGACACGCAAAAATGCAGAAGTTTGACAGAGAACGCAGAAAACGCGGATGTTCTCATTTGCGACTCGAGTTTTGTTGAAAAGGATAAAGAGCTTGCAGAGGAAAAGATGCACTGCACAGCAAAGGACGCGGGCGAGATGGCTAAAAAAGCAAAGGTAAAAAAATTAATACTTACTCATTTTAGCAATAGATATGCGGACAGAAAAATTATTCTAAGGGAAGCAAAAGAAATATTTAAAAATACTGAGCTTGCAGAAGAGGGAAAAGAGATTTTGCTTTGAGGTGGAAAAATGAAGGGGAAGAAGAGCAGATTATTGAATAGGGGAAATATCGCTGCCGTCCTTATCGCTCTAATTATTTTTATCGGAGCCTACTACTTTGTAAACTCACAGCCAAAAACATACAATATTAATGGAATAATAATAAAGAGCAGGGGAGCTTTGAAAAGCAGCATTAATGACGTACTGTCAAAGAAAACAATAGTAGTCGAGGAAGATTTGTTCAATAGCAGGGACACGAGGAACTCCGCTGTTGGGGCAGCCGCAGTTGAGGTGATACTAGCACTGAAAACAGCCGGGAAAAAAGTTTCTGTTTACGGAAAAATTGACAACGGCGGAGAGTATTCATATACTAACTGCAACAAAAGTAATGATAATTGCTCGAATCCAAATGTGATTGTAAAAACAGGCGGAGAAAATTTAATGAAAGTGTTTGACAAAATTGTTATTGAGGGAAGTGCAGAATATTTGCTGAACAACAGAGTGAAATTCAGAGGAATATTATTGTCCGCAATCACGACTCCGCAAAATGTTGAGAACAGAACAATAGTTGAAGTTCCAATAAATGTAACCCCAACAGCTCTGGCAAATGCAAGCACAAGCAACGCAACGAATGAGAGCAACGAATCAATAATCAAAAAAATTGGAGAAGAAATACTGAGCAATAGCAATCAAACTAACTCCACTTAAATATCAGAAGCCTCCAAGCCAGAACCAAGACTCGAATCAATTAAAACAAAAGCCTTTCGTTTATGTTCGCATTCTCTAATTTTTCCAATTGTCCTCTTGCTTTTTTCACATGCTCTTGTATAAATGCAATTCCTTCATCTGTAAGGTGCTTGAATCTCCCCTGCTCTTTCAAATACTTGTCAACAGGAACTAATTGAGGTTTGAACGAAAATTTGAATTTTCCATTTTCAATTTCAAACAAATTCCACAAACCGCACTCAACAGCATCTCTTGCGATTTCAATAGTTTTATTAGAAGCAAATTTCCAGCCGACTGGGCATGGTGTGTGTATGTGGATATATTTGAAACCTTCGATCTCTTTTGCCTTTTTCAATTTTGCATCCAGGTCGTTGGGGTAGGCAATTGAGGCTGTTGCAACATATGGAATTGCATGCGCGGCTGCAATAAATGGAAGGGGTTTTTGCCATACTTTTTTTCCGCCAACTTCTTTTGGGGAAGTTGTAGTTGCTGCTCCCCATGGTGTGCCTCCTGATCTTTGTATGCCTGTGTTCATATATGCATTGTTGTCATAAACAACATATATCATGTTTTCATTTCTCTCCATTGCTCCGCTCATTGCTCCAAAGCCAATATCATAAGAAGCTCCATCCCCGCCAATTGCAACAACAGTCCCCTTTTTATTAAGCACCTTAAAAGCTCTGCTCACCCCTGTTGCAACAGCAGGTATATTTTCAAAAACTGAGTGAATGTACGGGACGTTCCATACAGAATCCGGGTATTGAGTGGAAACTACTTCCATACAGCCGGTAGCGTTAACAACAACTGTCTCTTTGCCCAAAGCTCTCAAAATCATATGCATCGCAATAGAAGGGCCACAGCCCGCGCACGCATTCGAACCAGACATAAAAAGTTCTTCCATAGAATGAAAAGGAAATAAGAGTTTAAAACTTTTCTCATAGCTCCAAATAAGGATAAAAATAAAAACAAAGAATGCAAAAATAGAGTATGGATAAGAGAATTATAGTTGTTTCAGCGTTATTTCTTTTGCTAATAGCATTCGGATGCGTGCAGACTCAAAAGAAAGGAAATGCCCCAAATAAAATAATTCCAGCGCTCCCAAATGCCACTCCTTCAATTTCTCCTTCTGCAAGTCCAAATGTAAGCGTAGACATGTGCAAAAGTATGGGGAGCGACTGCTATGAAAGTGAGGCAATTAATAAAAGCGATGTGGAACTGTGCAAAAATGCTGGGGAATTTGAAAATGAATGCAGAGCAATAATTTCGAAAAATGAAAGTTTCTGCAAAAAATATGAAAATGAAAGTTTGAGAGATAGGTGCTACAGCTCTCTTGCAAAGAAAACAAACAATGGAAACTACTGCTTAAAAATCCCTCCAGCAGACAGAGCGAACCGAGCGGACTGCTTGTGGAACATGGCATATCAATTAAAAGAGGACAAGGTATGCAATGTAATTACAGAAAATTTGTCGAAGAGCATATGCGAAGCAATCGCGCACAACAGCTCTGAGTACTGTGCAGGAAATGAAAGCGAAAAGCAGACATGCATGGAAACAATTGCTATTGTTAATAAGGATAAAAAAATGTGTGAAAATTTGGATGAGCTGCATAAAATAGAATGTGAAGCTGTACTGAGGGGATAAAATGAAAAAAATGTTTTTGGCTGGAATTTTGTTGTTTTCCCTTTTTGTATTATTTGCTCACGCTCAGAATAAGCTGCCGCCATGCAAACTAAGTGAGGTGGGATGCCCCGCAGAGGTGTTCAATCCTATTGACAACACAAGAAGCCATTTCGTATTTTTGGAGCCAAAGGAGCTTAAATACAGATACACGCTCAATGGAGTCACTCTGCTTGAAAAGGGCAGGAGAGTATGGCAGTGTGCTGTATGTAATTTGTTTGATTCCAGGCTCTTTGCAGGTGAGGGAAAGAAGAATTATTTTAAAGCTATTTCGCGTCTGAGGCCCGCATATAAGTATTGCTTCCCAGCAGACATATCAGATTCCCAGTTGGCGTGGTCTTACGATAGCGAAAAAGAAGCGGGAAAATACTCAATAAGAGAGAAGTGCACAGCAGGAAAAGATGGCAGTGAAAAAGAGGCCACATTTATATATAATGGAAAGACATGCTATGGAACTTTTAAGTGCAAGAGTAAAGCAGAAGTTGCAAAAGCCGCTGGACAAACAACTTTTGGTCTGTTGAATAAACAAAAAGGAGAATATGTCTGGGACTTGGCTATACCGCCGAACCCAGAAGTTGCAAAAATAACGCAGGAGTCTGCTACCTACGCTCTTTTGTCCAACCCTGATAAAAATGTAAATAAATTAGCTGAAAGTTGTGTTGCGTCAATAGCACAGGAAGGAGAACACTGGCAGGCAGAAATAGAAAGTGAGGGGGGTATAGAAACAAATAATCTGCAGAAGAAAATAAAATACGACCCAATAAAAGGGGGGCCTACGCAGGTAGACAAAATCGTAAAGACAGGGGAGTTCTTTGCTTCGCTGGACAGGAATAATAATTTTGTTTTTGGGGTATTCAATAAAGAAAAAAGGCCAGTGGGCAACAGTGATATAACAAATATTGCATTCAACCTAAACTCAGCAAAATGTAATTTTAATGTGGATTTAGTTGAAGCCTAATTATTTCTGAAGCCCCTGCATTCGAGTGAAATAGCCAGCTCCTCTGCTCTCTGCAACCACACATTCAACAGAGGCACCACAAGAGAAAACCATGCAAAAGGATTTCTGGATTTAAATGACACTCCTCTTGCTCTCTGCGCATTTCTGACCATCTCAAAATCTTTTCTAATAAGAGGGACAAATCTGTATGCAGTTGTTGAAATAAAAATTAAAGAAAATGGAACTTTCAGCTCTCTCAAAACACTCTCAAATTCATTTGGTGAAACTGTCAAATAAAACAAATTCAAAGAGAGAAAAATTAAAATTATTCTCAAAGTGAAAAATACTGCCCGCGTAAAAGAGAAAAATAGAAAATTGGTCAGAAAAACAAATAGGACAAAGAGCCACAGCCATCCCAAATTCAAAAGCTCACGCACCTTATGAAAAGAAGCAGAAAGGAAAAGCAAATAAAAAATAAGGGAAAGAAGAAGGAGCGCCGAAGGGACAAAAATAGCTGAGACGGATATAAAAAGCAGAGCTAAAACTTTCAAATTCATTTAATCACCCAAATAAATTGTTTGATGCGCCGGGATGTTCTCATGGGTTGCCATCACTACTGAACCGCCCTTCTTAATATATTTTTCAACATTTCTCAGAAATATTTGCGCATTATTTGAATCCAAAAATGCAAAAGGCTCATCAAAAATCAAAAGCTTTGGCGAAATAGAAAAAGCAGCAGCGAGCGTAAGAAGTTTTTTTGTGCCGCCGCTTAACTCGTAGACAAATCTGTGCAGGTGGGGAGCAAGTGCGAATTGAGAGGCACGCAGATAAGTACTTTTATGAATTGTTTTTTCTGGGAAGTTTAGGTTCTTCATGCCAAATTCTATTTCCTCCGAAACAGTTGGAAGGAATAGTTGGTGCAATGGATTTTGGAATGCAGTTGCAACAGTGCCAAAAAGCTGTGGGGCGCTGCTGTCAGTCACCTCTCTGCCAAAGAGAATTATTTTGCCGGAAAAAGGTTTTAAAAGTCCATTTAATAATTTCAGGAAAGTTGTTTTGCCGCTCCCATTTTTGCCCCTCACTACAACCAACCCATTTCTCAGGTCAGCGCTGAAATTTTTGAGCACTTCTTTTTTTCCATAGCCCACGCAAACACTTCTCAGAGATGCTATGTTCTTCTCGGCTATTTTGGGGAGACTAAATTTAATCTTTTTGAATTTCAGGCTTTTTGAAACTCTCCCCCTGTCCAGAAAAATAGCGTTGTCTACGCTCATTTCTTCTTTTCTGGCAGTGGAGATAAGCAGTGTATGCTTTTTTGAAAAATTTTTAATTACTTTTTTTAAACTTCTCTTAGAACTTGCGTCCAAATAAGTAAACGGCTCGTCCAACAAAACATAATCTGAGCCAGCTGCGAGGGCGCATGCTATTGCTACTTTTTGTTTCTCCCCTTCTGAGAGAGAAAATGGATTCCTTTGGAGAAGGGAAGAAATGCCTAGTTTTTCAGAGGTGACGCGCACCACAGAACGAGCTTTTTTCTTTGGCATTTTTTTAAGCAACGGCCAGATTATCTCGTCTTCAACAGTATGGTTGAAAAACATTGATTCTGCATTCTGAAAAATAATGCCCACTTTTTCAGCGCATTTTGAAATAGAAATATCGTACGGAGAAAAACCATCCACAAATATTTCTCCTTCTCTTCTCCCCTCAATTACGTGTGGTATGATGCCGCAGATAGAATGCAACAACGTCGTCTTGCCCGAGGCATTATTACCATAAATCACAGTGCTTTCATTAGTTCTAAAACTTATATTAGAGAGGGCCGGCAGAGAGCCCTTGGCATAAGTAAAGGAATAATTATTTAAGCGAATCATCTAAATCGCTCTGCAATTTTGAAGTAAAAAGCAAGCACATATGCAATTATTAAGTCAATTGCCCCAAGGACAAAATTGAGAAGAATAATTTCAGGTATGAGTGGAGTAATTGAAGAAAGAGGCCAGCCAGTAAATATCGGGATAAGCCAGAGGTCAATAGAAGTTGCAAGCGCAATTCTCAAACCAATCGCTAAAACAAAAGCAATTATGAATGGAATTAATTTGGAAAAATAGTTGGGCTTTTTTTTAGCAAGCAGCTGGACGCCATAAAAAACCAGGACCATTGAAAAGGTCACAACAAATTTTATAAACGCTCCAATCCAACCACTTGGAGTGAAAAAAACAAAGAGAATCGCAGTTCCAAGAGCGGTAAAAAGAGAGGTGCGTATGCCAAAAGCAAAGAATGCTAATACCCATATAGCTCCCACAAAATCAAGCTGCATCCCCCACGGCACTTTAAAAAAAGGCAGATAGTTCAAAATGAAGGAGAGCGCGGTAAGCACAGCCGCAACTGTAAGCTCCTTCGTCCGCTTAAATGAATGCATAGTTAAATAAAACAGACAGGCTTTTTTAATATTACTTAGAAATGAAATATTACTCATAATTAAGTAGAACTCTGAAATCGACAGGAGCGCCGTTTTTAAGCCGTTTTTTCTTTCTGAGATTGAACGGAGCTATCAGCTCTGCGACATTTATACCATAGTGAGAACGAAATGGAAGGATGAGGGCACATTTTAGGCCACCAAATTTCGCTGGAAACAACTTAGCTTCTCCAAAAGTTCTGTTGTTTTTTGAGAAACCGGCAATTTTAATACCTTCTAAATTTCTCAATGAAGCGAAATGATAGATGCTTTTCTTGTCAAGCAGTATGTTGAGCGTACCAGGGAAGACATTAAAACCAATTGCATCTTTTATTTGTTTTTTATATTCTGGCTGCGACAAATAATACTTTGCTTCTCTCATTCCCGCAATAACTTTTCCTGAAAGCAACAAAGAAGTGGAAGACTTCTTAAATGCTAAATTTAATTGAGCAAAAATCTCTTCGAGATATTTTTCAGCTGGCGGGGCGAGTAAAATTCCCTCCTTGTTTCTAAACAACATGCCGGATTTTTCAAGTTCAATCAGCCACCTCGAAATTGTTTGCTGGGAAATATTCAGCTTTTTTGAGAGTTGGGTAGTTCTAAGTTTAACAGGAGCAAAAATGCCACCTTCAGCTCCTATATATATCAATAAATCTCTTTGGGACGCCTTCATATTTCCACCTGCAGGAAAAAGCTAAAACCAGATTTCTCCGCTCTCTTCGTTCTTCAATTTCTTAAACAGCTCTTTGATGTTCTCTACGGAGACGTCCTTTCCTCCAAGGCCGGTTATAGCGCTCAAAAAGTTTGGCTGGCTTCCATTGTAAAGCGCAGCTTTCACCTCGGATGCTAACGCCCCCCCAAGCCCGGGGCTTATATCTTTTTCTGCTACTAAAATTCCCTGTTTGTTCTGCAAAGCGTTCTTAATAACCTCAGATGGAAATGGTCTGAACATCTTAATTCTCAGCAGCCCCACAGATTCTCCTTCCTTTCTGAGCTCATCAACTGCGACCTCTGCATTTTCTGCCATTGAGCCCATGCTGATAATTATGTAATCAGCGTCATATGATTTGTACTCTTCAACCAGTCCATGCTCATCTCTGTTAAAGCTCTCTGAAAATTCGTCAGCAGTTTTTTGAATTGTGTCAATTGCAGAAAGCGTAAGTTTGTGCTGCTCCTCTTTAAATTGCTGATAATATTTGGGGTCAACAAAAGCACCAAATGTTTCTGGATTATTAATATCTAAAGAATGTTTTGGTTTGAAAGGAGGAAGGAAGTCATCTATTTCCTTTTGCTCTGGCACATCAAGAGGCTCGATTGCGTGTGTCAAATAAAATCCATCAAAGCACACCATAACCGGGAGGGAAACCGATTCTGCAATTTTGTACGCCTGTATCACAGTATCTATCGTTTCCTGGTTATTTTTACAATACAGCTGAATCCATCCAGTATCCCTCTGAGAAATGGAGTCCTGCCAGTCGTTCCAGATAGTAAGTGGAGCAGAAAGGCCCCTGTTTGCAACAACGGCAACTAATGGCAGCCTCATCCCAGACGCATTGTGAAGCACTTCGTGCATCAGCGCAAGTCCCTGGGAAGAAGTTGCGGTAAACGTTCTTGCTCCAGCAGCGCTTGCCCCTAAAATACCAGAAATAGCAGAAAACTCCGCCTCAACTGGAACAAATTCATACCCATATTGGGGCTGTATCCTTGAAAGCTCTTCTGGGATATGAGTTGAAGGTGTGATTGGAAATGCGCATATTACTTTTGGCCTGCATTTTGCAGCGGTATGCGCGACAGCTATGCTACCTTCAATAATCTTTTTCATCATAATTCACGTGTAAAAATTAAAGCGTAAACATATTAAAACTTTATGAGAGCGAAACGCACTTCAAAGCTTCTTCTCCAGTAATTTCACAATGCGCTACTGCCCCTTGCCAGACAACGTTGCAGCCTAATTGGTCAAGTCCGACCAATTTCTTCCCATCTGGACAATTCAAATAATCTCTGCCTTTAAGTTTGCATTTTCCTTCTGGTATGAGCTGCGTTATATAACACTCCAAATTATTAAGACCAGAAACATTTGACATAAATGGAGCGGGTATGGGAGCACCGAAAGAGCAGTTATTTTTAACTTTGATAAAATACGCACTTACAGGGACCAAATTGTCAACTTTGCTAAACTCTCCGCTTTCTGTATCATATTGTAGGGGGCCTTCTTCGATCCAGCAGTTGCCTATATTGTTATGCACATTAACAACTCCATTTGAAATCCCAATTAAATTCCAACCCTTTCTGAGCGCCACAGAAGAAAGAGGAAACAAAGTGCCGTTATAGGAAAAAGAGCATTCCCCGGACGAGTTGAACCAATAACCAACTCCTGCTTTCAATTCATCGCTTTTCTTGAGGGTGGTGTAAGTGTTATTGGAAGCTAATGTATAAACTTTAGTTATACATGAGGGAAGTTCGGACACATAAATTGGTTCGCTCGGCAAGAGAGATATTGAAAATAAATTTCTTCCCTTGGAGAAATGAAGCGTCTGGGAGAAATGAGTCGTTTCTGAAGGGAGTGATGAAATATCCCACGCACACTTGCCGCTGTATCTTATTTTGGCATTTGCACATTCAGCAAAGCATTTATTTTTGTATGTGTTTCCGTCGTAGCCACATACTGGTTCATAGGTAGACGGACAATTGCATATTTTTGGCAGTGCTTTAAAAGACAGGATAAATGAAGAGGTGCTGGGGAGAATCGGCAGAATATCTCTCTGTCTCATCTCGTTCTTTTTAGTGTATATCCTTATAGAGCTGAGCGAATCGTCGTACCCATCTTTGTTGTAGTCGCTAAAGAAAAGTGCAGCGTAATAATTGGGGTTGTGAGCTATAGCGCTGCCATCCTTAAGAACAAGCTCATTGGAATAAACAGTGACCCTTGCAGAGCTGGAGTTCAGAGAGTTAAGCAAAATAATAGAACTGCCCTTGGAAACATCTCCCTTGCCTAGGCTGAAAAGCCGCAATGTCCTACCATTTTTATCA
>WALN01000047.1 GCA_015522865.1 Microcaldota archaeon
GTACCCTACCTCTGCGTTCTTTACCTCATACAATTCTATCGCGGCTTTTGGACAAACAAGAGAGCACACTTTGCAACCTTCGCATAAATACGGAGTAATAAAATATTTGCCATTTTTAAGAGAAATTGCATTGAAAGGGCAGTTCTCAGCGCATATCCCGCAATTAACACATTTAGAACTAACAATTTTTGCCCTTACGCCAGTGCTTATTTTTTCCTTTTTTTCAAATTTTGTCAGGCCAAGAGAAAGAGGCAGATTAGAAGCATCGACATCGCAGTCAACCGCAACAATTCTGTGCTTTTTTGAAAGTTCGACTGCGATTGAGGAGGCGATGCTTGTTTTTCCAACCCCCCCTTTACCAGAAAGCACAACAAATTTTTTCATTTCATTTTCGCCTCTATTCTCTGGGCCAATTTGCGAATATGCTCATCTCTAACAATCTCTCCTTTAGCATAAGCTTCTGCTATTGAAGTGGAGTATGGAATTTTAGAAGTAATTTCCGAGCCCAGCTTTTCTGCAATTTTTCCAATCAATTTTTTATCCCCGACATCAGAGCGGTTCAAAACAATTTCAAATGGAATTTTAAGTTCATTAAGTAGCTCTCCGATTTTGCCTAAATCGTGCGCTCCAAACGGCGTTGGTTCTGTAACTGCGAACGCAAAATCACTTTTTTCTAAAGCATGTATAACTGTGCAGTGCATGCCTGCAGCGGTGTCAATTATCACATAATCATAATTTTTCTTTATCGACTCAACATATTTTTTTACATGTTTTACAACTGGGGATGATTCTTCTTTTCCAACTGATACAAAACCGGCAATTAAATCCACGCCGTAATTCGAACCTTTTGAGAAAAAGCCAATTTTTTTCTTCCCTTCCGAAATTGCTCCTGCAATCTTATTGCACACTAACAGACATGCCTTGCAGCCAATGCACTGTTCTGGAAAAAACAACGGAAAATTATTTTTTGGAAGCACTATCGCATTTTCAGAGCAGACTTCTGCGCATTTTCCGCATTTTATGCATTTCGAGTTATCAAATTTTGGTACCATCTGAAAAATGTCATCAATTTTTTTTAAATCAATGTTGAGAATATAGTGGTCATCAGGGCATTCAACATCCAAATCAACCAACAGCACTCTATTATTTTTAGCTAAATAAGTAGCAAGAGAGGTAGCAATTGTTGACTTGCCTGTTCCTCCTTTTCCTCCTGTGATACTTACAACACTTACCATCTTCCAGCTCCTCTGCCACCGCCAAGTCCCCTTCCAAAGCCCCGTCCGCCACCAAAGCCGGGCTGAACAACCGAGGTAATTTTCCGAAGCTTTCCACCAATCAATTGCTCTACGGCGGATTTAACAGAAACTGCTGGTGCGGCGTATATCTCAACATCTGATGTAGAAAATACTCTCATAGCATTGGGCCCAACAGCTCCGGCGATTATTTTCTCAGCGCCCAGGTCTAAAGCTTGTTGTGCGGCAACAATACCCGCTCCACCGAACTGAGTCGCGCCTTTATTTGGATACGAACTAAAGCCTTTTATTTTATTTTCTACCACTTTAACAGCAATAAAATAAGCGCATCTGCCAAATCTCGTATCCACTATTGAATCTAAAGTAGGTCCGGTAGAGGTAACAACAATTGTTGTTGGTCTTTTTTCTGCAACTATTTTCTTTTTAGCAGTTGTTGATCGCTTCTTACTAATTTTCCTTTTCGCTTTTGAGCTCTTCTTTTTTGAAGAGCTTATTTTTACTTTCATTTAATCGCCTGGAACCATATATGCTCCGCAAACTTCGCACTTTACCTGAGAGCAAGGCATTCCTCGGATATGAGGCTGCGTATGCCCACATTTTGGGCATCTGCAAAGGTTATGGCTTCCTGAAGGCCCCCTTCCAAAACCTCTTCCGCCTCCGAAACCTCTGCCTGCTCCCCTTCCAAAACCTCTGCCTGCTCCTGCAGGTCCGGTTCCATCTCTATTTGGCATTTTATCACCTCTTTTTTAAAAAACTCAAATACGCAGTATGCAACACTCCGCTTGATTCTGGCCTTGTTCCACTCTCTTTAACTAAAATTTTTCTTACAATCGATTCAATTGAATTTATATGTTCAAACCCAGCTTTCTTTCCCGCACTCACAAAAGAGTTTAGCTGTTCGATGTTTGGCAAATAGCCAACTGCAATCCCCCCCTTTTTAAGAGATTGGAATGCATTCTCTAAAACTTTTTCCGCATTTGACATGTCCAAACAAATCAAATCAATGTTATTTTCGTCGATTCCATTTAAAACATCTTTGTTTTTCAATTCAACAAATCTGTCCATTCCCGCCTTCTCTATATTTTCTTTTGCCAGTTGGTAAAATGCAGCATTTCGTTCATAGGAATAAATTTTCCCGGTAGGCGCTACAATCGAAGCTAAATGAACTGTAAGGAAACCAGAGCCGCTTCCAGCTTCAACAACTCTATCACCAGATTGGAGGCCGGTAAATGCGGTTACAAGGGCGGCATCTTTGAGTAATACTATTTGAGGCCCCCTTCTCATTTTTTCATAAATGCCAACGTCAAACATAATATTAAAACAAACTGCAAGAATAAAAAACTAATCAGCTTCGTGGAAAAGGCATAAAGTGTAACTAGTATTAAAAATTTTATCTTGCTGAACATATTAAAGCCTCAGTAGCTCAGTGGTAGAGCGCCTGCCTTGTAAGCAGGATGTCGGGGGTTCAAAACTCCCCTTTTTCTTTCTAAAGAAAGAAAAAGCGTAAGCTTCGGAAAAAGAAAGAATTGGGAAAGCGGTAAGCTTCCGGAAAGAAAGAACAGAAAGTGTAAGCTTCCCAAAAAGAAAGAATTTAGAAAGAAAGCGGTAAGTTTCTGGAAGCAACTTCTTAAAAAGAAGTTGCATCAAGAAGTTCTCTGGTGCAGCTCTCAACTTCTGATGAAACTCTTTTTAAGAGTTTCTAAGAGAGGTGCTTCTGGAAAGAAAGAACTTCTTTCTTTGGAACAACTTAGTACTTTCTTTCTTTTTAAGAAAGAAAGGACCAGAATGAAAATCCCTCCTGAGGCTTTTGAAATTAAAGCAAATCTATAGTAGGCCTATCTCATTAATCAAAGAAGCATAAAGCAATACGCTGACCACGAAAAATAATATCAGAACGATGAGATATTTTAGATTCTCTCTTGGTTTCGTGTTTTAGTAAATTGTTCATTACAAATATGACACGGTATAAATAAAAAGCTTTTAAATTATGATTTTAAATAAAAATATGAGAAAATACAGGGGATGGAATGCTTTTTTTGATATCTGGAAAAAACTTAATCGTCCTATAAGACCACTGGGAGAAACTCTCAGGATATATAAAGAACTTCTCAACAAAATAAAAATAAGAAAGCCGAAAATTTTAGTTTGGGGAGCTACTCCCGAATTGAGAGATTTGGCGTTGAGTAAATCTTCTAAAGTAACAAGTGTAGATATAAGCGAATATGCTCTACACAAATTCAGGGAAATGATGAGAAACAAAAAAAGGAGCGAGAAACTAATTGCCGAGAATTGGTTAAGGATAGGGGGAGAATTCGACATAGTTCTCGGAGACATTTCATTGAGTAGTTTAGTATTCCCTGCGCAATATGACAGAATGCTCAAAAAAGCAAATAAGATGCTAAAAAACAGTAAGGGGTATCTAATAATCAGACAGTGGGTATATAAAAAAATAAGTGAGAAAACAGTGAGAACAAGCAGACTCTCATTATCAGAACTTATTATGCTGCTAGAAACAGTGGATGCAAGCAATAAGCCAATATACCGAAGCAAGGCGGAATATGTGTATAATTTTTACTTAAGGAATAAGAAAAAAATAGAAAACAGATACGGAAAAATTGGAACATATATTTTCGAATTGTATAAGGACAATCCAATGGAGTGGTCAATTCCACCGAAGCGCATGTTTGAACAAGTTTTAAAAAAATATTTTGCCTTGACAGAAAGAAGATACGCAGGAGATCACGCTTTAGGGAGCATAACACCTATATATTTGTGTAAGACAACCCAAACTTAATTAGAAAATGTTAAATAAATAAGAAGCATTATCTCTACATGAGTGCTCTCTTTCTCGTGAGCTGGAACGTGAACGGCATAAGAGCATGCTATTCTCATGGATTTTTGGCATTTGTGAAAAAATACAAACCAGACATACTCGCGCTACAGGAGATAAAAGCAACTCCGGACAAACTGCCCAAGGAGCTCGTTAATTTGTTAGACTATGAAAGCATTTGGTATCCAGCAAAGAGAAGGGGATACGCGGGAACTGCGGTCTATACAAAAGCAAAGCCAACCGCAGTTAAATATGGAACAGGAATAAAAGAATTTGATGATGAAGGGAGAGTAATAACTTTGGAGTTTAAAAAATTCTTTTTTATTAACGCATATTTCCCGAATTCTCAGCATGAACTTACGAGGTTGAAATTCAAAATAAAATTCGATAGAGAAATTTTAAAATACATGGAGAAACTCAGAAAGAAAAAACCGGTTGTTATTTGCGGCGATTTCAACGTGGCGCATAAAGAAATTGATTTAGCAAACCCAAAACAAAATGAGCAAAATGCGGGCTTTACAATTGAGGAAAGAAGGGAGATGAATAAAATTCTGAGAAGCGGCTATATAGACACATTCAGAATGTTTGTGAAAGAAGGGGGGCACTACAGCTGGTGGACTTATAGATTCAATGCGAGAGCGAGAAATATTGGGTGGAGAGTTGATTATTTTCTTGTGTCAAAAGAGCTGGAAAAAAAAGTAAAAGATGCGTTTATTTTGGAGGACGTGCATGGTTCAGACCATGCGCCAGTTGGAGTTAGGGTAAAAATATAAACTAATCTGCAGCAAGTCGAATAATAAACTCTTTTTTAAATTATAATGTATAAAAAAATATATGCAACAAGAAATACTTAGTAAAGGAAAGCGCAACAAGAGAGCAATAACAGACATGGTATATGCTATCGATGCAGCCGTGTACAAAGACAAAATAAAAATATTCAGATCAATACCAGAACAAAAGAAAATTTCTGTTTTAATAGAAGTAAGCGACTATTCAGAAAAAACAATTCTCAAATTTTTAAGAGACAATGAAATAGTTGAGCTGGTAGAGAAGGCAGAGTCGGATGATGCAGTAGAGATATTGGAGCATTTGGAAGGCAGGAGAAGAAGAAGAATCCTAAACTTAATTTCAAAAGAGAAAAAAAATAAAGTAGTAAAACTTTTGAGATATGCTCCGGACACTGCAGGAGGCGTGATGCAGTCGGAGATAATTGTAGTAAACAAAAAAGATACTGTAAAAGAAGCGCTTGAGAAAATAAGGGCGCCCCATATAAAAATAAGATTCAATAATATTTATGTACTTGACAGGAACGGAAAATTAGTTGGAGTCGTTTCTCTCAAAAATTTAATAAGGGCTAACAGATACAAGAAAATTTACGAAATAATGAGAAAAAATGTAATAAGCGTCCATCCAAAAATGGACCAGGAGAAAGTAGCCAGAATATTTAGAAGCCATAGATTGTATTCCCTTCCAGTTGTTGACGGAGAGGAGAGACTGCTTGGAAGAATTACTTATGATGATATAATAGATATAGTTGAAGAAGAAATTCAGGAAGATATTTACAAAACAGTCGGTTTAAGAAAAGATGAAGACATTTTTGACCCTGTTAGGAAAGTGTTAAAAGGAAGGGCGACATGGCTTATTTTGAATTTATTTACAGCTTTCCTTGCAGCCGCAACGGTCTCCATTTTTGAAGGTACACTTGAAAAAGTTATTGTGCTTGCAGTGTTTATGCCGGTAGTTGCGGGAATGGGAGGCAATGCAGGAACGCAAACGCTTACTGTGGTAATACGGGGCATAGCAATCGGGAGGTTTAAATTTAAAGATTATAAAAAGGTAGTTATAAAAGAAGTTTTTCTCGGGTTTATGAATGGAGTTATAACAGGTATTTTGGGTGCGGCTATCGCAATAATGATGGGAGCGAGCGCATTTATTGGGTTGGTAATTTTCTTAGCAATGATTGTGAATTTAATAAACGCGGGTATTTCCGGGACAATAATCCCGGTTATTCTCAGAAAGCTGGGGCAAGATCCCGCACTTGGGTCGGGCATAATTCTTACAACATTTACAGATGTAATTGGCTTCCTCTCTTATCTTGGAATAGCAACAATTCTAATCAACGTGTTTCATTTATTTTAGCTTGCAATATATATTCGCATTCTCGCACTAAGAATTTTTAGCATTAATTATACGCCAGCTGTCTGAAAGCGATTGCCTTTCGCGTAATAAATTTATAGCTTTCAAGTGCTCCGCATATTTTTTAAGCGCCTACCTAATCGTCTTTTTTTCAAGTGCTCCGAATCTCAATACTAGAAAAACAACAACAGCAGAGAAAATGGCTAGAAAGTACTGGCCAATTCCGCAGGCAAGTCCGACTGCAGCAGACACCCATAGTGCTGCTGAGGTGGTCAGCCCCTTGACTGAAACGCCTCTTGCGATAATTGCACCTGCTCCAAGAAAACCGATACCAGTTATAATATTGGCGGCCAATCTGGCAACGCTGTCAGATTTGGGAAAGCTAAATAAGCCAACCATAATAAAGGCCGCAGCTCCTAAGCTGACGAGCATGTTTGTCCTCAAGCCTGCTGCTTTTCTCTCTTTTTCTCTTTCCCATCCAATAATGCCGCCCAGCACCAGAGCCAACAAAATTCTTTCGACAATAAGTATTTCGCTCTCCCACATAAAAAAACAATTCAGTACAAATATAAAAATGATTTGCTGCTCATGCTTTAAAACGGATAAACAGCAGCCCAGCTAAAACTACAAAAATCATCGCTATTAAAGCAATAAGATTTTCTGGCCAGCTTGGGAGAGCAAGGAGAGGATTGGATTGCAAGCCTCCGGCGCCTGCAGTAACTGGAGCGTAGCCCAATAAATTTTGAGTTGGCACACCCTTAACTCCATTTCCGGTTCCGGTGTATGTTATTCCTTTTGTTGAAAATGCTGGGTTGAGCGGTATATCCTGTCCATTAAATATTCTCCAAGTCCCCGTGTTGGGATCAAATGCAAGTATGCCGCCGGGACCTCTTGCTAAAATAAGCGGGGAAGTTACAGGCGCTTGGCCAGGAGCTTGAACAGTCAAATACGGCTTTCCATTCTGCATATCGAATTTAAATTTATAGTTGCCATCTTTTGTTGGAACAACTGCCTGGTCGCCTTCCTGATGGATGGGGCCAGTAATTAAATGGTCTTCAAATTTGCCAGTCTTCTTATCAATAATTCTCAGCACTTTATTACCATTTTTGTCAGTAGTAATCATGTAAATTTTGTCCGGAGTCTCAAGCACCTGAAAACCAGTTTTGCCCTGTATTTTGTCAAGTGCTTCCTTAAACTGCTTGCCTTCGGGTCCTGCTTCAACACCAGGCTCTGCATGGAGTTTTATGCCATCTTTTGTTGCAACAGTAGAAACTGATTTAACTGAGGAAGCGGGTATGCTCCCCATCACATAAACAGCAACATACAATTTTCCGGTTGAAGCATCGAACTCTAATTTAGCTTTTTTGAAAATTGCAGTAACTAATGTTCCGACTTTTTCTTCGTTCTTACCGCCAGCCATTGGGCCGTTAATAGAAACATCGCCATTTCCATTTATCACTATTTTGCCAGAACCCTGGACTCCAAGAGCGGGGATGGTGATTTCCTCGCCAACTTTCTGCTCTTTGGTGACATTCTTTGTTCTTAAAAATCTTACATAACCACTTCCAGCAGTAATTCTTCCTTCTGAAGTATACAAGCTGACAAGAGGGCCAAAAGTAAATGTCAGCTCATTATTAACAACTCCTTCTCCAGTTATGTCCTTTATAGTTGAGATAATGCATGCAGCTGCGGGACAGCTCGGGTCGTCAATTTTCGTGCTACCTTGAGAATTTATTTCCAATAATGGTGAATCGCCGCAGTTCAAGTTAGTTGAGATTAACTTGTTTGGTACGATTGTTCGCCCAAGATCCGTGAGCATCTGGCTCATCAATGCTCTCTTCTTCCAGTCATCAGAATCAAAAGAAGCGATATCATTTCCGTTCTTGTCTTTTATTTTAATTCCTTCTTCTCCATCTACGCACACTATCTCGTCCTTGCTCTGCATGCACCTTCTGAAGCACTTCTTCTCAAAAGCACCCCACCACTGCTCGTTTGCAGAATCTAAATGTAAATAATATAAATCCTTTGGTTCTATGCTCCCGTACTGGTCCGACATTATTGAACGCAGATTCAAAACTTCTGGCATTGACTTCAGATCAACTTTAGAGCCTATTCCTCCAAGCGCAGAGGAGATATTTA
>WALN01000048.1 GCA_015522865.1 Microcaldota archaeon
CATTATATTTGGCCATTTATGATTTTAGCCGCGCTAATTATACTTCATCACCTACTTGATTTCTGGCATGCAAAAATAGACAAAAAATTAGTTGTTGTTGATGGAGTAGTGATTGCAACTGCAATTTTTGCAAATATAACTAAATATTTATTTCATGCGCATGGTGTACGTGGACTTACAAATGCTGTGCTGCTCTTAGTTGCCGCATACATTCCTGTGCTGATACTGTATGGACTTCAAATATATCACAAAAAAGTAAAACTAACAAAAGCTCAGATCTTCGGGGCAGCTGCAGTTGTTGGAATACTAATTTTGTTTTTAACTCCTATAGGCATGTTAGTTGTCAAGTACGTAAACTATTCTATGGGATTCGCATATGCGAAAACTCCGCTGATGATGACAGTTCAGGAAGAAAATCCAACATCACCAAGACTATTTTTTGGTTCCTATGGATATCTGAGCCCGTTTGTATTCCTATTTGCTGCTCTTTTAATAATCGCCTATCCAGTGCTTGAAGAGTTTTATAAGAAGAAAAATTACTACCTGCTGGGAATTTTCGGGGTTTTGCTTATTATTCCATTTATAAGGACAAAATTGTTGGAATGGTTTGGTGCTGGCCTCGAGGGAGCAACAGACATAGGAGGGCAGTTCATTTATTTTGTGTTTTCAAATTCTTCACTATTGTTAACAGCAATTGCAATAATTTTTGCAATTGTAAATTATTGGGCCGACAGAAAAAAAGGAAGGTGGATGCTCTATGCTGCTTTAATAATATTTCCAATATCGTTCATTGGCCTGAACAAACTGAAATATATGCTCCACTTAGCTTTTGCGCTTACTATTGCAGGAGCTTTTGTTTTAGGAGAGCTAATTGAATTGATGAAAAAATGGACAAAAAATATAAGTTTCTCAAAAGTTTTCTGCTACGGGATTGGATTTATTTTAATAATTGGGCAACTTACTCTTGCTGGGAATGTTATGAAAGGTTTGAGCTACTCGAGAATTGATGATGATTGGATGAGTACTATGGGATGGATAAAAGCGAATTTAGCACCAACGCAACAAAGAGTTAGCTCGTGGTGGGACTATGGACACTGGACAACTTTCTTTGGGGAAACAAAAACTGTTTTAGACCCCAGCAATAGTTATGCAATATTAGATATGCAAATGGCGCATGCTTTGGTCGATGGGAATACTTCTGAACTAATCCATTATATGCACATTCATAATTCAAGCTATTTGATGCTGGATGCAGATTTAATTCCGAAATGGGGAGCGTTGGTATTTCAATCTGGAGCACTTGCTCATAAAATACCTAAATGGCAAAAAGGGACGGGAAAGAGCAAATATGAAGCAGAGCACTATTTTGAATACCTCTATTATGCGGGAGACTGCCCGAATTCAATAACTCCTTTGCCAGCATACAAGAGCTCCTTTGGAGCCTATTATTGTTTAGCTGGGAATAAATTGATGCTTGTGGGGAGAGGGGGACTAAAACCACTAAATCACAGCAAAATCATCGCATTGGACAGAAAAGGAAAAGAATTGTTGAATATAAATCCAGATCTAAGTTATGCAGGCTACAACAACACAGTTTATAATGCTGCTTTTACCCGCCTGTTCTTTGAAGAAAAACTGCCGGGCTTTGAGTTAGTTTACAAATCTCCGCATGGGAGAGTCAAGATATTCAAACTAACTAAATAAAAACGACAGCACTTCCCGTCTCAATATAGCCATCTTAAACTATTCTCAATGCTATTGAGAAACATTTATAAATAGATTTTCAATTATATTGATAATGGAAAGATATAACTGTTGGTGGAGAGGAGAAGAAGATGAAGATTATACAAAATGGAGAAATCAGAAAATAAAATGGGTCCCAGAGCTGGTTAATGACATAAAACTCAAGCCATTTTCAATGCACTTCTTAATAGGACCAAGGCAGGTAGGAAAAACTACGCTTCTAAAAATCTTAATTCATAAACTCTTGGAAAAAAAAGTAAATCCGAAATCGATTTTTTATTATAGTTGTGACGAACTCCTAAATCATAAAGAGCTCGGAGAAGTGCTTGACAATTATATTGCAGCAAAGAAAGAGAGAAAGATAAAGAAATCTCTAATTGTTCTAGATGAGATAACATTTGTAGAAGAATGGTGGAGAGCAATAAAAGCAAGAATAGACAGAGGCGAATTAAAAAATGACGTAGTAATTTTGAGCGGTTCGGCCAGTATTGAGCTTTTGGAACAAAAGGAGAGATTTCCGGGCAGAAGAGGCGAAGGGAGAGACTATATTTTGTATCCTCTGAGCTTCGATAAATATCTTGAGTTATACTCCAAAAATGAGATGAAAAAAACTAAAAATATTGAAAAAAGTGAAAAAGCAATGAAAGCAAATAAAATTTTTTTAGAAAGCATTCGAAAAGCGTTCAAAAAATATTTGATAACCGGCGGGTTTCCTCTACCGATTAGGGACATGTTTACAGAAGGCAGAATAAAAGAAGAGACTAGAAGAACGTATTTAGATTGGATAAGAGGAGATTTAAGAAAAGCGGGAAAAAGCGAAAGGTATGCAAAAGAAGTTATTTCATATATTCTACAGGCACACAACTCAGCTATAAGTTGGCTTTCAATTGCTAAGAGCACATCTATAAATTCATCCAACACCGCTCAAGATTACATAGAAATATTAGAAAAGCTCTTTATAGCAAAAGTACTGTATCTCCTTACTCCCGACTTCAAAATTAAATACAGAAAAAACAAAAAGGTGCATTTCATAGATCCATTCGTATATAATATATTTTCTGGGTTTACAAAAATCCAAACGCATGAAGATGCACTTGTTGAAAGTATAGTTGCTATGCACTTAGCGAGGAAGTTTCCGACATATTACTGGAAAAACAGGACAGAAATAGACGCAGTAAGTGTGGTAAAGGGCAAGCAAATAGGGTTCGAAGTCAAATGGGGGCCTAAAAAATGGATAAAGCCAAGGCACATCAAAAAAACTTTTTTGCTCACTAAAGAGAGAATACCATTATTTTTAGCATCCATAAAATGGAACACATAAGGTCGAAAAGTAAAAAAAGAGTTCAATCCTGATTTATTAAATACGAGCGGCTGTGGTCTAGTGGTTAGGATCTGAGCTTCCCAAGAAGCTCTTTCTTCTTGTAAGAAGAAAGACCTTCAGGAGAAAGAAGAACAAATTGCGAAAGACCTTCAGGAGAAAGAAGAACAAATTGCGAAAGACCTTCAGGAGAAACCTCTCTTTTCTTGTAAAGAAAAGAGACCTTTACGAGAGAAAAGAACAGATAGTGAAGAAAAACTTTATGAAAATCGGGAAGAGCTCATGGCCCGGGTTCGAATCCCGGCAGCCGCATTTTTAAGAGGGAGCGTCCGCTTTGCAGAGAGGTGATAAAATAAACCAGAAAAAGCTCAAAGAAATCATAAAAAAATACGGAGAAAGGTATTCTAAAATTTTAGAGATAGATGTAGATGGAGGGAAGGAAAGAGAGATATTCAAGTGGTGGTTAGCTGCAATTCTGTTTGGCGCTCCAATTCAGGAGAAAAACGCAATAAAAACATACAAAAAATTCGAAGAGGCCAGAGTAATCTCAGCACAGAAAATTCTGGAAACTGGATGGCAGGGACTTGTGAATATTTTGGATAGTGGAGGCTACACTCGGTATGATTTCAAAACTGCGGACAAATTATTGGAGATGAGCAAAAATTTAACTGAAAAACACAAAGGAAAACTAAGCGTGCTTAAAAAAAAGAGCGAAAATGAAACAAAATTGAGGGAAAATTTGAAAGCGCTTGCAAAAGGAATTGGAAATGCAACAGTTGAAATTTTTCTGAGGGAAATGAGAGTTGCATGGAAGGTCAAGCCTAAATTTCTAAAGTTTGAAAAAATTGCAATGAAAAAATTAAAAATCAAAAAAAGTGATTTTGAGAAGCTAAGCGAAAAAAACAAAATAAAATTGCAAACGGCATTAATGAGAATCGGGAGAGAGATTCACAAAAAATTTAGAAAAAGATAATTATTTCTTTGCTAAAGGCTTCCTGAATTTCTGCTCGTTTTCATCTCTATATCTCAAAGAGTTGTAGGCGCAGAACGGGATTATTTTGTTGTCTGGCGTTATATAGTGGATAGAACATCTCTTCAAGCGCTCCAAATCTATATTATACGGGTCCTGGAAGTGCATAATTCCTATAAACAAATTATGCTCATCAAACTTAACAATTGAATCAAAATCTCCTTTGACACCTATATTGAAAATCAAACTTACTAATTCTTTCTTGTCTGGAACTTTGGAAAAGTTAATATATTTCGTAACTGTCTTTGTGAAAAATTCTATTTCTTTAAGTTTTAATAGAAAACCTTTCTTGCCCTCTTTTGCTTCTTTAATTAATTTTTCTGTCTCTTTTATAAGTCCGTCATAATCAATTATCTCAGTAATTGGAGTAAATTTATCTTCTCCCTGTGCCCAAAGATAGGTACCCGCACCGCAATGGGGGTGGACTGCCATAGGATAACCTTTTTTGCCTCCAAGCGTCTCTGCTAAATCTGAAAGCGGCATAACTGCAGGCACCGGATAGAATGCTTTTCTCGGAAGTTTTCCACCACTCTGCTTCTCCAAATCAATAATCAAATCTGGAATTGTATATCTCTGCTGTTCCCTCTGCTTATCTTCAAGAGCTCCGCCCGTAAAAGCTATTGGCTGAAAATTAACTCCCCTCACTATATCCACATTCTTAAGTGCATATTTAACAATTGGCCAAACCTCTTGGTCATTATATCCGCGAATAATAGTAGGGACCAAAACTACTGCTAAATGAGCTTTTCTGCAGTTTTCAATTAAATCAGGTATATACTTTAAATTTTCAAAATTTGTTTCTGGTGTTGTTCCATTGTATTTAACATACAAACAAGAAGTGCCGGCATCTTTAAGCTCTTGAGTATATTTCGCGCTCTCAGCAATTTTTATCCCGTTTGTAGCAATAAACACGACCCCAAAACCTTTCTTGCGGGCCATCCTCACAATTTCTGGCAAATCGTCTCTCATTGTAGGTTCTCCGCCAGCGAGCATAACAGAATTCGGAGCGATTGGCTTCTCATTCTTATATTCGTCCATATTTTTTTCTATTTGCTCCAAGGAAGGTTCATAAATATAGCCCTGCTTTTGTGCATTTGCAAAGCAGTACCAGCAGTTCAAATTACACCTATTAGTAACATCAATTAACCCAAGAGCTGTGTTGGACATGTGAAGTGGGCATAAACCGCATGTGTAGGGGCAATCGGCCTCTTTAACTTGGGGGTTCGCGACTCCTTTTCCGTTCCTCAGATACTTAGCAAAGCGATAATAAAGCTCAGCATCTCCCCAATAAACCTCTTTAAATTCTCCGTGTTCCGGGCATGTTTTATAATACATAATTTTCCCGTCTTCTTCAACTATATCTGCGGGAATACGCTTATAGCAAACAGGGCAAACAGAAAGTGTTTTTTTAATGAATTTTCTCTCTCCCATCAACCCACCTTAATCAACATTTTTAATTGCATAAATATCATAGTTTTTTTCTATTAATTAAGTAATATTTAAACGCTTTGCGGAACATATGTGTGTATTTTCATTTCTTAAAAATATCTCTTTTTGGTGTTGGATGTTTGCAGAATAAAAATACTTTCAGAAGCTACCTCGATCATCACAAATCAGACTGGGACGGTATCATCACTTAAACAATATGTGAATTGGGATATAAAAATTTTAGCAAGAGATAAGCTGAAAATTTCAGAAATGCATATATTTAAAAAGTTTTAAATAGTCATATAACCAATTCAAGTTGTAAGGGGCAGGTAAATGGTAGATTCGAGGCTTGTAAATTATGTAAAAGCTGAATTGTCAAAAGGAGTCTCTTTAGAGCAGATAAAGCAAAACTTATTACCGCAAGGATGGTCAGAAGAGGAGATAAACGAAGCAATAAATTCAGCCAAACAAGGAGGCACTCCAACCCCCCAAAGCTCTCCCCAAAAAGAGCCAAACAAATCATCGAAATTATGGATAATTATTGGCGTAATAGTAATTCTAATTATCGGTGCTTCGGCCTTTTTTATATTTAGTGGGAAGCCAGCAAACACCCAAACTTCTCCTGGGGGGCTCAATGTATCGCAAACCCCTTCTGAGAGCCCCAACGTGTCTCCCGAAGCTTCTACAAATATTGTAGACTGCGGCGCGGATATCGACTGTTTTATAACAGCTTCACAAAATTGCAATCCAGCAAAAGTTATGTACACCACCACAATTAACTTGATGGGGCAGATTACAAGTACAACATACTTAGAGCTTAAAGGAATGCAAGGGGATAAATGTATTCTCTATATGCAAACAAAAAATTCTACTGCTAAATTCACTGACGAAATGGTGCAGAAAATGCTAGCAGGGGGCGCCACCCAAGAGCAGATTAAACAGCAAGAGCAAATGATTAATGAAAATCTTAAGAAAACAGAGGGCAAATACCAAACGTGTAAATTTGATATCAATGACCTAACTGATATGCTAAAACGATGGAAATCCGGAAGTTACTCTTCAGAAGATTTTAAAAATGCAGAATGTACGGGTAACTACCAACTTGCAACTTCTGGAGCATAAATATATTAGCTAAGAATCGGCTCAATAGATAGCGTTAATATCTATTTTTTCAATATAGTATAAAATTGGCTTTTTTGTAAGTGGCTCTAAATTAAGTTTAAGTGCCTCTTTTGGAGAAACCCAGATAAACTCTTCTGCTTCTTTATTCAATTTCACTTTTCTGGAATTTGCTTTGCAAACAAAATCCAAGCAAACAAAATGCTTTTTCTTATAAAATGTTTTTCCGAATATATATTCCACCCAGCCCAAAAATTTAATTTTTGAGATAGTTAATCCAGTTTCTTCTTTTACTTCTCTTTTAAGGGCATCTTTTGCTCTTTCTCCATATTTTATATGTCCTCCCGGCATCACCCACATATTGCTCCACTTGTGCGACTTAACTAAGAGCAGTTTACCCTTGTTGAAAACTAAAGCTCCAACTGTCACTTCGGGATGCATAAGAACAATTGGAAAAGTA
>WALN01000049.1 GCA_015522865.1 Microcaldota archaeon
AAAGAAAGCAGTAAGCTTCTGGAAAGAAAGAACAGAAAGTGTAAGCTTCCCAAAAAGAAAGAATTTAGAAAGAAAGCGGTAAGCTTCTGTAAGCAACTTCTTAAAAAGAAGTTGCATCAAGAACTTTCTGGTGCAGGCAACTTCTTAAAAAGAAGTTGCATCAAGAACAAAGCAAAGAAGCGCTTCTAATACGGGCAATTCTTTCTTCTTAAGAAGGAAGGGCCAGTACCTCTCTTAGAAACTCTTAAAAAGAGTTTCATCAGAAGTTGAGAGCTGCACCAGCACTTCTTTGCTTCGCAAAGCACCTCTTTCTAAAGAAAGAGCTGCACCAGAAAGAACGAAATTCTTTCTTGGGACAGCTTAGCACTTCTTTCTTCTTAAGAAGGAAGGGCCAGTACCTCTCTTAGAAACTCTTAAAAAGAGTTTCATCAGAAGTTGAGAGCTGCACCAGCACTTCTTTGCTTCGCAAAGACCTGCACTAGAAAGTTCTTTCTTTGGAACAACTTAGTACTTTCTTTCTTTTTAAGAAAGAAAGGACCAGAGAGAAAATCCCCCTGAGCTCGTAAGAAAGTGTTATAAGATTTAGTTCCTTCATAGAACTGTTCAAATTTTAGGTGAGGTGATTAAATGACAGATGTAAAAGAAGTTATTGAATTAATGGGGTCTCTACTCTCAGACTCTACAGTCCCAAGAAATGTGAAGAATGCAGTTCAACAGGCCCGCGATAAATTGGAAAGCGATGCTGAGTGGAATGTAAAAATAGGCGGCGCGATTTATTCGCTCGAAGAGGTTGGCAGCGATATTAATTTGCCGGCACATGCAAGGTCGGTTATATGGAGTATTTTAAGTGAGCTCGAATCTTTGAGGGAGCAAAAATGAGTCTAAAAGAACTAATTTCAGAACTTGACATAGTTCTTACGCCAGACGCCTTAGATTATTTGAAGGGCCTATCTGAAAATGCAGAAGAGTTATTAAGAACTGCAGCATCTAATTCCGAAAGTTTTGTGATAACTAAGGAGATGCTGGCAGATGCTACTGAGAAAATTAGAGTCAAGAATAAGGCACTAGAATTCGAAGTTTCGCCTTCAGAACAATTTAATCCTATTGCAAAAAATGTAAAATCTCAACTGAAAATTTTGGACAAATATGATGTTTCCAACAAATCACTTTCAGTCGGGAATATAAATGATTTTTTACTGCTCTTCAGAAACAGAATGGAGAGAATACGCAAAATACTCAAAGGAGAAGGGCATATTAGCAAATTTGGTATCGTGAAAGTTTCAGATATCAAGCAGTTTGCTGTGAACAGAGCGGCAAGAGTTATAGTGATGATACGAGAAAAGAAAATTACTAAAAATGGGCATATATTGCTGATAGTTGAAGATGAGACGGGCACTCTCAATGCCCTTTCAATAAAGAGCACGGCTTCTTTTGAAGACGCCAACGAGCTTATAGAAGATGAAGTAGTTGCTCTTGACGGCCATACTTCAAACTCGCTCTTTATTGTGGATTCTATTACTTGGCCTGACATCAAGATTGAAAAAAGGAAAAAAAAAGTCGTCCCCGTAGATGTTAATATCGCCTTTCTTTCAGACCTTCATATTGGAAGCAAATATTTTAGGGAAGAGGACTTTATTCGCTTTCTAAAATTTTTAAACGGCGAGGGCGGAGAAAAGCAAAAGGCGGGGAAAATAAAATATATTATTATTGCAGGCGATTTGGTTGACGGTATAGGCATCTATCCCACACAGGAAGAGCAGTTGACTACGAAAAATATCTACACTCAGTACGAGATTTTTTCAGAATACATAAAAAAGATACCTGATTATATAGAAGTTGTTATTTCTCCTGGAAACCACGATGCGGTGCGTTTAGCTGAGCCCCAACCACATCTTGGCGAAGAGTTTACAGCAGCACTTTCAGACAAAAAAAATGTCCATTTTGTAAGCAATCCCGCATGGCTGGAGATTCACGGGCTCAAAATTTTAGTATATCACGGCACTTCTATCGACACCTGGGTTTCTAGGCTTCCATCCCTAAGGCGCGGTTACGAGAACCCGGAAAAAATAGGTATAGAAATGCTTAAGAGAAGGCATTTATCCCCCTTTTATGGGGACAAACCGCTTGCCCCAGAACATTTTGACTATATGCTGATAGATGAGGTGCCTGATATACTTCACTTCGGGCATGTGCACAAGAACGCCTATGGAAATTACCGCGGAGTGCTTATAATAAACTCTGGCACTTTTCAGGGGATTACTGATTATCAGGTAAAACAAGGGCATGTCCCAACACCCGCTCAAGTACCTATTTATAATATTGCATCCGGAAAAATAGAAACTTTAAATTTTAGCGAGGAGAATTTATGAATGAGTATTTTGATATGCTCAAGAGCAAATTTGAGAATACATACAGTGTTGCAGAAAATGCAAGGAAAATTGGCTTTGATCCTTCAATTGAAGTTGAGATAAAGCCAACTTCAGATGTCGCATCGAGAGTTGAGGGGCTGGTTGGACCAAGAGGAGTTGCAAAAAGGATAAGAGAATTGTTGAAATCAATGAGCAGAATTGATGCTGCATTTGAAATAGCAAAGGAAATAGTTCTAGATGAAAATGGAAAAACTAAAGAAGAAAAAATTGAGCAGGCAGTAAGAACTTCACTTGCTCTTTATACTGAGGGCGTAGTTTCCGCTCCAATCGAAGGAGTTTCAAAAGTGAAAATTAAGAAAAATACCGATGGGTCTGAATATGTTGCAGTTTACTTTGCCGGGCCTATAAGGGGAGCAGGCGGAACTGGCCAGGCGTTTCCCCTATTAATTGCCGATTACTGCAGGCAACTTCTCAACATTGGTAACTACCGACCGTCAAAAGATGAAATCGAGCGTTACGCTGAGGAAGTTTCTCTATATGCGATGAGAACAAGAGTGGGGCAGTACTCTGCATCTCCAGAAGAAACTCGGCACATCGTCTCGCACTGCCCGGTCTGCATAACCGGCGAACCAACTGAAAAATATAGGATAGGCGTGCATAAGGATATTCCAAGTGTAGAAAGCAATTATGTTCGGGGCGGTATGTGCTTAGTTATTTCAGAAGGAATCTGCTTAAGAGCTCCAAAAATTTTAAGGATAGCAAATAGCAAAAAATTAGACTGGCAGTGGATTGAGGCTCTTATAAAAGTTTCTAAAAAAACTGGAAAAACTCAGATGAAGCCCATAGGAAAATATATGAAAGACTTAGTTGCTGGACGGCCTATATTTTCATATCCAATGCGGAATGGAGGGTTTAGGTTGAGATACGGCCGGACTCCTCTAACTGGCATTGCTTCAAAAGCAGTTCACCCAGCAACTATGGAAATTTTGGACAGATTCCCAGTTTTCGGCACTCAACTTAAGATTGAACGGCCGGGAAAGGCATGCGTGCTTACTCCCTCTTTGGACATTGAAGGGCCGATTGTTAAACTAAAATCAGGCGAGGTAAAAAAAATAAGAACAAGGGAAGAAGCTCAAGAGATTTTCGACGAAATAGACGAAATATTATATTTAGGCGATTTACTTATAAGCTTTGGCGATTTTCTTCATTCTGGGCATCCCCTAGTCCCGCCAGGTTACTGCGAAGAATGGTGGATGGAGGAAGCGAGAGAAAAAGGAATTACTTCGCCACCAAAAGATGCGAAGGAAGCATTTGCTATTTCAAAAAAGCATGCCCTTCCACTTTACCCTAAATATCTTTTCTTCTGGAAATCTATAGGTATGGAAGAGCTTGAACAGTTAATCGAGCTTGTCTCAAAAGGAGAATTTAAAAATGGTATTTTGAAATTTAAAAATGACCCCGAAAAAAAGCGAATTTTGGAATTGATTGGAGCCGAACACAAAGTTAAGGGAGATTCGATAGTAATAGAAGGAGATGAAGCTTATTCTCTTTTTTATACGATAAGTCCTTCAGCTAAAAAAACTGGAGAAACTGTGCTGAAGACGCTTACAAAGCGCTCAGGAGTGGAAATAAGAGACAAGGGCGGCACCTGGATCGGAGGAAGTATGGGCAGGCCTGAAAAAGCAAAGCCAAGAAAAATGAGGCCTCCGGTGAATGTTCTTTTTCCAATAGGTTTGTATGGAGGAATAACCAGAGATATAGTTAAGGCATATAAAAGCCTTTCTGAAAAAGGGGATACAAAAATACAAGCAGAAGTTCAGATAAGGGCCTGTCCCGTTTGCGGCAGAACTACTATTGAAACGCATTGCCCAGTTTGCAAAGAATTAACAATACCAATGAGAGTCTGCCCCAAATGTGGAGCTCTTACAAAGGATAAGATATGCAAGCGCTGCGGTGTGCCCACCCGTCCTTACTCCAAGCAAATAATTGATTTAGCAAAAATTTTCAAAAAAGCAGAGGAAATTACACATTACCGCCCGCATATGGTAAAGGGAGTTATAGGCATGATCTCAGACTCAAAAACTCCAGAGAATTTGGCAAAAGGCTTCCTCAGAGCCAAGTATAATATAAGTGTTTTTAGAGATGGAACCGCCCGCTTTGATGCAACCGAAATTCCCATTACACATTTTGTTCCGTCTGAAATAGGGCTCAGTTTGGAACAGCTTAAAAAATTGGGTTATAAAAAAGACATCCACAACAAAGAAATTTCTAACACGAATCAAATCATTGAGCTTAAGCCCCAAGATATAATTTTAAATGAAACTGCTGGCGATTTCTTTGTTGGAGTTGCGAATTTTGTTGATGAGCTACTGATTTATTTATACAAACTCAAACCATTTTATAATGTTAATTCTCCAGCTGGCCTTATAGGACACCTGGTTATAAACATAGCCCCCCACACCTCTGCAGGCACCATTGGAAGAATAATTGGATTTTCAAAAGTCAGAGGGATTTTAGCGCATCCATTTATGCACTGCGCATGCAGACGTAACTGTGATGGGGACGAGCTCTCCACTATCTTGCTTCTGGACGGGCTGCTCAATTTTTCACTTAAGTTTCTTCCCAGTTCGCGCGGAGGGAAAATGGACGCGCCCCTCATATTAACTGCGGTTTTAGACCCGAGAGAGATAGATGATGAAGCTCATGATATGGAAACGGTGTGGAAGTATCCCCTTACGTTTTATGAATCTGCATGCAGCTACGCGCCACCCGCCGAACTCAAGATAGAGACGGTTAAAGCTCGTTTGGGTACCCCAAAGCAATATTATGATTTTGGTTTTACCCATTCTGCAACTCTAAATGCCCCGGTTCAGACCCAGTACGTTAATCTTAAAACAATGCCAGAAAAGGTGAAAAGAGAATTGGACCTGATGAAAAGAATACGCGCAGTAGATTCAAAGGATGCTGCAGAGAGGATAATTCTATCCCACTTTTTCCCAGACCTGTACGGGAATTTAAGGAAATTTTCTAAGCAGACCTTTAGATGCGTTGAGTGCGGAGCGAAGTATAGAAGGTTGCCGCTTACCGGCAAATGCTCTAAATGTGGCGGGAAACTCCTCCTGACAGTTACAAGAGGAGGGATTGAAAAATATTTAAGCATATCAAAGAAAATGATGGATGAATATGATTTGCCGCTTTATTTAAAGCAAAGAGTTTTGCTGCTGGAGAAAGAAATTAATAGTTTGTTTGAAAGCGATAAAAGCAAACAGTACAGCCTCGCCAGCTTTGTGTGAAATAAAAAACGGCCAAAACCAAGCAAAACAAATAAAAACAAAAAATCAAAAACCAAGCAAAACAAATTAAGAATAAACAAAACAAAAATAAAAAAACAAAAAGAACGAAATTTAGATATCTTGATCCATTATTGTCTTTCTTCCATTTGCCTTTGCTCTTGAAACTGCTTTTTTCAAAAGCTCTTGAACTGCTTTGTCCAATGCGTTGTAAACGCTAGCAGATACCCTCATACCTGATTTTTTCGCGGTTTCCGCGACTACGGATTTAGTTATCATGGCCATTTTTAATCACCTAAAAAACTTAAAAACAGGAGCTTTAAAAGCTTTTCTATAATTTTGGGCTTAAGCTAGCGTTTAATTGCCTTTTTTGGTAATTTAAGCGACTGCTCTATTTTATGGTTAACTTTATCCCAAAAATGCTTCTTAAATACTTTTATAAATTTTGCAGTTTTGTTTGAAAACTTTATTTTTGCTTCGTTGTTCAGAGTTATTTTAAACTCCCCATCTGCAAATAGCATAGTTTTTCTGAGAAGGGGGTCGACTTTAATTTCGCTTTTTCCGCCAAAGACAATAGGTGGCGATGAAACTAAAATGGGCACTATTGGCGTTAGAACTAAGGCATCTACTCCCGGCATTAATATTGGGCCGCCTGCAGAGAGAGAATAAGCAGAGCTTCCAATCTGGCTTGAAATTATCAGCCCGTCCCCCCAAAAAACATGCCTGAATTTTTTACTTCTGACCATTAGTTTTACTGTTTTTCCCTGATTTTTATTGAGAAAATAAAAATCATTAAGCGCATAGAACTTTTTCTTTCCGCATTCACATTCCAATTTTTTTATCTCCTCAATTTCGTATTTTCCCTCTAAAAATCGTTTAATTCCTTTCTCTGCATTTTTAGCTTCTATCTCTGCTAAAAATCCAACTTCGCCAGTGTTAATTGTAAGCTTTGGTATGGACGGAAATTTTTCCTCTGTTTTCAAAACAGTCCCATCGCCGCCAATAACAACAATCGCATCACTTTTTTTCATTACTTTCTCATCTTCTAAAATTTCTTGCTTTCTAAGTAGCTTTTTAACCGCTTTTGCGAGCTTTTCGGATTTTTTGTTTCTCTTAAATATTACTCCAATTTTCATTTTTACTCCCTTGTTAAGAACTTTTTAAGATACGTGATTATTTCATTTTCCTTTACTCTTTCCTGTTCAGTTGTATCCCTATCTCTTATTGTTACTGTATCATCCTCCAAAGTCTGTCCATCGACAGTAACTGCGAATGGTACTCCAATTTCATCAACCCTTGCGTACCTCCTTCC
Organism: Microcaldota archaeon; assembly: GCA_015522865.1. Taxonomy (GTDB): domain Archaea; phylum Micrarchaeota; class Micrarchaeia; order Norongarragalinales; family WALN01; genus WALN01. The sequence continues at coordinate 6,972 of WALN01000049.1, forward strand.
AATAGACCCCTTCTCATCGTATAGCGCGCTTATTTCTTTTTTCAGCTTTCTAAATATTTCCAAAGCTCTTTCTCCCATTTCTCCTTTATTCACCAAAGGGAAAACTGCTACTAAGAAAGGCGCGATTGATGGAGATATTTTCAATATTTTTTTGCCGTTTTTTTCAGAATATGCTTCAGCTAGCAAAGCGAGAATCATTCTATCCACTCCAAATGAAGGTTCTATAACCCATGGAAAGACATGCTCTTTCTTTTCTTCATCAAAGTAGCTCAGCTCTTCGCCGCTTTTTTCAGAATGGTTTTTTAAATCAAAATCTTCTCTGTTTGATACGCCTTCTATTTCTTTCCATCCGTTTGGGAACTTATATTCTATATCCCATGTTTCCTTTGCATAATGTGCAAGCTCGTCTTTATTATGTTTTCTTATTCTCAGATTTTCAGAATTTATACCCAGTTTCACAAGCCATTCATAGCTTTTAGCAATCCAGTACAAATGCCATTTTGTCCCGACTATTTTTTCCTCCCAAATTTCCTTTACGCTCTTCCTTTTGTTTTCTGGCGCAATCTTAATTTCAAGCTTCTCAAGCGCTCCAAGTTCGCACTCATTTACTTTTTCTGGATGCACAAAAAATTCTAATTCTGCCTGAGAAAATTCTCTGCATCTAAAGACAAAATTTCTTGGGGAAATTTCATTCCTAAACACCTTCCCGATTTGAGCTATGCCGAACGGGAGCTTTTTTCTCGAAATTTTCAGAACTCTTTTAAAATTTACGAATATTCCCTGAGCTGTTTCTGGCCTGAGATAGACAGTTGCATTCTCATTTTCTAAAGTCCCAATATGTGTTTCAAACATCAAATTGAATTTTTTTATTGCGGAAAGCTCGCCGCCACATTTAGGACATTTTATTTTGTACTTTTTAATAAGCATTTCGATTTCTTTTTTGCTTTTTCCTTCTACTTTAAGCCCAGTTTTTTCCTCGATAAGCAGATCCGCCCGAAATTTCTCTTTGCATTTTGTACATTCAACTAATATATCATTAAATTCCCTGAGATGCCCACTTGCCTCCAACACTTTTTTTGGGAGTATGATTGGGCTCTCAATGCCAACAACATCATTTCTACTTTCAACAAATTCTTCCCACCATCTCTCCTGCAGCTTTTTTTTTATCTCCACCCCAACCGGCCCATAAGTGTAGATGCCCGCTAAATTGCCGTAAATTTCAGAATCCGGGAAAATTATCCCCCTTCTTACGCAAAATTCTATAAGCTCCTTCATATTCTCATTTCTCT
>WALN01000050.1 GCA_015522865.1 Microcaldota archaeon
ACATATTAGTTTCTCCAATGACAGAACCTAAATTTGTCCCAGCAATGGAAAAAGCAGCTGCATTTGTTACAGACGAGGGAGGAATACTCTGCCACGCGGCAATTGTCTCAAGAGAGATGGGCAAGCCGTGCATTATTGGAACAAAAGTTGCGACAAAAGCGCTCAAAGATGGGGATGAAGTAGAAGTGGATGCAAACAAGGGAATTGTGAGAATTTTGTCTTCTAAATAAAAAAATTGGCAACGCTCCCTTCCCCTAAGAAATTATGCTTTTTCTAATTTAGCATCAATAAGCTCTGCTCCTTTTGAAACTTTTGCAACAGTAAGTTTCTCATTTTCCCTGGAATAGCCGAGTTGTTCAAGCGAGTCGAGAACACTATCGAGATATTTGTCAGTTGTGAAAATAACTGCATTTGGACCTGCATCAAAAGTATATGCCGCGATGTTTTCTCCTTGCTTTTCATTGAGTTCCAATATTGCATCAATGATGGCTCTGCTCTCATCATTAAGATAAATAATTGGGGGGGTGGTTCTTAAGGCGGTGCTATGCAGCCCGTTACTTGCCTTCATAACGTCTGCGTAAAAATCGGAGTAGTTCTTTTGAATCAAATTCTGGTATAAGTGCGGGAGAAGCGCGCTCTCTTCATAATTGATCCAGTCCCAATATAGAGGGTCGGTTTCTACGCTTTGCTTCATCCCAGCTCTACTCTTTACTTTTTTCTCTTTTTTAGAAACTTTTACATAAACTACTCTCAGCTCATTCAACTGCTCTGGCGGAATAATACTCTGCGTATAACTATCAAAAATAATTTCGTTCCTGATTTTCTCCCTCTCTCCTGGATCTTCGGTTGAGGCATATTTATACAAGCGCGAATCTGTTGGGTCTAATCTTTTCCATAAAACCGCTCCCCCGCCGTTTGATATTGAACGTGCAGCAGAACCAGAGCCAAGTCTGGCAAGAGCAGAGAGCTTTTTGTCAGCAAGGTACTCTTTATATTTTGCATCAAATTTAGACATAGCTCCAACAAACGCAAGCGCAAGTGCGGAAAAACCAGCTGCTGAAGAAGCGAACCCAGCTGAAGTTGGAAAATTATTTTTGGAAACTATCCTATAATTGTAGTTTTTAGCATCGGGGAAGATGGAGTTCGCAAGCTCAAAAAATTCAATCACATATCCCTTCTTGCTTTCATCTACAACTTTCTCTCCATTTAAATAAAATTCTATCTGCCCTTCTCCAGAAGAAACGTAAACAGTTGTCACAGTTGTAAGTGGTATAGTAGTAATATCTGATTTTTCTTCAACTCCCTCAACGCAGAAAGATATAGTACTTTTATTTGGAAATTTCAATTTAGTAAGGCCGGCGATTTCTTTTGTAGAGTTCGCATCCAATTTTTTAAGGTCAAGCCCTTTTTTCTCCAGCTGAGCATAAGCATCACCAAATCCATTGGGCACCTCTTTAGAAAAATTCAAAAAAACTCTATCCAGCTTACCCCAGTATTTTATTAAAGCTATATTTGTCCTCGACAACGCCGTTGCATATTCTTCCATCTTATCACCTCTTGTTTTAAGTATTACGAGCAACTACCCCTCTTTTGTCTATTTTACAGTCCAGCAAATCAACACCAAGCCCCTCTTCTTCTGCGAGCTTATTGATTCTGTCGACAATTTTGTTCTTCTTATCTAATGAACATTGTTCAATAATAAAAGACAAACTATCCCATCCTCCTGCCCCTGGGCATCTTCCTGCGATTACTCCGTCAATTTTCTCTGACGCATCTATAACATTTCCAAGTGCTTCTGGCTCGATTGAATCTGCATTCTCATTTCCGGGTATTTCTCTTATTTTGCTACTCAACATCCTATGCGCCTCCCGCGCGCTATGGACGCCCGACCTAACAAGTGAAAAATTATGTGTTTCCAAGCCTTTAAATGCATTTCTTTCACCTTCTGCCTGTTTGTCCATAATTTGTTTGAACATCTCGGGCTTTGCTTTTTTAAAGGACTTAAATGCTTTAACTGCTTGCAATGTTGAGGTGTTGCCGCCTTTAACATTAAAAACAAGCAGATCATATCCATCAAGTAAAAATGGTTCTATTTTTATTTTGGGCCATGGCTTGGAGGCGTCTTTAGCAATTGCTTCTATAAACTCCTGCTCATTATGAATATTATTTATATTCGCTGAAATTACCTCTGGGGGATATCTCACATATTTTATGGTTCCAAAAGCTGCGGCAGCAATATCAAAACCGCTTCCGGTTTTCTGTCTTGCAAGAGCATGCGCAATCATTGATAATTTCATTATAATTTCTCTGTTTGCTGAAATTTCATAGTTGTTTCTGTGAAATACAGATGCAATAATAGAGGTCACAACGCCTGCGGATGAACCCAGGCCTGATTTGTCCTCCTTCCCCCCGTATATTTCACTATTTTTTATATCTATCCTAAGCGGAACTGGTGCAATTTTATAGTACTTAAAATAAGCAAGAACTGTTGCATAAGAAAACACTACCAATCGCTCTTCATCAGAAACTCCGCTAACTGTTTTATATAAATCATCAAAGTCGATTTTTGTTTTTATCCCGAACTGTTCTGAAACGATTTCGTAATCACTGCTTTCACTCAGCATTGCGCTTACTCCTCTGCCCTCTTTATCCACAACTGCAATTGATAATGCAGGATGTCCTTCCAAAACAGCGTAGCCGCCAAGAAAAAGCACTTTACCAGGAGAAGTAATTTCTGTCATAAAAAAGCCAAACAGATAAGAAATAAAAATGTTGTGCGATTTACGCCAAAAAGTGCAAAACATAGGAAGGACGATATTTCATGCTTCTGCCAGAATTATCGTATATAGCTCAGTGTCTCCTTTGCGGGACGTTGTAAAGTGCTCATCTTTGCAGCTTCCTCTCTCGCTTTTTTCTCTAACTCATGCAATATTCTGTCTGTCTCTTTTGCCTGCTTATCTAAGTTGGTTGTTTTTACCTTTATTCCCTCTATTTTTGAGATGAACTCTACAAGCGCTTTGGCGCCTCTCGGGTCAACAAATGAGCCGGGAGTCTCAACAAGCAGGCATGCTCCTTTCATCCCATAAATTGAAGAGAGGGCAGGAACCATGCCCGCCATCCCAATTATTGGAATTGGTTTTTTGAGAAGCGCGGCCCCTTTTTTTAGAAAGGACTCTGTTAATTTTTTGTTAGTTGAAGAAGCAAAAATTTTTGGCTTTTCTATTATTTTATTGGTTCCATAACCTGCCATCGAAAGCACCTCTTTTCCTCCCAGGTCATAGAAAAAAGCGAGAATTTTTGATGAGAGTTCATACTGCCCTTCAACTGTAAGCGGCTGTATATCACCAACAACAAATACAAAATGGCCCTTCTTGGTTTTCTTGTAAAATAGAGAAATAGTAAATGGTTTCAGCCAGCCTTTCCCAAGAGATATAACTTCATTTGGAAAATACGGTGAGAATATGGTTGCGAATTTTTCTGCTTTTGTTTCTCTGATTAAATGTTCAACTGCAAGTTTTGAGACCAGACCAATACCGGGAAGGCCAACAATCAAAAGTGGATTTTTCAATTTTGGTACTTTCTTTATCTGAATAATTGATTCTCTGAGTATGGGCGTTTTTACTCTTCCCTTCTCTGCGTGCTTTTTCATATTAAGAATAATCTCCAAAGGCTTAAAATAGTTGTGAATTTTTTACGAGAGATTTCCAAACTTCTCCTTTCTTCGGTATCTCGCGTATTTATCTTCAATTGAGAATTTCGGCGGATGCGGAGAAACAGTGGATGCTCCGCATTTTGGGCATCTTAATTTCAGCGTATATATTTTGCACTTTTTGCAGTAACGCAGGACTTTCATTATAGAATAATCTCAGTAAAATTATTTAGCTTTTGCCAGCCCCGCCCCTGATCAGCTCCTAAACTTTTCCTAAATTCACTCTTCTTTTAGATGCTTCTTCAAATAGTAGTTTATCAATATTTCTTAACCGAGAAGCCATAGACACATCTCCTCAAAACTAATAGTAATTTCTTATTAAAATGCCTTTTTAATTTAGAGCCATTATTCCTTGACTCTTTCGAGAGAATAGTGAATTTCTGATGGTTTGAACGCTTCCAATTTCTCTCTGACATTTGAAAAGATTTTTTCAGCTTTCTTATAATCATCTGCGTAAACATCTACAAAATAGTGAGGCGCGCCCAAGTATTTAACATCTACTTTGACATTTTTACCTGAAAGTGAGGCAAAAGAAAGGAGAGTTTTTTTGAGCTTTTCCAGCCCCCCTCCGCCGTAAAATGTTAAATCTAATTTCTCTCTTATATGCACCTTCTTCACTTTAACTTTAGATTTGCAAAGTTTCGCAAACTCTTCTGCCAGCTTGCTACTCAAAACGCCCTTAAGCTTTTCAACACCAAATTCAGCAACTTGAGAAAGCGCTTCTCCTAGAGAGCCATATTTCTCGCTGAGTTTTTTTATAATTTCATTTTTCTTGCTCTCATTCAATTTATGAGCCTTAGAAAAAGCCTCAATTAACTTGACTGCTCCTCTTTCCTCCTGAAAAGATTTCATCTTCTTCTTCTTTTCTATTTCAGAAACTCCCGCAATTGTCAAATCAACAGAATTTCTCTGCTTATTTAATCCTTTAACTTTTGCGACAACTTTTTGCCCCTCTTTTACAAAATTCCTGATGTTCCGCACCCAACCAGAAGAGACCTGCGAAATATGTATGAATCCCTCCATTTTTCTATATTCATCCAGGGTGCAGAGCACCCCGTATGGGTAAATGCGTTTTATTGTAGCAACAACATATTCTCCTTCCTCGGGGTATTCCATTACAAAACCTCTAGTATCCTTCCATTTATTTTAGCTCTGCCGCCAGTCGGCTCAACCAAAACTTTGCCGCATTTAGAGCATACCACTTTAGTTGTAGAATTGCTAAAAACTAAATAGCGTTCTCCACATTCACATTCTATCCTTAAAAATTTGCCCATGTTTTCACCTCTCTTACTCAACAAAAATTTCTGAATAAAAAAATTATTTCTTGAGTTCCAACTTCTTCTTCATCCTGCCAGTAACAACTACCTCGTGCTTCTTCTTGCAAACAGTGCATGTAAGCATAACTTTCTGCCTTATCCCCTGCTTTTTTACTATTGCCTTACCTTTAACTTTTCCATGCATCCCTTTCAACTTTCTATTGTGTCTCCTCGTCCCAACTGCAAGAGTTCTGCCTGCTTTGTATTTCGAAGTTGACACTTTTACTGTATGTATTGTGTGCTTCCTGCAATGCGGGCAGTAAGTTTTAATTTTCCTTGGAAAAATCATTTTATCCCTCCTCAACTTTTTCAGCTGCTTTTCTGTTCATAAGCAATAATGCTTCCTCCTTTCTTAGCTCTATTATTTCCCCCTTTTTAAATGGGCCATAGGTCTGCATATCAGAGCCAACAAACTCGGGAAGTTCTATTAGCATCTTAACTTTTATAGTTTTTTTCTTTTTTTCGCCTTTTTCCACGGCTTTTTTAATTTCTTCCTCTCCGCTCAGACCCAATTTGTTAAAATGCTCCTTTAGAGCTTTAACAACAGATAAGTACAACTCTCTTTCCTCTGACGTGAGTGCGTCTGAAGAGATTTCGTTAAATTGCACATCCCGCAAAGCTTTGAGCAAAATTTTCTGCTCCCTTTTTGAAATAATATCTTTTAAAATAGCCCTTGTGTTCTCAATCGCTTTGGCGCCGGAAAGTGAAAACTCTTTTTTCAGCTTCTCTTTCTCACTTTTAATAAGTTCTGCATATTCTTTGAAAAAATCCTCGTCTAATTCCGAGAGCGCAGAGTGACTTCTCTCCTCAATCTGGACTTTTCTCAGCATATTAAAACTTCGTTCAACCATTCGCACCGCCGTATAATAATTTGTATTTTTTATAATTTTAATGTAGCCACATTTTTGCAGAGCAGCACCATCGCAGCTGCTTCTGGGATAGATTTTTCTTCGCCTTTCTTTAACTCAAATGTTCTATTCAAAAGCGAGAGGGATATATTTTTTAGAGCGTGAACTTTAATAAAGTTGCCACTCGAAAATCCAACAGCGTCAACCAACGGATCAAATTCATCTAAATTTGCAGTTATCCTCGCAACAAGCGAAGAGCCCCCATGCAGAGAATTAGGAACCCTTATTAAGCGGGAAAGGTCAAAAGTGACTGGCTTGTCAATGTCAACTGCAATCTTTTTGATAACTAACGGGAGATAGGCGCCCCAAAACTTTGCTCCTTTGAAAACATCCCATTCTCCTCTTTTCAAGTTCTCCATTATTTTTTGTCTATTCTCAATAATATACTCTGCAATTTTTTTCTGAATTTTGTACTTTCTAAAATCACTTAAATTTGCACTTGAAAAAAATTTCAGCACCTCATTAAATATTCTCTTTTTCCATCCCTTTGAAGTAGCAGTAGGCCCAGAGAAAGATTTGCCATGCTGTAGTAGAAAATCTCCAGCTCCTTTACCGCTTATATAATCGCTCATAAGCGCTCTCTGCTCCTTTGAGAGTTCTCTTATTTTTTCATTTTCAACGTGTATGTGATACCCTTTTGAGCCACTGAAATTAACGTTTATTTCCCTTCTTGAAAAACCAAAATCCTTAATTAAAAATTCCTCAATTAAACGCAAAGCCATGTTTTTTGCTTTTGCTAAGCATACCGGGCATAAAATTGGGTTGTGCCCCTCGTGCTCTTCATTTACATCAATATCAAAAACCAACTCCGCTCCCTTATACCCTTTTTTCTCAACTGGGCGCCTGTCGGGAAAATCATAATATGCAATAGAATAGGACATATAGAGGGGAACAGTTTCGAGCACGAACGCCTTAAATTCCTGAAAAGAGGAAAATGATTTGTGCCTGTAGTCTATTTTTCCTTCCCAGCCAAACCCAAATTCTCTTTCGTTTATTGCATTTGGAGCAGACAAATTCTTTGAGTAGTATTCTCTAAATTTTTCCGAAATGTGCTCTTTATCCTTATTTTCCATATACGCGCCTCATCTTTTTTTCTTTTTAGTATATTTTCCCAGCCAGCAATTTTTGCAGTAATCTCCGCCAAATCCCTGCGCCTGCATCACCGAGCACGAGAAACCCATTGAACCTTTTTTATACACCCATTCCAATGTGTTGAGTGCTTCTCTCTCAGTAAACTCATGTGGAGATTGAACGCATTTTGAAACGTACTCTTTCATCACTTCTTTTGCCTGCTGTGAACTCAGCCCGTCTTTCAAACATGCAATAGAAAGCGCCATCGCTCCGTAAAAGCGCCTCCCTTCAGAGAGCCCCTTCCTAATAAATTGAATGCACCCAAGAGAGAGAAATTTCCCCTGCGCCCTGGCATATTTTGGAGACTGATTCTTTATTATATTATTAAGCGATGGTGAAATCTCTTCTGCCGCATCTCTAACTTCCTGAGCTAAACTGTCTACAGAAATATTCTTTATATCCGCAATCCTAAACACCAGTGCGTTTTTAAAAATGCCACTGAAAAAAACAACCTCGGGGAGATAAACATTCCCTGCTTCGAGCTCAACGCCTTCCCAATCTTTTGCGTATTTTGTGTAATCAAAAATTGATAAGGAGTATTCCTCATGAGAGTTTTTGAGAGATGGAAATAGCTCCTTTCCCAACTGCATTTTAACCTCTTCGCTCTCTCTTTCAATTGAGTCCACCATGCTCTGCGCCTCGGCAGCAGCAAAGCGAAAAATATAGTTCGAATTTTTTGTTGCGGCAAGTATCGCTCTTGCAAGCGCAAATGATTTAAGCTGCTTTTCTGCAACACTTTCCAAAATCTCAGGTCCGCGATGGTTTTTTATGTCTTCCCTTATTCTCTCTTCTGCCATTCTAATATCATCATAATTAATTGTTTTAACGCCTATTTTCTCCAAATAGCTTTTCGCGCTTGAGGAAAAGGGGTATTTGGCAATAAAATATAAGTCCATATTTTAAATAAGAATGAAACTTATTAATAATCTTTTTAGAGAGTTGAGTGCCGGTATTTATAAATTTTTGTAGTATGATGTGCTGGTGATAAAATGAAAAAGATTATTTTAAGTGCTGTTTTAGTGCTTGGGCTTGTGGTTGTTAACTTTTTTCTTTTTTTATTTTCTATTTTTGTCAGTTACATTAAGTTGTAATTACTTAAATGTGGTTCCGAAATCTTTATATATAGCGTTGTAGTGATATCATACACTCAATATATAGTGTGATAGCATGAGATGTCCATTCTGCGGTAGCTCGCACACGAGGGTGCTCGAGAAAAGGGAAATAGAAGATGGAAAGACAGTAAGGAGAAGGAGAGAATGCCTGAAATGCAAAAGAAGGTTCACAACTTATGAGAGATTTGAGAAAGCAAATATAATGGTCGTAAAGAAAGATGGGAGAAGAGAGCAGTTCGACAAGAGCAAGATAATCAATGGACTCATAAAAGCATGCGAGAAAAGGCCGGTTTCAATGGAGGACATTCAGAAAATAGCAGAGGATGTTGAAACTCAGATATTACTTAAAAATAAGTCAGAGATAAATAGCAAAGAAATTGGAGAAATGATAATGAGAAAACTAAAGAAACTGGATAATGTCGCATACATACGATTCGCTTCAGTTTACAGAGCTTTTGCAGATGTGGGCGCATTTGAAAAAGAACTGAAAAAAATGTTGGAAGGTGGTAAATATGGTAGAAAAAATAAGAAAAAGAGACGGAAGAATAGTAAAATTCGAAAAAAATAAAATTACAGATGCGATCTGGAAAGCCGCAAAAGCAATAGGCGGGAAAGATAAAGAGAGCGCAGAAAAACTTGCTGACAAAGTTGTTGAATATTTAAATGAGAAACATAAGAATAAAATTCCGACTGTTGAAGACGCTCAGGATGCGGTTGAAAAAATACTAATAGAAAATGGACGCGCAAAAACAGCAAAAGCATACATTTTATACAGAGAGCAGAGAAGAAAAGTAAGAGATGCAACTTCGCTACTGCTTGATTCTGCAAAAATTGTAGATGAATATATATACAGAGAGGACTGGAGGGTAAACGAAAACGCAAATGTAGGCTATTCTTTTCCCGGTCTAATGATGCATTCCTCTGGCGCTGTTCTAGCACATTACGCTCTCAATGATGTTTACCCACAGGAAATTTCGGGAGCGCATGTAAATGGAGACTTTCACCTGCATGATCTCTCAATGAGTATAGCAGGCTATTGTGCAGGCTGGAGCTTAAAGGATTTACTAATGAAGGGATTTAATGGAGTTGCAGGTCATGTGGACTCCGCACCAGCTAGGCATCTACGCTCAGCTCTTGGGCAGATGGTAAATTTTATTGGCACTCTGCAGAATGAATGGGCAGGCGCTCAGGCCTTTTCATCAGTTGACACGTATTTAGCTCCATTTGTGAGAAAAGATAATTTGAGCTACGAACAAATTAAACAAGCGATACAGGAATTCATTTTTTCGATTAACGCAACTTCGAGATGGGGAGGACAGTCACCATTTTCAAATATTACTCTGGACTGGACAGTCCCAGAAGATTTGAAAGACCAACCCGTTGTCTGGGGAGGAAAAATGCAGAGCGAAACCTATGCAGACTTCCAAAAAGAGATGGACATGATAAATAAAGCATTCATCGAAGTGATGATGAAAGGCGATATGCATGGAAGGGTGTTCACCTTCCCAATTCCCACATACAATATAACAAAGGATTTTGACTGGGATACAGAAAATGCCACTCTTCTCTTTAAAATGACTGCAAAATATGGGCTGCCATATTTCCAGAATTTTGTTAATTCAGATTTAAAGCCATCTGACGTACGTTCAATGTGCTGCAGGTTGCAGCTGGATTTGAGGGAGTTGAGGAAGAAAACAGGCGCTTTGTTTGGCTCAGGAGAGCTCACAGGCAGTGTTGGAGTTGTAACAATAAACATGCCGAGAATTGGCTACCTTTCTAAAAATGAGGATGAATTTTTTGGAAAGCTGGATAGATATATGTACTTAGCAAAGCAAGCGCTTGAAATAAAGAGAAAAATAGTAAATGCAAACATGGAAAAAGGCCTGCTTCCATACTCAAAGGCGTACTTGGGAAGCTTGAATAATCACTTCTCAACAATCGGCTTAGTAGGAATGCACGAAGCATGTTTAAACTTTTTAGGGAAAGGGATTGAAACAAAAGAAGGACAGGAATTTGCAATAAAAGTTTTAAATTTCATGAGGCAGGAGCTCGCGAACTATCAGGAGGAAACAGGCAATATTTACAATTTGGAAGCAACACCAGCAGAAGGAACTTCCTATCGACTTGCGAGAATTGATAAAAAATTATATCCAAATATAATAACTTCAGGAACTAAGGAAAGTCCGTACTACACCAACTCCACTCAATTACCAGTAAATTACACTGATGATCTATATTTTGCGCTCAAACACCAGGAACCACTGCAGCAATTATATACCGGCGGCACTGTCGTGCATATATTTTTAGGAGAAGCGCTAAATGACGCGGATTCAGCAAAAATGTTAATAAAAAGAGTTACAGAACAATTCAGAATTCCCTATTATACTCTCTCTCCTACATTCTCAATATGCCCGGTACACGGATATATTGCAGGAGAGCAATGGGAATGCCCGATCTGCCACAGAAAAACAGAAGTGTACTCCAGAGTTGTCGGCTATCTGAGGCCAGTAAGCCACTGGAACAAAGGAAAAAAGGAGGAGTTCAAAGAGAGAAAAACATTTGCAGTAGAGCAGAAAGTATAGGTGGCGGAAATGATTTTTAAGGGACTGCAAAAAACTACACTTTTAGACTACCCCGGCAAAATGGCAGCAACAGTTTTTACTTTTGGCTGTAATTTCCGCTGTCCATTTTGCCAAAACATAGGTCTCGTAATTGACGATGGAACACCAGTAACTCCAGAACAGCAAATTTTAGAATATTTAGAAAGCAGAAAAAAATGGTTGGATGGAATATGCATAACAGGCGGGGAGCCAACAATCCACAAAGATTTAGCTGATTTTATGAAAAAAGTAAAAGATATGGGATTGCTTGTTAAATTGGATTCAAATGGCTCGAACCCAGAAGTGCTGGAGCACTTGATAGAAAACAAACTAGTAGATTATATCGCAATGGATGTGAAGCAAATACCGGAAAAATATGAAACTGCAATTGGAGTAAAATTTGACGTGCAAAGAATCCTAAAAAGTATTGAAATAATAAGAAATTCAGATATTGACTATGAGTTCAGAACAACTGTTGTTCCGAGAATACATCCAAAAGAAGATATTTTAAAAATTGCAGAGATGCTTAAAGGATCCAAAAAATATTTTCTCCAGCAGTTCAGACCAGCCAGAACTCTGGACCCAGAATTCGAGAAAGAAAAAGCGTATACTGCAGAAGAACTGAAAGAAATCGGGGAGAGAATAAAAGGATATTTTGGAGAATTTGCAATAAGGGGGATTCTTTAGCAAAATTTATATGCTTTTGTTGAGAAATGTTATTATGAGATATGCTAATGTTAAGCACTTCAAAACAACTAAGGAAATAAAAATACCAGAAGACCCACTAATGCAGGTAATAGGGCAGGACAAGGCGGTGAAAATAGCGAGAATTGCCGCAAAGCAAAAGAGAAACCTCTTATTAATTGGTCCCCCTGGAGTTGGAAAGAGTTTAATTGCTCAGGCAATGGCGTTTCATATTGAGAAGCCAAAGGAAGAAGTAAGCGTTCTGCACAACCCATCAAACCCTGAGAGGCCATTTGTTGAAATAAGAACAAGAGAACAAATAGAAAAAGAAAAAAAAATAAAAGAGAAGCTAAGTGGCAAAATTGTCGAGCCATCAGAAGTACCGGCATTTGTTGCTGAAAAATTAGGTTTTAGGTGCAGGTTCTGTGGAGCTCTAAGTTCTTCGCAAGAGGAGTTCTGCCCAAAATGTGGAAGAGAGAAATTCACAACCGGCCCAAGAACTGCGGGCGATTTGTTGCTGCCATATTTAGAAGAGCACAAGAGGAAGGACAAAGTATATACAACAAAAGTGGGGCCTGACGGAAAGGAGGAAGTAATAGTTTATAAGAGAAGGGGAGAAAAAATTGTGGTAATGGACCAGACGCTGCTCGAGAAAATAGAAAGAGCAAAAAATAGAGCTCCGAGAAAAATAATTTTGCCGCTCAACAGAAACAATTTCGTAATCGCAACTGGTGCATCCGAGACAGAATTATTGGGAGATGTTCGACATGATCCCTATGGGGGGAATGCTCAAATTGGTGTTCTTCCATACAAGAGAGTGGTGCCTGGGGCAATACATGAGGCACATGAAGGTATCCTATTTATAGACGAGCTTTCGTCACTTGAGTATATTCAGCGCTATTTGTTAACTGCAATGCAGGAGAAAAAGTATCCGATAATTGGCAGAAACCCGCAAAGTGCGGGCGCGTCTGTAAGAGTTGAAGGAGTGCCATGTGACTTTACGTTAGTTGCTGCTGCAAACGTCAACGATTTGAAATACATCCTTCCGCCACTGCGCTCAAGGATGGTTGGAAATGGCTATGAGATTGTTTTAGAAACGTATATGCCGGACACTGAAGAGAACAGGATGAAAATTGCACAATTCGCGGCTCAAGAAGTATTGAAGGACGGCAAAATCCCTCACCTGAATTACGAGGCAGTTCAGGCGTTGTGCGATGAGGCTAAGAGGAGAGCGAGAGAAATAGATGGAGCGCCTAATGCGCTTACATTAAGATTGAGAGATTTAAGTGGCATAATACGGCTGGCAGGAGACCAAGCTACTGAGAAAAAAGTGATTGAAAAAGAAGATATTAAAAAGGCGGTAAAAGACGCAAAGAATGCCGAAGAGCAACTTTCTAATAAGTACGGAAGCATGTGGAGAGCGGGTATGAGCGACTCTGGAAATGCTAAAAGGCCGGAGCAGAGAGACATTAGGTAGGAGGAGAGTTGATGGAAAAACCTAATGAAAAATATATTTTTGTCCACCAATGGGTTGAAAATCCAGGGGAAGAAATCAAAAAGGCGCATATCAAGAAAAGCGATATAGAAATCCCAAGAGAAATAGCGCTCAAAATAATAAAACCTGAAACTGGACACCTCGGAAAGGTAGAAGGCAACAAAATAAATGAAAAAGGAGTGCTTAAAAAAATACTGAAAGTAAAATTGCCTGAAGAGAAGAAAGGAAATTTTGACCAAGAAGAAATAAGAAATGCGTTAAAACTCTCAAAAATAATTGCGGCTCAAATAAAGGCCATGAAAACGCGTATGCAAATAGAAAAAGAGAAAAGAAATGCTCGGGGGTATGGAAATTGAAAGAGATGAGCATGATTTAGAAAAGCTATTTGGAAAGAAGTAGTTATTTCACTTCTATATTTTTTCCAATAATTACTCTCCTTACAGGCATCTTCTTATATGCTCTCTTTATAATTTTGCTTATCCTCTCTAAACTTTCACTTAAATCTTTTGAGTTTAGCCCATTACTTCTCAAAATTTTCTCGAATTCTTCTTTGCTGTACTTAGATGCTTTCAGATTCCTGAATAGATTTATAAGCTTCAAATCTTTCTTTGCCATCTCTTTGGTATCTTTGTTTCCATAAACTCTCCAAAAAATGAAAGAGCCCTCGGAAAATTTTGCTATTTTTGCTCTGTACAATTTCTTGAGAAGTTTTTCTAAGCTCAATTCTCTTCTTTCAGGATAATTATAATACTCTTCATTTCTAAAAACTCTTAAATTACCATGAGTGGTGTATGCCAATGAATTCAAAATATTCAAATAGCTAGCCGGAGTGTTCATAAAAATAGCAGGATCAAAAGAAGTATGGAGAGTAAGCTCTTTAAATGGCATGCTTTCAGCAGCAGCTACTACTGAAGGTTTTTTAGCTTTTTTAGCAAAAAATTCCGAGATGTCAGTGAACACCACCGGCTTAAAAATGCGCTTATTATTATGTTTTAATTTTTTGAGGGCATCTGCATATTTCCCAATAAAACCTGCATAAACCGCGATTTTGTATGGGCCGTTTTCTGGCTTCAAATTTGTAGCCTTCAGAATTCCATTTTTGATAACTTCTGGCCTAAAATCTGCCCGTGCTTGGGCGAACCTATTTATTAAATTTGGGTTGCGAGATCTGGCTATCGTTTCGTAGGTTTTTGTAGATAAGCTTCCGACTTCCTCGAAGCGTGCGATATCCAGTACTGCATAACTCTTTTTCATAAATTAGTATAGATTACGGAGAATATAATATTTACTAAGTAAATAATTTAAATGCAAAAAAGCTTAGTTATACATGAACAAAATAACTGTTGTATTGTTAATTTCGCTTTTCTTAGTAAGTTTTGGATGTGTCACTACTAAGTACAGCCCAACAGCAACTTTTGTTCCTTCCGCTTCACCAAGTATCCAGACAAACAAATCAAATGAAGAACTGATTAATGTTTCATTAATTATAGATTACGGAAACTCCACAGAATCAAAAACGATTTTTGTAGAGAACGGAACAACAGTTTATGACGCGATGAGAAAGGCAGTAAATTTGTCTGTGAAAACCCATCCTACATATGGGGTGTTTGTAGAGGGAATTAATGGAGTTATGCAAGGAAATGGAAAATACTGGCAGTACTATATTGATGGAAAGCTCGCTCCTGTGGGGGTCAGTAATTATATAATCAACAGAAGTTTAATTTTAGAGTGGAA
>WALN01000051.1 GCA_015522865.1 Microcaldota archaeon
CTTCTTGATGCAACTTCTTAAAAAGAAGTTGCATCAAGAAGTGCTGGTGCAGCGCAACTTCTTAGAAAGAAGTTGCATCAAGAAGTGCTGGTGCAGCGCAACTTCTTAAAAAGAAGTTGCATCAAGAACTTTCTAGTGCAGGTCTTTGCGAAGCAAAGAAGTGCTGCAGGTCTTTCTTTAGAAAGAAGTGCTTAGAAAGAGGTGCAGTGAGAGTCCCGCCCCCGGCACTAAAGTGAGTAGATGAAATTAATAGTTCTATATGATAGTATTTATTGGAAAAGAAAAAAACCATTTGTAAATAAAAAGTTGAATAACACTTACGAAAACTTTTCTAAAATTGCCGCGAGGTTCGGTGTGGATATAATATATGCATCCCCCCTGTGGATTAGAAACAAGATCGCTACCAAGGCATGGAAATTTTACAAGAAATGGATAAAACTGTCCAATCAGAAATTCGGCTTTGTTTTCGATAAATCTAATTACTCGAGGACAACAGAGAAAAAGGTGCGCGGATGGGAGCTGCCAACGATAAATTTGCCTTCGGTGAAAAAAATATGCAGCGATAAATATCTAACCTACAAGCTCTTCAAAAAATTCTCTCCGGAAACAAAAATAGCAAACAAAAAGAACATAGAGAACATGTTGAATAGATATAAATTACTTGTCCTGAAGCCGAGATATGGAAGAGAAGGCGAGTCAGTAAAATTTATTAGTAGAACTCCCAAGAAAATTCAAGAAAATACGATAGTACAACAATATATTCAAAGCAGAGGGATAAAAGGCATATGCAAAGGGTTCGCAGAAATACGACTGGTTATACTTAACGGAAAGATAGCGGATTGGTATGTTAGAAAAGCGGGGAAAAATAAGAGAATAACAAATATTTCTAGGGGAGGCAAATTAATCAGATTCGAAAAAAACAAAATCCCGGGAGAGCTCATAAAAATAAAAAGGAAGATAGATAGCCATTTCAAAAAAATTAAATTAAGATTTTATAGCCAGGATTATATAGAAGATGAAAAGAGATTTTGGCTTATAGAGTTAAATGCTATGCCGGGCCTGTATGCCTGTAAGGGAGAGGAGGAAGATATAGAGAAAACGCTTTTAAAATTAGGAAGAGAGATAGGGATGTGGAAAAATGGATATAGAAGATGAGAAAAAAATAGTTGCTAAAAAAGCTCTAAAATTTGTGAAGCCGAGTACTATCGTCGGCCTTGGAAGCGGAAGCACCGCAGCGTATTTCATAGAAGCTCTTGGAAAACTAGCAAAGAAAAAAAAATTGAAAATAAAATGTGTTGCAACTTCAAAAGAAAGTGAAAGAATTGCAAAAAAAGTTGGATTGAAAATTGTTGCATTGGAAAAAGCGGATAAAATAGACGTGGATATAGATGGAGCAGACAAAATCGACAATCAGAGAATAATAATAAAAGGAATGGGCGGCGCATTAACGCGGGAAAAATACGTAGCGTCAATTTCCAGGAAATTTGTGGTAATAGCGGACCACAGAAAATTTGTGAAAGATTTGAGAAAAGAAAAAGTAATAGTTCCAGTCGAGGTGCTACCATTCGCAGTCAATAACGTAAAAAAGGAATTAAAAAAACTGGGAGCAAAAACGAAAATGAGGAAGAAAAATAAAAGAATATTTGTAACAGATAACGGGAACTATATAATTGATAGTGAATTCAGGAAAATTAAAAATTTTAAGAAGATGGCAGTAAAGCTGAACAACATCCCGGGAGTCGTGGAGAATGGAATTTTTTTATTTAAAGGAGTCAAGGTTATAAGACCAAAAAATTTATTTTAAGACTATTTCGATTTGCGGCCCCTCGCAAATTCTCTACTTCCCCCTCCTTTTCCAAATCTTTTTATAATTATCCTCGCATCTTCGCCGGATTTTGAGTTGCATGCAACTGCAATAAATTTGTTTTTGTTCCACACAACAGCAATAAATTTCGGTTCTTTGGATATACCTAAAGCGACTTTTTCAACCAATTTGTTATCCCCTTCTATTTCCATTTCAACTGCTCTGACCCTTTTTTCTTTCGCTTCTTTTATAATAGAAGCTGACAAAAGCTCTGCTATATAGTCGTATGCTCTTTCCAATTTTTTTCCTCTCTCCTTCCATTCATTGAAAAATCTCTTGATAGTAGGGATCAGCTCTTTCATCCCAACATTTATAGCTTTTGCCGCGCCCTTTAAAATCTCTTCCTGCTTCTGCGCCCACAACAAAGCAGATTTTCCTGCTTTATAACGAATCCGTATAACGCCGTCCTGTATCTGCTCTGTGCCAATAATTTTAACAAAATTTACATCTGAGGTGTTCGAGACATGCAAACCTCCGCAGGCTTCGGCGTCAACATTTTCGATATTAACTATTCGAATATTTTTTCTGATAGGGCCGCCCCCTTGATAAATAATAAAACCAAAGGATTTTTCTGCTTCCCCTCTCGGGTATTCTTTTATCTTAACTGGTATTGCTTTCCATATCCACTCATTCACCAAGCGCTCCATTTTTTCCTTCTCTTCTTCATCAATTTGTTTGAAATAAGTAACATCTAAATGCGCTTCATCACTTTTCACTTCGCTTCCGGCCTGCCATATATGTTCCCCCAAAACCTTCCTTGCAGCAGCATTAATTAGATGGGTTGCTGTATGGTGCTTTTTGAGATTTTCCCTTCTTTCTGCATCAATTTTCAGATGAACCCTCTGGCCTTTTCTGAACGGAGACTTGTGCCTCAGATAGTGAATTACTACACCTCCAATTTTTTGAACATCCACAACTTTTTCATCATTAATAAAGCCGCTATCAGCAGCCTGTCCGCCGCCTTCGGCATAAAATATGGTTTTGTCAAGAACAACTAAGTTATCTCTGCTCTCAACAACTTTTGCATTACACTCCAGTCTGTCGGGGAACGTATAGAAATCTAATGCGGTGGCGGCAATATTCGAAGAAATAGAAGGGCTTATTTTATTTTCTTTTAAATAAACATTTTTGGAGGTGAGTTTGGAATAAAAATTGGACGGGATTTTGATATTTATCTTTTCTTTCTTTGCTGCTTTTTCTAGCAGTTCGGGCGTTATCCCATTGCTTTCATATAATGTTATAAGCGCTTTTGTGTCAATTGACCCCTTCTTGACAATGCCCGATGCAATGCGTGTGGCTTTGGTTAAGGTAGAATCGAACTTTTTTTTCTCTATTTGTAATATTTCATCTATATAATCAAGGTTTTCAGAAAGCTCTGGGAAGAGCCCCTTCAAATCCTCGGCGTGCATTCTCATCAAATCGAACAAATTAAAATCAAAAGAATACTCATTGATGAAGGAAAAAGCGCGCCTTAAAAGAACACGCAAATTATAGCCGCCCGAAGTGTTTGATGGGATAGCTCCATCTGAGAGCGCGAATAAAAGAGTGCGGGAATGGTCGGCGATGCTGTAAATCGCCTGTATTGGGAGAATACTTTTTTCAAGTTCTTTGAAAGAAAGCCCTAATTTTTGCGATATTTTTTCCTTTTCCTTCAGCGTGTTCTTCACTTCCTCAACATCCAAACCAGAAGCTAGAATGGAATATTTTTTGAGTAGGGGCTCATCTATTTCGAAAGAAGCTCTTTTTTTCATGAATTCTATTTCTCTCGGAAAAACTGCGTCGTAAATAGAATATGCGCCAGAATAGTACCACAATAATCTTTCAAAACCCCAGCCAACATCAACAACTTTCATCCCGAGCTCTTTTTCTTTTCCATTTTCAAGTCCAAATTGCATAAACACTGAGTTCACCAATTCTGAGCCCTTGGAAAACGTTTCAATACACGGACCAAAGGCAGAAAAATCGCCCATTGCCCAAACGTCTTCTGAATAAACTAACTCTTCCTTGGGAATTTGCATAACCTCTGTAAGAAGTTTGTAATTCAGCTCAATGCATTTATCTCTCCAATATCCTTCTTTTGGATAATTAAAAGCATGCTGGCCGGCCATCATAAATCCGCTTAGATGCCTGCCAGTAACACCTATGTTTGCCATATCAGAAAACCGCAGGCATATCTGCGGGACAACCAAAGGATTCGAGGGATACTCGAAGGTTATTTTTCCATGTTGGAGCCTCTGAAAGTCAACTATAGAAGCAATAGTAAACGGCAGGTCTTTTCTCCATCTGCATACAACTGGGTAGCGCTGCACTTCTGTATGTCCGTGTTTCTTAAAAAAATCGGCAAATTTTTTCCAGAACTTTACATAATCAACCTTTGTTGGATTTTTCTTAAAAAAAGAATAAGGGGTATGAGAAGAATCACCGCAATCTTCTTTGCCTATGCTCCAAAAGTATTTGCCACACTTCGGACATTTTTTCCTTACGAATCCTTTGTCTTCAAATAATTTTGTAGAATAATATTTTTTCGGCGATTTTGAAAATTTCTCTCTTAAAACATCTTTTGTAAGCATTTTCTCCCCATATATTAAAAGACAATTATTTAAAAATGAGCGGCGAGCCGTAGCCTGCCTTCTGTTATTCGCAGCTTTTCATGCCTATTTCAATTTTAAGCCTAAGGTTTTCCTTTCATTCTCTTCTTTCCATTTATTTCTGTTCTTTCTTTCCTTCTTGTTCTTTCTTTTCCTTGGTTTTTGTTCTTTCTTTCCCTTGGTTTCTGTTCTTTCTTTCCCTTAAGGCTTTCTTTCTTACAAGAAAGAAAGGCTTATTGAACTAAGCGGTCAGAGACCTTGCACCAAGCAGAGCCGTTTCATCCCTTTACTAGAAACGTCGTAGAGTCATCCTGCTCTAGCAAGGGTATCGTTTCTGTTCTCTGCTCCGGCCTTAAACCGGGATGCTTTCTTGCATCTCTGAAGCGTCTCCAACTTCAGCGGCCCAAAAGGCCGGGTGGGCAGAACTTCCTCGAAACTTTATAAAGCTCCGAAGCTGCGCACTCACCACTCAATAAAATAACAAAATGAATATATAAAAACTACCGAAAGCGCTCCATATTTCTAAGGTGTTTGGAAATATTATTAATATCTTTTATAAATTTGAGAATGGTGTAATTCTGCAGTTTTTCGACAATGTCTTCCTGCTCGAGCATTTTGAGTGAGAGCGGCATAGATATTCCATTGTATTCTTTTGGTGAGCTCACGTGCAGAGAGCCAAGCGGAACTCTGCACAGCTTCCCAGAAGGCGTTTGGGACGGATCTATATTTATAGCATTTTCCGCGCGCTCATGTCCCCCCCTCACATTCAGTTTTGTCTTCTCTGCAACTTTTTTGGCCCACCTGCCAGTAAAGCTCGTTTCTGGTGACTCCTTTGAATATTTAAAATATTTCTCATAAAATAAATTATCCTGCTTTTCTTTCAACATTAAAAATACGTGAAAAGAAGAGCCGGTCCATGCAATTAAAAATGAAGAAAATAAAGGCAGAAGTTTGCTCTTAAATTCCCCATCCTCTTCTATGGCATGCACGAATTCTAATGCAGCTATTCTTGCCTGTTCTGAGGTAACTCCTTTGCCCCGGTCAATATCGAAGAATATCCTGTCTATCTTCTTATCAACTCCTTCGTTGTTGGTCGCATAAAGGAATTCCGAAAATTTCCTTGGAAGAAAATATTCCCATATGAGCTGTTGTTGTGGGGAAAGTTTTGAGCGCACTTCTTTTAAATGTTTTTTTCTCAATTTTAAAAAATTTTCATCAACATTTTCAGCCAAAACTTCAACAAACAAGGGCGCTTCTTTTGAGCCTCTTTTCAACAATGGAAACTTCATTTGAGGAATCCAATTTTTGGCTGCAAGCTCCTTTCCTCTGAGAAAATCTACACAATACGATGCAGCAAATGAATAAAGCAGGGAAGGGTCCAGATCTCCATAGGGCCTAAGTGGGTCGCTAAATTCTGAAATAAATTTCTCAATGCCCATAAATAAATTATCTTTTCCCAGTTTTTAAATATCAACTATTTTCTTTTTGTTTTCTTTGGGCGCAAAAGAACCTGCTTGGGGTATGGGATTTCTATATTATTTTTATCAAAAGCCCTCTTAATATTTTCCAAGATGCGCGACTTTGTTTCAAAAACTCCGCCGCCCTTCTTTTTGTCAACCCAAATTTTGGCTGTGATATTAACTGAAGATGAAGCAAATTCATTTATTACTACGCTAATCTCTTTTCCTTTAATTACCGCTTCATCATTTTTACATACCTGCTTCAAAATTTTGAATGCCTTTTTCAGATCGCTTTCATAAGCAATACCAATTTTTATAAAAAGATGCCTGAAATTAAAGCGGGAATAATTGATTACTGGGTTATTTGCAAGCAAAGAATTTGGGACAGTTATTAACGTGTTGTCTGCTGAAATTAATTTGGTAGACCTCAAACGTATTTCCTTTACAGTTCCGCCTATGTTCTCTCCTTCCACACTAACATATTCTCCTATTTTAAAAGGCCGGTCTACTATGATAAAAATGCCTGCAAGCAAATTGGAGAACACATCTTTTGCAGCAAAACCAATTACTATGCCTGCAACGCCTGCTCCCGCCAAAACTGTTGCTAAAACTGTGGTTAGGTTTAATGCCTGCAAACTGAAAATGATTGCCAGAGTAATTATTCCGTACCTGATTGCAAGTTTTAATAGAACATGAGTATTTTCAGAAAAGGAAATACGCCCAACTGCTTTATCAAACTCTTCAAAAACGCCTGAAAAATGCTTAATGAGTAAATAGGAAAGCACCCAAATTAGAGAAATCTGAAAAACCTTGTCATACCATTTGCTGCCAATAATTAATGAAATAAAAAGGTTCCAGAAACCAGATACAAAAATAATCAAGGTAAGAGCGCATAACCATATGAGAAATGAAATAAACCTAAAGACTAAACGGTTCTTCTCCCTATTTACTTCATATTTAACTATTCTCTTTGTAAGTGTTTCTATCTTCCACACTGCTTTCCTCAAAAACAGAATTAAAATTTTAGCAGCAAGAATAATTATAAGTACTTCGACTATTTTAAAAATTATAGAGATATAATCCATAATGTAAGAAAGATAGAAGAATTAAAAAAGTATTTGCAGGGGTTGCTGAGTCTGGTCAAAGGCGCAGAAGTTAAAAACTGCGTATGCTTCAGGAGCCTGTCTCTAGCGAGTTCAAGGGTTCAAAACTCCCCTTTTTCTTTCTAAAGAAAGAAAAAGTGTAAGCTTCCCAAAAAGAAAGAATTTAGAAAGAAAGCGGTAAGCTTCCGGAAAGAAAGAACAGAAAGTGTAAGCTTCCCAAAAAGAAAGAATTTAGAAAGAAAGCGGTAAGCTTCTGGAAGCAACTTCTTAAAAAGAAGTTGCATCAAGAAGTGCTGGTGCAGCGCAACTTCTTAAAAAGAAGTTGCATCAAGAAGTTCTCTGGTGCAGCTCTCTTTCTAAGAGAGGTGCTTTGCGAAGCAAAGAAGTGCTGCAGGTCTTTCTTTAGAAAGAAGTGCCTTTCTAGTGCAGGTCTTTCTTTAGAAAGAAGTGCTTTCTCTGGTGCAGCTCTCTTTCTAAGAGAGGTGCCTTTAGAAAGAAGTGCTTTCTCTGGTGCAGCGCAACTTCTTAAAAAGAAGTTGCATCAAGA
>WALN01000052.1 GCA_015522865.1 Microcaldota archaeon
ATGTTGAGGCCGAGCTCTCCGTCAGAGTCCCCTTCGTACATTAGCTTGTTCTGAATTGAGAAGAGCATAATATGAGCTGGGACTTTAGCGCCTGCTTCGTCCTTTGTAACAATCTTGACAGAATTCGCGTTTTCCAAAACAACCTCTCCTGTTTCTGGGTCTATGTGCGATTTAATTTTTTCCATTTTCACATGCAGAACAGTTACCCCCACAACAACTGAGTTGTCAGAAGTTGCTGTCAAATATCCGGAAGCAGATGCCTGGGCGTAAACATTGTCTCCAATTGACAAATTGAGAAAGTCAATTGTTCCATCAACTGCATGCTTTTGCTCTATTAGTTCTGTTGAGAACGCTTTGTAGAGAGAAACATCAGCAGGCACCTTATTTCCATCCTCGTCCTCGCAAATAACAACAACTCTATTTCCCTCTTTGCCAGCTGCATAGCTTATATTCTCTCCGCCAGCTTCGCTATATGCAGAAGCGATTGGCTCAAGAGTTACCTCAACCGTTCCCTCAGTTGTCGCAACTCCGGAGAGAAACTTCTGTTTATAATTATCTGCAATCACTCTCAATGATGCAACGCCATGCCTTGAAATTTCAAAATCCGCCTCTCCATTTGCGTCTGTTGTTTTCTCTTCGCTGTTGCTGAACAATATGAATGTTATCCTCGCTCCAGCTATTGGCGAGCCATCAGAAGATTTTACAACAACGCTAAGCAAGTTAGTGCCGCCTGTTACTGCGGCAGCTCCAGTAATGCCAGAGGGGATCTCCTCTCCTGGCTTCAATTGCAGATAGATTTTTTTCTTTTTTGCGATATTCACAAAGAATGTTCTCTTTCCAACGCCTTTCTTTTCAACAACCATCTGCAGTTTGCCAGAGGGAAGCGATGAAAACAAAGCTTCTCCTTTTGAATTTGTAACCCCTTCTGCAACGACTTCTCCGTCCTTCATCACCACAACTTTTGCGCCCGCCAATTTCTCATTGCCTGCAAAAACAATGGTCTTGAAATTCTGCGTGGCGGGGGCGGAAAGCGCAAAATAAACTGCGCCTATTATAATAAGCAGAAGAACAACAGCAAGTGGGAAGGAGGGGACACCGTGCGATTCTATCGGTTTCACCCAAAAATCATAAACAGGTATTTTGTGGTCCTGAAGCCAATTCATTATAGAGTAGTATTTGTCTTCAAGCGATGAATAGATGCCCATAAAAGAAAAAGGAAATACTTATTTAAATAAATTAAGTAGCTATGGGTTGATAGTGCAGTAAGGCTTAGGTCCAATTTTGCCAGTTTTTGTTGTTAAGTGCAAGTAAGGTTTAGGTCTAAGTTTGTGGTGACGTTGTGTTTTGTGGAGGTGGTGCCCGCGCAGCTGCCTCCGCTTACATTAAAAGTATGGGGAGTGAAGTTGTAAACTCCTCCGCTTGTCTGGTTGTATTCAGTTATTACTGCGACTGGCAGAGACCCGCCAGAACTCGTTTCATTATACACTAAATTACTGTCATTATCAAAAATCTCTACTGTTGAGCCAGACGGTGCGGTCATATGTACATACCATTTAGTCCACAAAACATCTGAAGAGGAGTGGAAGAAAACAGAAGATTTGTTGAACGAAACATTTATTAAATAGCCATGGGAAGTAGAGCTGTCTCCATAGACGTATACATCGCTGCTTGAATTAACAACTGTAGAGTTATATACAAACGAACCATTTTCTGGGCTGTTGTAAAATACTATACCTGCGGTTCCAGAAGTATTTACCCGAAAATTATTTGTGGTACTATTATAGGTATCACATGCATAGCCTATGTCGTTTTTTTCAGAGTATATGTTATCCAAGCTATTATTACTTCCCTGCAACCACGCGCCGCACATGTCAGAGCCGTTTGCAAACTCAGTAGAAATAAAATTTCCGTTAGAAGCATAGTCGTTGTTTCCAATTATCTTCAAGCCACAAATGCTGTCAGCAGAGTGATTATATGTCGCGTTGTTATTGGTGATGGTGTTGTAATCCCCCTCAACGTGAATCTGGTCGTCATGATTGAAGTATAAAACATTGTTAGAAATGATGTTGTAATCCGAGCTAGTTAAATATACTCCATCGCCTCCGTTATTGAGCACATTGTTGTTGTTAAATGTGTTGTTTGAAGAAGAGTCGAGAGCGACGCCACTTTGTGAGTTGTTGTTAGCAGTATTGGAAGTTAAACTGTTGTACCGCGAGTTCTCTAAATATATACCATTATTTCCGTTGTCGAATATATTATTGTTACTTAAAGTGTTCTTTGAGGTGTAATAATAGTCAGGAGCGCTACATGAAGAAAAATAATATGTATTGCCGGGCATCAGCTGATTGTTAGATGGAACCGCTGGCAAAGAAAGCGTCTCTGAATTTAGAAGGACACCATCGTCAGAAGCATTACGGATTGTATTGTATGAGAAAGTATTGCTTGAGTTTACGTAATACTTATGCCCAGCAGTAGAGCATACAGACGAGTAGGCGACTGCTATGCCTTTCTTGCTATTTAAAATAGTGTTGTGAGTAAAAATATTGTTCTGGGAATAGGGAGATGAAAGATAAATCGCCCAGCTGTCAGAACTTCCGTTTAATGTGTTGTATTTGATGGTGTTTCTGTTAGAATTTTCAAATGCTACACCAGATTTCTGCGGAGCGATAACATTAGCACTTGAAACGGTGCTGGAATTTACATCGCTAAAATGGACCGCAACAGTAGTTTGGTTAATTTTGCAGTTTCTTATATTCAATTGATAGACATCTTTGGCGCATATGCCCTGAGCACTGCCCTCCCCATTTATCTCATGGTTGTCACAATCCAAAACTGTATTGTTACCATAAATACCAATGCAGCAGCCAGAATCGCAGCTTATATCCGAAGAAAGTTTGTAGTGTTTATTGTTCTCGGTGATATTTGTTGGGCTAGAAATAAAAATCCAGTAGCCGTAGGGAGCGACAGAAACATTCTTTGTGCTCACAACATTTTCCAAAACAGAAGTTGTTTGATTTAATTGGGTATTTGCAGAGCCGAGTATTGTGCTTCTCATAATAATTAGAGAAAGCACGACAACGAGCATGACGCCTCCTAAGAGAAGGATGTACTCAAAACTGCCTTGAGATTTTCTCATAAGGAAATAATTAAATGCTGATTTAAAAAAGTATTCAAAAAACAAAAAGAAATTAAAGCCCCCAAATATTAGTAGAAATATGCGGATAGAAGTAGACGAAAAAATAAAAATAAACGAGGACAGGAGATTCGGAGAGCTGAGCATCCCCTGTTTTGGCAAAAGTGAAGAAGAGATTGGGAAAATTAAGGAGGAAATAAAGCTTGGGAAAAATATGGATAAAATAGAGCTGAAAAACAACTATTTGAACATCTACCTTTCTGATGAGTTCTACAAAAATTTCTTAAAAGCTCCTTTGCCAGCATTTCCCAAAAACAACAAAACAGCAGTAATCGACTATTCATGCCCAAATGTTGGGAAGCCTTTGCATGTGGGCCATCTGCGCTCAACTATCTATGGCGACTCAATAAAAAAACTGCTGAATTACGTTGGCTACAAAACAATTGGGTTCAACTATTTGGGGGATGCTGGGAAGCAGGTCGCCCTTTTATTGCTGGCAATAAGGAAATACGGAGAAGTAAAAAATGAAAACGAAATGTTGGAGAGATATGTGAAAATAAATGAGGAGCTTAAGGAAAACCAAAAACTCGAGGCGGAAGTGAGAGAAATTGTTGAAAAAATCGAGAAAGGCGATGAGAGAACACTGAAAGAGGTGGAAAAAATAAGAAATTTAAGCTATGGAACATTTGAAAGAGTTTATAAAAAATTGGGAGTAGAATTTGATGAAATAATGGGAGAATCGCAGATGATATTAAAGGCTAAAAAAATGGTTGTGGAAGTATTGGAAAAAGGAATAGCAAAAAAGGGAGGAGAAGGGGAGATATTCATAGAGCTTGAAAAATATGGGCTGCCGAACACAATTTTAATGAGGTCAAATGGAACCACCCTTTATTTGACGAGAGATTTGGCGCTTGCAGAATACAAATGGGAAAAATATAAATTTGACCTGAATTTTTACGCAACAGCATCCGCACAAAATTTACATTTCAAGCAGCTGTTCAAAATTCTCGAGCTGCTTGGAAAAGAATACTCCAAAAAGTGCGCACATGTTGGATTTGGGCTGGTCGGGCTCGAGTCAGGAAAGCTCTCGACAAGGGAGGGGAGAGTTGTTCTGCTTGAGGAAACTCTGAAGAAGGCAGTAGAGAGCGCAAGAGAGGAGATCAAAATAAAAGGGTATTCTGAGGAGGAAAAAAATAAAATCGCAGAAGCAGTGGGAATCGGAGCGATTAAATTTTGGCTTTTAAAAGTTTCTCCTGAAAAAAATGTTATTTTCAATTTCAAAAAAATGGTGTCCTTCGAAGGAGATACTTCTGCATACCTGCAGTACACTTTAGTGAGAGCAAACAGCATACTGAGAAAAGCGACTGAGGAGATGGAAGGCAAGTTCGAGTTTAATGAGGAGGAGAAAAATCTCTTGTGGAAAAATTATTTGTTTGAAAAAATTGTGAAAGAAGCGGCAGAGAAATTTAAGCCCCACCTGCTGGCAAATTATCTCTTGAAGCTCTCGGCAGCTTTTAGCATATTTTACGAGAACAACCCAGTTCTGAAAGCAGAAAAAGCAGAAAGAAAAAAAAGGATTGCTATTGTAAAGAAGACAAGGGACACTCTAAAAGCCGGCCTGGAGCTGCTGGGAGTCCCAATACTCGAGAAAATGTGAAGCTTATGAATAAGTATGATTTGGTTACAGTTGGTCACATCCTTTTGGATGTTAGAGTATATGTGGATGAATTTCCCGAAGTTGACAAATCAGCAATTGTAAAAATAATTGAAAGCTCTGTTGGAGGGTGCGGCGCAAATGTCGCAGTTGATGCGCAAAGGCTAGGTCTGAAAACAGCGATGATTGGGAATATAGGCAGAGATGAAAAAGGCGAATGGATATTAAAGAGATTGAAAAAAGAGAAAATAGAGACAAAAGGCATCAACAAAGTGGGCAAAAAAACCGGCACATCTATTATTTCAATTAATAAAAAAGGGGAAGTGAAAATTGAGGAGTTTTTAGGCGCAAATGAGCCGCTCAAAAAAATAAATAAAAAACTTATAGAAAACTCAAATTGGCTTCAAATGAGCAGCACCACTCCAAGCGCATTGGAGGAGGCGAGCAAGATCGCAAAGGAAAATGGAAAATGGGTTTCATTTGACCCCGGCAGAAGCCTGTCGCAGTTGGGCATGAGAAAGCTTGACAAAATTTTGAGAAATACCTGCTTCTTAATTTTGAACAGAAAAGAAGTGAGAGCAATAGCAAAGACCAAGAGCTATGAGGAGGGGGCGAAAAAATTGGTAGAAAAGTATGGGTTCGTGGTAGTTGTAAAAGCCTCAAAAGACCCGACGCACATATTCACAGGGAGCAAGGAGAGTAAAGTGAAAACGTTCAAAGTAAGAGCGGTTGATTTCATAGGAGCCGGGGACGCATTTGATGCTGGTTTCATTTATTCAATAATGAAAGGAAAAAAAATAGAAGATGCTGTAAAATTTGCAAATGCCGTTGGTGCAGTTAAAGTTACGAGAAGGGGGGCGGATTCAATTACTCCAAAAAAAGAAATCAATGCTCTTTTGAAGCATTAAATTTAAATTGCGATTGAATAAAATAAATGGGGAGAAAAATGAAATTCTTTTTGGATACTGCAAATATAGACGAAATAAAAAAAGGCGTTGAATGGGGCATTGTCGATGGAGTAACAACAAATCCCACGCTTGTTGCGAGAGAGGGCAGAGAAATGGAAGAAGTCATAAGGG
>WALN01000053.1 GCA_015522865.1 Microcaldota archaeon
ACATATGTATCAAAAATGAAACAATGAGTTAGAGATTATATCCCTTTTTCTAGGAGATTACAAAAGACAATTTTATTTAAGAGAAATAAGCAGGCTGACAAAAATACCTCTTAAAACAACTCAAAGTAAAATAATTGCTCTTGAAAAAAAAGGTATACTAAAAGGGAATATTAGAGGGCGCCACAAGTACTTCAGATTAAATTTAGATAGCATAAAAACAAAACTTTATCTGCTACAAGCTGAAATAGATAGGACAATATATTTCATAGAAAAATATAAACTCTTCAAAACCATTCTTAAAGAAATCAAAACAGATAATCCAATAATTGTATTCGGAAGTTTTGCCAAATCTACTGCAAGTAAAGAATCTGACATAGACATCCTCATAATCTCAAACAGAAAAGAAGATTTACCTACTCATTTAATTCCATATAAAATTCATAGAATCGACTTGTCTAAAAATTCATTTATAAAAGCTCTAAGAAGCAATGAATCACTTATAAAAGAAATAGAAGAAAATCATGTTATACTAAACAATCATTCAACATATGTAAATATAATGTGGGATCACTATGGAAACCAATAAATTAAGATGGTGTTTTAGATTAAAAAAAGGACTAAAAATAATACTCCCAAATGAAAGGCTAGCAAGATTATATCTCAACGAGGCTAAATCCTCATTAAAAAGAGCAGAAAAAAATTTTAAAGACAAAGACCTTCTTTGGACAACTATTGTTATTTACTATGCAGATTATTATTCTCTGTATGCATTCCTTCAAAGGATTGGTATAAAATGTGAAAACCACTCCTGTTCAATTTTAGCAGTTGAATTTATTCTCGGAAAAGACAAAACAAACATCATAAATGAACATAAAGCTAAAAGGATTGATGCTCAATATTATATAAAAATTGATAAAGAAAATCAAGTAAGTAGAATGCTCCAAGAATCAAAAAATTTTGTTGCTATGTTTGATGAAACCATCTCTAATATGGATAAAAATCATTTAGAAAAATACAGAACTAAAATAAAAAGAGAATTAAAAAATTAAAAAAAGAAAAGCTTTAAAAGAAAATATTATAGTGATATTCTTAAGACAAAAGAAGTATCTTAAGATAATGGGGTGATAAGATGAATCTGAACAGCATAATACCAATCTCAGGTGTTATAGCCCTGCTTTTTGCAGCATATCTTATCTTTTCAGTATTCAAGAAAAGCAAGGGGACTCCAAAAATGCAGGAAATTTCAAACGCTATAAAAGACGGAGCTATGGCATATATGAACAGAGAATATAAAACAGTTTCAATAGTTGCAATAGTGCTGGCAGCTATTTTAGGATGGCTAATTAATATTCCAACAGCCATTGGATTTATGGTTGGCGCATTTTTCAGCGCGCTGGCAGGGTACATTGGAATGAACATGTCCGTGAGGTCTAATGTAAGAGCGGCGCAGGCCGCAAAAAAAGGGCTCAAAGAAGCGCTTTTCGTGGCAGTCCGCGGAGGAGCGGTAACCGGAATGTTCATTGTAGGATTTGGCATACTAAGCGTCGGAATGCTATATTATCTTTACAGGGATCCAAAATTGATTGTGGGAGCAGGATTTGGAGCTTCGCTAATATCTCTGTTCGCGCGTATCGGCGGCGGAATATACACAAAAGCCGCAGATGTCGGAGCAGACTTGGTTGGAAAAATTGAGAAAGGCATACCGGAGGACGACCCGAGAAACCCTGCAGTAATAGCGGACAACGTCGGAGACAATGTCGGCGACTGCGCGGGAATGGGCGCGGACTTGTTCGAAACTTATGTAGTATCTTTGATAGCAGCAATGCTTCTGGGAGCGGGGCTCGGCAAGGGAGAAATAATACTTCCAATGTTGCTGAGCGCAGCGGGAATATTTGCATCAATTGTTGGAATTCTCGTTATAAAAATCGGAAAAAGCAAGAACATCTGGAAAGCCCTAAGCACAGGAGTATTCACAACGGCAGGAATCGCAGTGGTGTTGTTCTATTTTGTAATAAAAAATTTTTCAGCATCGCTTAACTTGTTTTACGCATCGCTTGCGGGACTGTTCCTAACAATTGGAATATGGTACACAACAGAGTATTATACATCAAAAGACAAAAAGCCCGTTCAAAGCATAGCAAGGGCGTCGAAAACTGGAGCGGGAACGAATATAATAAGCGGACTTGCAGTCGGATTGGAAAGCACGCTGGTTCCGGTAATTTTGATAGCCATCTCAATATTCTGGGCAAGTTATTTTGGTGGTGTATATGGAATTGCCATAGCAACAATAGCCATGCTTTCAATTACAGCAATAATAATTACGCTTGACAGCTACGGCCCGATAACAGACAATGCAGGAGGCATAGCAGAAATGAGCGGACTAAGCCAAAAAATAAGAAAGGTCACTGATGAATTGGATGCAGTTGGAAACACAACAAAGGCAGTTACAAAAGGATTTGCAATTTCTTCTGCGGCGCTTGCGGCGCTCTCGCTGTTTGTTGCATTTGCAAATGAAGCCGGAATAAAAGTGTTGAATTTGATAAGCACAAAAGTTGTGATTGGATTGTTCATAGGCGGTGCTTTGCCATTTATCTTTTCGGCGCTTCTAATGGGAGCAGTAGGAAGAGCAGCTTATGTCATGGTCAACGAAGTCAGAAGACAATTCAAACAGATAAAAGGAATCATGACTGGAAAAGCAAAGCCGGACTATGCAAAGTGCGTCGACATAAGCACAAAGGCATCCCTAAAGGAGATGATTGTTCCGGGAATAATAGCAGTGACATCTCCTTTAATAGTAGGGTTTATACTAGGCGTCGAAGCCCTTGGAGGACTGCTTGCAGGAGCAATAGTAACTGGATTGCTAATGGCATTGTTCTTGTCAAACGGCGGAGCCGCGTGGGACAATGCAAAGAAGTACATCGAGGACGGAAAATTCGGCGGAAAAGGAAGTCCAGCGCACAAGGCGGCAGTTGTCGGAGACACAGTAGGAGACCCATCAAAAGACACAGCAGGGCCAGCGTTGAACGCATTGATAAAAGTATTGAACACAATATCCATATTGTTCGCAGGAATGTTTGTGCTGTACTCGCTGTTGTAAACAGAAACTTTTAAAAACACTTCTTTTTTTCTTTTTTATAAACATTGTCTAGCTAATGGAAACAATTTTAAACCGCAAAGGATATAATTGTTCCTTGCAAAAAGAATGTATAAAGGAGAGAAGCAAACAATGTATTCAATACTTGAAGTGAAATCAAAAATTAGAGTGCCTCCTCAGTTTTTGGGCAAAAAATTGAAGGAAGCAGTAAAGTCTGCTGTAGAAAAAGAGTTTATAGGTGCCCTGGGAAAGGATGGATTGTTCCTATCAATACTAAATGTGGAAGACATTGGAGAAGGAATTATTATTCCCGGAGACGGCGCGGTATATTACAAAACAACCTTCAAGGCTTTGATTTACAGGCCGGAAATGCAGGAGATTGTAGATGGATTTGTTTCAGAAATACTTGAATTTGGAGCATTTATTAGAATTGGACCTATGGATGGATTGATTCATGTTTCTCAAGTCATGGATGATTATGTGAACTATTCTGATTCTGGCGTGCTTCAGGGCAAGGAAAGCAAGCGCATGCTAAAAGCAAAAGATGTTGTGAGGGCAAGAATAATTGCTATAAGTCTTAAAAACATCAAAGGCGCAAAGCTCGGATTGACTATGAGGCAGCCGGGACTGGGAAAGCTCGAATGGATAAAAGCAGAAAAAGAAAAAGATGAAGAAAAAACAGTCAAAAAACCGGAAAAAAAATCCGGCAAGAAAAAAGGCAAAAAAGCCGCCAAGAAAAAAGGCAAAGGCAGCAAGAAAAAGTGAAAAGTTATGGTAGAAAAAGCATGCAAAAAATGCAAAAGGATAACCACCGGAAAAAAATGCCCGGTTTGCGGCAGCCAGGAGCTTACAACACATTGGAGAGGCGAAGTGATAATTATAGACCCCGACAAATCGCAAATTGCAAAAGAACTTAATATCAGCATGCCAGGAAAATATGCTTTAAAGGTGAGATAATGGAATTGAGAATATTGAAGAACAATGAAAACAAATTGCTTGCAAGAAACGAAGTCAATTTTGAAATCAAATATGAAAAAGCTCCGCCTACAAGACTGCAGGCGCTGGAACTATTGGCAAGGCAATTAAAAGTCGGAGAAAATCTTGTGATTATCAAAAAGCTGAGCAATGTTTTTGGATTGAGAAAAATTTTGGGAAATGCAAATGTTTATTCCAATGCAAATGATTTGGCAAAGACGGAACCAAAACATCTAATCAATAGAATCAAAAAAGCAAAAGAGAAGGCGAAGAAAAAAGAAGGTGAATCTTAATGGGCAAGAAGAAATCCAAAGAAAAAAAGGGCAAAAAGAAGCCCAGAAAGACAAAGCCTTCTAAAAAATGGGAACTTTATGAAATCGCAGGGGACAAAGTCAAAAGAAAAAACAAAACCTGCCCGAAATGCGGCTCAGGAGTTTTCATGGGAAAGCACAAGGATAGATGGGTCTGCGGAAGATGTGGATACACAGAATACATCGACAATAAATAATATTTAATTTTAATTCTTGTGTTATAAATGCAAACATTTAAATATTATTTGCGTTTACAAAGCAACATGGTAAATATAGAAAAATTAAAATCTGCAATTGTTGACAGAGAAGAGGTATTAAAACAAAAATTTAAGAAAGAAAAGATAATTGAGAGGGAATTTTACAATAAAGTTAAAAAATTTGTTTCAACAGATGTAGCATTGGTAATAACAGGTGTAAGGAGATGTGGCAAATCCACTCTTGCATTTATGATAGGAAGGAGTAATAGATATGGCTATGTTAATTTTGAAGATGAACGCTTATCTATCAAAGCAAAGGACTTAAATAAAATTTTAGAAGCAATTTATTCCTTAAAAGGAAGCGTAAATTATTTAATTTTTGATGAAATTCAAAACATTAGTGGCTGGGAAAAATTTATTAGCAGGATTATCCAAGATAAAAAAATTATCATTACTGGAAGCAATGCAAGACTTCTTAGCAAAGAGCTTTCAACATATCTAACTGGTAGACATATTGATTTTGTGTTATTTCCATTTAGTTTTAAGGAATTTCTGAAATTTAATGATTTTAAACCAAACATATATTTAACCAAAGATATTGCTAAAGTCAAGAATCTTTTGAATGAATATATAAAAAAAGGTGGATTTCCATTAAGCTATAAATTAGGCAGAATTTTTCTACTCGAAAACTACAGAGATATAATTGAAAGGGACGTTGCCCAGAGA
>WALN01000054.1 GCA_015522865.1 Microcaldota archaeon
AAAAACTATTTCAAATGCCAAAAAAGTTTATGAATTCTATGCGCCAATCCCAATAAAGCTGAGAGAGCGCATACAAAAAAATAACATCCTGCTTGTCGGAGATGCTGCGGGAGAAGTGAAGGCAACTTCTGGAGGGGGGATCGTAATTGGTGGCGGATGCGCGAAAATTGCTGGAGAAGCAGCAGCGAAATTTTCAGGTGCGAAAAAAAAATTAGAGTATGAAAAAAAAGTGAGAGAAAAATACGGAAAAATTTTGAGAATTCACTCGGCGTTGCGTACACTTTACAACATCTCTCCGCAACAGCTTATAAATGCAGAAATAAAGCTTTCTGCGCTATTTAAGCTTAATAAATTAGCAGAAAAATTTGGAGATATGGATTTTCTGCTCAGAGTTTGAGCTACTTCCCAAAATTCCTCTGAGTTTTCGCGAAGAACAGCATGGCTCTTTCAAAATTCCTTTTGTTGAACTCCGGCCACAAGCGGTCCAAAAAGAAAAGCTCAGAGTAGGCAGATTGAAAGGGCATAAATCCGCTCAATCTGTTGCGCGCTCCAGTCCGTATAATTAGATCTGGCGGGGATTGGATGTAGAGATACTTAGAAAAAAGTTTGTTTGAAATGGAGTTCGTTTTCAATTCGCCGCTGAGAATTTTTGAGGCAATTTTTTTTGTAGCATTAATAATTTCTTCCCGCCCATCATAAGCTACAGCAATATTTAGGGATAATTTTTCAAAATTCTTAGTTTTCTGCTGCACCTTTTCCATTAGCTTAGAAAGTGATGTTGGAAGTAGGTTAAGTTTTCCAAGAAAATGAACTTTAATTTTCTCCTTAAAAAATTCCTCTGAATTCAAAATTTCTCTGATCTCGCTTTCAAGGAGATAAAATAATAATTTGATCTGAAATGAACTCCTTGCTCTCAAATTGTCAAGAGAAAGGGCCCAAAAAGTAAGTGATGAAACATCATATTCAATGCACCATCTAGAAACTTCTCTAACTTTTTCTATTCCTTTTAAATATGCCTTTCTCAAATTAATTTTATATTTTTTGGCATATCTCCTATTCCCATCCGGGATGATTGCTATTGAATTTGGCTTCTCCATGTGAATATTTAAACATTATAGTTTTTAATCCTTTTTCAGCTTATTAAAGCATGAATATTGACGTTATTTTAAGTAAAAACGAAAGAATAAAATGTAAAGTAATGAGCTCATTTTATGAGAGGGCAAGAGGGCTTATGTTCAGAAGCAAAGCAACCTGTCTGTTCTTTGAATTTGAAGAGGGAAGAATAAGAAACGCAATCCACTCTTTTTTTTGTCCCACTTTTTTAGCAGTTTTTGCTGATAGAAGAAAAAAAATAGTTGACAAAAAAATTGTATTTCCATTTCATGCATTTATCGTCCCAAAGAAAAAATTTAAATTTCTGCTGGAAGTTCCTATCTCGCTTAACAAAAATTTCAAAATTGGAAGTAAGCTCAGGTGGAAAAATGTGCGCAAGTGACATTGGATGGAAAACTGAAAAAGTTGAATGCGATTATTTTGTCGAACCTATTTCGCTTTCAGAAGAGGAGAGCAAAATATTAGAAAAACTCATCGAAAAATATGAGGCGCATAGTGAGAAAGACAAAACAGAAAAAAGAGGGGAAATTTCAAAAAAATTGAAGGAGCTATTAGTAAAATTGTGCGAGAGTGAAAATATAGCGATAGGAAAAAAAGAATTTTCAAAAATCGTAGAGGTAGCAGAAATGAACGTTGGGGGATATGGAGTGCTGGACTATTTGCTGGGGGACGACGAGCTGGAGGAGATTTCAGTTATTGGGGCTAACAAACCAATATACGTGTTTCATAGAGATAAAGGCTGGCTAAAAACAAATGCATATATAACAACAAAAAAATTTGGTATAAATATAGTCAACAAAATGGCCAGAGTTTTGGGCAGGCGTCTAACATACCAAAACCCAAGGTTAAACGCAAGCTTGCCTGACAACTCGAGGCTGCATGCATCAATTGACCCGCTCACTCTGAATGGAATAGAAATAACAATAAGGAAATTCAAAAGGAACCCGTTAAGCATTATAGACCTTATTAGAAACAAAACTATATCAGCAAGAGCCGCAGCATTTTTGTGGGCTGCGCTATTTGGTAATGCCTCTGTACTGATAGGGGGTAACACGGGCTCTGGGAAAACAACCACATTAAATGCTATTTTCTCCTTTATCCCCTTGCGCGACAGAATAATTATAACAGAAGAAACACCGGAAATAAACATACCTCATGAGCATATAGTTAGGCTGCTCTCAAATGAGGAGCTCAATATTAAGATGAACGATATTGTTGAAGACACATTGAGGATGAGGCCGGATAGAGTGATTGTCGGCGAAGTAAGAAGCAGGGAAGAGGTAAAAGCACTCTTTAATTCTCTCTTGGCGGGACAGGCAAGAGGTGCGTATGCAACTATGCATGCAGAGTCCTCAGAAGAAGCAGTGACGCGCCTCATCTCTATGGGAGTCGCTCCAGAAGAAATTAATGCTATTGATTTAATTGTTATACAGAGAAGGATTCCAATATACGAGGAAAAAACTAAAACCCAAAGAGAAATCAGAAGGATAACAGAAATTTCGGAAATGGAGAATGGAAAAGCAAGAAAGATTTTTGAATGGGATGCTAAAAAAGATGAACTTAAAGAGGCCAACAAGCCGAAAATTGCAGCAAAAATGGCTGCAACCTATCAAATAAATGAAAAAGAGCTGGGGAAACTAGTTAAAAAAAGAGAAAAGCTATTATTAGAGCATTTGGATAAAAAAATGGATTATTACGCGCTTACAGAAGAAATAAATAGAGAAATATTTGGGGAATAAAGAGAGAAAATAATATATTTAATAAAAGCTATATATTTACTATGCCACTAAGCGAAAGAGAAATAAATGCCCTCAGGGACCGGTTTAGAAGGAGTAGTGTAAGAAAGGAATTAATAAGCCCGGCAGACGAGCTTGAAAGAAGGAGAATAATGCTCACAGAAGAGATGGAAGAAGGAGTAAGCGAAAGAGAAAGAGAGGAAAATGTAATAAAAAGAATTGGAGAGCAGTACAAAATAGCAAAAGAAAAAGGACTTTTAGAAGCGCATGGGCCGGGGGGTTTGAGCGATGAGCACCTGCGCTTTTTAGCCAGGCAGGACCTAATGAAGAAAAAGGCAGTAGAGGCATTTAGAAAAAAATTCGGAAGAAAATAAAATAGGGAAAGGAATAAAATTCTAATTATTTTTTTTGAACATATGGAAAAATTCATCGCGCAGGCAAGCAGAATTCTAAAAGTATCTAATTTCTTTTCTCCAAAATTCAGAAAAAATGTTGGAAAAGATTTAGCTCAGGCAAACATAGCGCTCAATGAAGAAGAATATATCAACGCAACAGGTTTCGCAGCCATAGTATTTTTTATCTTCTCTTTTTTCATATTTTATGCGCTGAATATAAATATTGTCCAATGCATAGCTTTTTCCGCTCTTTTAGGGGCGGTGGTTTTTTTCCTTATATGTAAATACCCAGCCTATAAAAAGAAAAAAAGAGCAGAAGAAATTGAAAAAGATTTGGGGATTGCATTGAAAACAATCGCATCAAAAATAAAAGCAGGTACCCCATTTGAAAAAATATTTGCGCAAATTGCCGCCTCAAACTATGGTGTGCTTTCAGAAGAATTTGGAAAGGCAGATGCAAAAATAAAGAGTGGAGCTTTAAATGCGTGTGAAGCACTCAAAAAAATGGCGGATAATGTAGATTCTCTTTTGGTGAAGAGAGCGTGCATGCAGCTCTGCTTCGCATATGGGCACGGCGGAAAAGGAGGAGGGATAGAAAAAACTTCTGAGGAAATTATAGAGCTGCAAAAAATAAAAATTAAAGAATATGCAGCGAAGTTGAACTTTTTTGGGTTGCTTTTTGTAACTTTGAGCAGCACGGTGCCGGCTCTTTTCTCAGCATACTTAACTATAGGGAGTATGTTTCTGGATTTCACCATCTCTCCAAATGAGGTTATTCTAAGCTATGTCCTGCTGTTCCCGGCCATGGGGGCGGGAGTGTTGCTCTACTTAAAAGAAAAATCTCCGAAACTATTCAGGGGTGGCTAAGTGGCAGACATTGAAGAAAAAGAGAAAAGGAATATTATCC
>WALN01000055.1 GCA_015522865.1 Microcaldota archaeon
ACGTGAGAGAGAGAATAAAAATAAATGGAAAAAAAATTTCAAAAAGAAAATTTGAAAAAATTCTGAAAAGAATAAAAAAAATAAGCAGAAAAATTCCCAAAGAGCTAAGGCCGACATTTTTTGAGGTGCTTACTGCAGCTGCACTTATTCATTTTCAGGAAGAGGG
Source organism: Microcaldota archaeon (assembly GCA_015522865.1). Taxonomy (GTDB): domain Archaea; phylum Micrarchaeota; class Micrarchaeia; order Norongarragalinales; family WALN01; genus WALN01. The sequence continues at coordinate 167 of WALN01000055.1, forward strand.
GGTAGAAATTGTGATTTTGGAAGTCGGGATGGGGGGGAGGCTGGATGCAACAAACATTATTGATGCGGATATCGCGGTAATAACTAATGTTGAAAAAGAGCATGCAAAATGGCTTGGGGGAACTGTTGAAAAAATAGCATATGAAAAGGCAGGCATAATAAAGAAAAACAGTGTTGTTGTGAGCGGGTGCAAAGGAAGGGCTGAAAAAATAATTGAAAAAAAATGCAAAAGAGAAAATGTAAAATTGTTTTTGTTGAATAGAGATTTCAAAATAAAAAACAAAAAATTAGACTGGAAGAAAAAAATTAGGAGCTTTGAGTTTAAAGGAAAAAACAAAATAAAAAATTTGGAAATGAAAATGCTCGGCAGATATGAGCTGAGCAATGCCGCGCTTGCAATAGAAGTCGCTGAAATTTTAGGAGTGGATGAAGAAGCAATAAGAGAAGGCATAGAGAAAGCGGAGTGGGCAGGAAGATTTGAAATTGTCAGAGAAAATCCGCTTCTAATATTTGACGGGGCGCATAATCCCGCCGGAGCAAAAGCGCTTTCCGAGAGTATGAAGGAAATAAAAAAATATGTAAAAATAAAAAGGAGCATGTGTATTTTCGCGGTACTGAAAGACAAGGAATGGAAAAAAATGTTGGATGCTTTAGCAGCCGATGAATTTGTAATCACAGAAGTTAAAAACGAAAGAAAATTAGATGCAGAAAAAATTGCTGATTATCTGGAGAGCAAGCACAGAAAGTATAAGACAATAAAAGAGAGTAAGAAAGCTCTTGAGTATGCGCTTAAACATTCCGACAAACTGATATTGGCGTGCGGCTCATTGTATTTAATTGGAGAGCTGGAAACTATTAGACGTAATACTCTAAAAGCTCTTTCAAAGTCCAGCTCTTAATTTTTTCTCTTGGCAAATTCAACAATTTTATATAGCGCGCAATTTCCTTCTCGCTCTCTGCCTCTATCTCCATAAATGTCGGTATTTTTTTGAGTTTTCCTTTGTATGTGTCGATGTCAAAATGAGTTCCCTCCAATTTATAGCTCGTCCTATGTTTTTTTGCTTTCAGAAACTCTACGAATCCAAGCTGCTTAAGAATTTTTCTCGTCTTTTCAAAATCAGAAACCTCAACTTCGATCTCTTCCATTTTTTTGACTCTCTTCATTGAAATTTTTTTCTTAAATGCAAGCACAATTTTGCTTCCCTCTTTTCTTAAACGCAAAAGCGCTTCTTTCTTTTTTAGCTCTTCATTTGGACGGTCAAATAAAATAAACTCAAACTCGCCATCAAAAATTTTCTTAGCTCCTAATTTTGCCAATTTTTTCTCAATTTCTTTTTTGTCGATCTCGAGCGCCTTTACCTCTATTTCCACAAAAACACCTAATCTCTGATGATTCTCGTTCCTGCCCTTCCATTGATCCCATCTGCAAGTTTTTCTGTAGATGTTATAAGTGTTGTTTTTCCAGTAGACTCAACAAAATTAATTGCGGCTTTTACTTTTGGTCCCATACTGCCAGGAGGGAATTCTCCCTTCTCGAAATATTCCTTAGCTTCGGAAACTTTTAACAGATCTAAATTTATCTGATTTGGCTTTCTGAAATTTATCGCAACTTTTTCAACATCTGTTACTATTGCCAACAAATCTGCTTCTACTTCTTTTGCGAGCAGCTCCGCAGCCAGGTCCTTATCAATGACTGCCTCGACTCCTTCTAATTCTCCGTTGCGCTCAACAACAGGTATGCCGCCACCCCCACACGCAATCACTATGCTTCCCCTTTTTACAAGCTCCTTAATTTCATCTGCCTCAATTATGTGCAGTGGCCGAGGTGATGGAACCACTCTCCTATAACCTCTGCCTGCGTCCTCAACAACAACCAACCCTTTCTTCCTCATTTTTTCTGCGTATTCCTTTGAGTAGAATGGACCGATGGGCTTTGTTGGATGGGAAAACGCAGAATCATTTTGGGAAACTAACACCTGCGTGATGATAGTTACAACATTGGAATCTAAATTCAATTTATCCAGCTCATTTTTCAAACTCTGTTGTATTAAGTAGCCTATCTGCCCCTGCGATTCTGCCCCGCATACATCAAGTGGCATCGGCGGGATAATTTTTTTGGCCTCCTCCTGTTGAATCAAAATATTTCCAACTTGAGGACCATTGCCGTGAGTTAGTATGACTCTCCATCCTTCTCTAATTAAGAGAGCAATCTGTTTTGTGGTTCTTTCTACTGCTGCTTTTTGCTCTTCCAATTTTCCAGAGCTCTTGTGTGGCAATATTGCATTTCCACCAAGAGCAATAACAACTGTCTGCTTCATTAGACCACTAATTACAATCCCAAACAGTCGAGCATTATCGCCTTCTGCACATGTAACCTGTTCTCTGCCTCGTCAAAAACAACTGACTGGGGACCTTCAATTACCTCTTTGCTCACCTCATATCCTTTAAGCGCAGGCAAGCAGTGCATAAATATGGCGTCTGGCTTTGCTTTGCCCATCAATCCAGAATTCACCTGAAATCCCTTGAAATCCCTCATTCTTTTTTCCTTCTCTTTCTCTTCCCCCATTGAAACCCATACATCTGTATAGACCACATCCGCGTTCTCAACCGCTTCTTCTGGCGAATTTGTAAGCACAATCTCACCGAATTCTCTTGCTCTTTTCACCACTCTCTCGTCTGGCGCGTATTCTCTAGGCGTGGCGATTGAGAATTTCATTCCCATCATCGCGCATGCAAGCATTAGAGAGTGCGCAACATTATTCCCATCTCCAACAAACGCCACTTTCACATTTGTTCCTTTTTTCTCTTTGATTGTCATAACATCTGCAAGCGCCTGGCAGGGGTGTTCGAAATCAGAAAGTCCGTTAATAACTGGTACAGATGCGTATTTTGCCAATCCTTCAACTGTAGAGTGGGAGTAGACTCTCGCCATAATCAAATCAGCAAAGCGCGATATTACATGCGCAGTGTCATACAAATCCTCGTGCCCAGAGGCAATATGTGAATCTCTTCCAAAATAAATCGCATGCCCGCCAAGCTGAGTCATGCCAACTTCAAAACTCAAACGAGTCCTTGTGGACGGTTTTTCAAAGAACATTAACAAGCTTTTTCTGTGCAGTGCGTCAAAATAGTTTTCCTTGTTTTTCTTAACTTCAATCCCTTTTTCAACAATTTTTTTAACATACTCCGGAGTCTTGTCCATAAGCCCGACCAAATCTGTTTTCATAATTTCACCAATCTAATTAATCATTTAATTTTAAAAATACACTCTCCACTCCCCAACCTACTTCCTTTTCTTTGCAATCCAGGCATACCTGGCGGGGTAGTAGGGTTTCGCGTTGAGCTTTCTCTCGCCCATGGGAATAGTGTACTTTTCTTCATTTATTAATTTCTTTTCAATACTAAAACCTTGTTTTAGCAGTTCTCTTTCAAAATTTGGTTTCTTGTAAATTCTAAGAAAAAGAATAATTTTCCCCCTTGGTTTTAGCACTCTTCTGTATTCTGATACTATGTTGCGAAGAGTTTGTTTTTTGTCTTTCATCGGAGTCTTTGCCACTATCCATTCAGAGGTGTAGTGGTCTGCTATTGTGTTGAAAGTATTGTTTCTAAATGGGAGGGCCCCAACAGTTTTTGGCGTCTTAGAAAAAAACTCGCCAAGCACATAATTTACATTCTTCCCTCTCCATATTTTCTTAAAAAATTTTTTATAAATGTGGAGGTCGCCTAATTCTCCTGTTCTTTTTTTGACTCCGATGCTCGGCGCCTTGTAATCAAATATTGTCAATCTGCCCTTCTTTAATAGAGGAACTATTGCAAGAGCAGTTGGGTCAAGAGCGGGATATTCAGACGGACCAACAACCAGCACGTTGTGATGGCTCTTCAGGTGCTCCTTAAGGAGTTCCATAGTGTTGATTTTCTTGTTTCGCATTATCTTATCTGTATGTAGAAGTATAAATTTTTTACTAAATTCCGACAAGCAGAGAATAGCTCACAACAAAGCCGAGCAGACCTCCGCCCAAATACTGCGACGGGGAGTGGGCACCAAGAGCAAGCCGAGTCCAGCCAAATATTGCATAAATTATAATAGCCAGTAAAGGGGAAATTATGCCTAAATACCAAAGAGTTACCAGAGAAGGAACAATACCAACTGCATGTCCGCTAATGGTCCAGAAAAATGTTATCGGCATAACAATAGCCCAGCATATTAGCAATGAAAGAGTATACTTAATTGCAACCTGGGGGGCATTGACTAAATTCAGAATTATAAAACCAATCAAAAAAATTCCAATGAGCCATATATATGATAAATTTCTTGGGAGCCACTCTCCCTTTTTTGGTGCAGCCCCAACAATAATCTGCTTGCGCATAACCTCATAGAAAAACCCGAAAAGCAGCCATATTATGAAATATATGAAGATGGGAAGCTTCGAACGTATGAAAATAGCTGTGTATGTGAGTATGAGCAATGTTACATTTTGGTCGGTAATAATTTTCGCTATTCCCTTAACGTCCATAAAATTTTTTCAATTTGGAAGTATTTATTAGTTCTCTTATAAATAAGAGGAGAGCGCTTCTTCTAAGCTCACATCATTGTTGAGCAGGAAAACTCCGGCTTCTTTGCATTCTTCCCTAACTGAAAAATCTGTCACATAATCTGTATAGATGTATTTGTGCTTTGAGAGTGTGCGGTAAATAAGTTCAACGCCTATAAATTTAGCCGCTTCCTCTTCAACTTTCATCTTGTCAATATGAGA
>WALN01000056.1 GCA_015522865.1 Microcaldota archaeon
CACAAGCACCAAATTAAATATAACTCTTTCCTAAGAAATATAGTTAGCAATAGAGAAGGCGGTTTTGTGGAGCGAGAATTAGAAGAGCTTATAGATAAAGCAACAAAGGAGGGAGCAGTTTACGCTATTCTGCACTTCGATGCTCATGGAAAGAACAAGGAAGCAGTAAAACATTCCCTTGTCGACTTTGTTGGCAGGCTCACAAAAGAGCCGGGCGTGATATATTGCAAAGGAAATATCGAAGAATCAATAGAATACCGCGAACTTTATTCTTCCTATACAGAAGTTGAGATAATAGTTGACTCCTTTTCAACACTTGTTAGAATTGCGGTAAAATACGGCCCGATCGCGGTTGAGATAGAGAAGCCAGATGAGATAAAGCTCACAATAGAAGAGGCCCAGGGATTAGTTTTGGATGTCTCGCAGGCAGCTCAGGACTATACTACATTTATACTGAAAAAAACACTCAAGCCAGAAGAGAGAAAAAATATTGAGCTGCAGTTAAAAAGAAGGGCAGAAATTGGAAAGATGTTAAAGGAGAAAGCAAAAAAGAAGAAATAATACTAGCTTAGTAGATAAAGGCGAACCACTAAACAAATTTTTCATCCACAAATAAGCAACTTAATATAGCTTTTCATATTCTCCCAAAAATTATTCAGGCGCTCAAAATCCTTTTCTCTCAAAAATCTTTCTTATTATAAATCCATATGCCGGGCGAGTTACCAAAACACCAATCAACACGCCGACTATAGTTGCAGTTGCAAAGCCAATCACTTCAACAATGCCCACCAGCAGCAAAGGAACTAAAGTAATTATTGATGCAAGGGCTGTTGTCAGAACTATATAAAATGCTCTGCTTATTTTCTCTTTTATTCTTTCCTCCCTTTTGTTTAGTACTTCCTCTGTTATAATTATCTGGTCGTCTACACCAGTTCCTACCGCCGCGATTATGCCCGCCATTGCTCCCAAATCTATAGTTCCAATAGTGCCCAAAATTGATATGTTTATATAGAACTCAACAAAGAGAGTGAACAAAATTGGCAAAATAATTATCGCCTTTTTATATCTGATAAAGATAATAGAGATTACCGCAAGCGCTGCGAACAGTGCTCCAATTAAAGACAAGTTAAGAAATTCTTTTCCAAGTGACGGCGGCACAGCATAAGAACTTTCTACTATAGTATTCACCGGCATCTTCCCTCCAGAGATGAGGCTTTTTAACATCCTGAGCTCTTCCTCGGCACTTTTCTTCTGCTCTGCAGCAGTTTTTCCTTCGCCGCTTCCAGTTACCTCATAAAATTGCGAGACGAATCCATTTGCGAGGGAAGGCGAAAGAGAAGGAGCGGAAAGCAGCCCAATTGCTTTCCACTTATTAAGATGTGGTATGCCTTCGTAAACTCTAAATTGCGGTTTCATCTCTTCAAGAGTTTTTTCTTTTAAATCTAACCCAAATGCCCCAAGCTTATTTTTCACGCTCTGGTTTTCCTCTTTAGCTACGATAGCTATTTTTTTGTTTGTGATATTTACCTTGTCTATCTCATCGTCCCAAACAAGTTCGATGTCGTCTCCTTCCTTCTTCAGTGCTTCCTTTATTGCTTGCACATCAGCGCCGTTTCCAACCCAAGAGCGGTGCATAACTATAATTGCTTTGCTCGGCCTGTCCAAGAACATGAATACAGGGTATTGCGCTTTGCCTCTTGCAGCTTCCGAAAACATCTGCGAGCTTGCCTGGTCAACTGCGAATCCTAAAGAGTAGCCCACGCCCCCTTTCTCAAGAGCATAGATTCTTTCACTTTGAGCCCCGCCAACACTTATAATTCCAGCTCCATTGAGCGCCTGCTTTCCATCTATAATTGCTTCAAATTTTCCTTCAGATGCGAGAAGTTTTTTGATAGTTTGAACTGCCCCCGGCCCCTCGTTTGGTATTTCTACAATTACTCTTTCATTCCCAGAAGCGTAGACTAAAGAGTGCTGCAACCCCATCTTGTCAATTCTTGTTTTTAATATATTGACTACAGAATCCATAGTAGGCTGGTCAACTGGTTTTTCTAAAGTAACTGGTATTCTGACTCCTCCAACGAACTCTATGCCTAAATGAACGCCATGCAGCGCTATAAGTAAAGTAGCCAAAATAATCATTCCAACAAGCACGACCATTTCTCTTTGCTCAAGTATTTTCATCTTTTTACCACCTTTTTCTCAATATCCCACAATATAATTACTGCGTTGTTCAGCCATGTAGTTATTATATCCGCACTCAGCCCGAGAACACCAACAACAGCTATCTGGAAATAAGTCGGTATTTTGAGCCACAATGAAACTATCAACAGAACAAAAAACGCGCTTATACTTGTAACGCTCATCATCACCCCTGTTTTCATAGCGCCGTATGCTCTCTCTTTTGGTTCGCTTTCCTTTCTTTTTGTTACTTTTACAGTAAGCATAACATCAGTATCAAGCGAATAACCAATTAACATCAAGAGCGCTGCGATTGACGCGAGCGTCAGCGGAATGTTCAACAGAGACATAAATCCAAGCGCAACAATTATATCGTTCACCGCCCCGAATATTACCGCTCCAGAAGGAACAAGTTTTCTAAAGATTAAGAAAATTACTATTGAAGAGAGCAAGAGCGCCCAAACAACTGCTTCGCTTATCTTCCGTAGGTTGTATGCGCTCAGCATTTGTCCGACCTCTTCCAAGCTGTACTCCTTTATAGAATTTTTTTCCTTTACAACTTGCAGAATATCTGAAACATAGTTATACTCTAATTTGTCCAGCTCTTTTTTGACAATAGACGCTGCATTTTTTCCGCTGGCTACACTTGCGTTTGAGCCCATATATTTGAGGAGAGCATTTGAGCTTGCAACTATTTTTGATGAAAGCGCGTTATATCTTTCTTTAGCCGAGTTTTCTGCATCCGTATCGTTTATTGATTTTGCTCTGAGCTCTTCTATCCTCGCTTTTGAAAGCTCTTCTGAGAGCGACTGAATCTGCGTGAAGTTCCTCTGGGAAACTTTAATTTTTGAGTTGCTTTCGATTAATATTTCCACCCTATTTGCGGCACCAGTGACCTCTGCTGTAGGCGCCACTTTATTGACTCTCTGCTTTAAATTTTGAACATCAAAATTTGTTGAACTTATTATTGTGATTCTCATGCCGCCCTTCAAATCTATACCTTGCGGGATCCCCTTAACAAAAATTACGAGCAAGGAAAGCAGCATAAGCGCAATTGGAATTGCAATATAGTAGTGGTATTTTTTGTTTCTGTATATGTTGGGCAATTTCATATATTTTTTATACATAACAATTTTAAATAATTGCGCCCTTTTGCAACAATTTTAAAAATGAAATTAGTGTTATGAATTAGCGCTTACTGAGTGATTTAATGGAAGCATTTAAGGCACTAAACTTCTCTTTTATTTCTTTTTATGGATTTGCTGTATTGTTCCTGTTTGGAGTGTTCTTTCTAAGTGATGTGTTAGTTGTCCGTCTACTTTCTATCTGGTTTACTTTTTCCTTTTGCGTGTTCGTATCGAAGAAGAAAATCAAAGTCTCACTTGTTTTCATACTAATCTTCCTGGCTCTTTTGCTACGTTTCTTATTAACTTCTTTCAATTTTGTACGGCTTGTTCTATTTTTTGTTCCTTTTACCTGGCTGTTCAGTTTTTATGTTTTTAGAGAATTTATAAAAGATTTTGGGGTTAATAAATTTCTTAATGTCGTTTTTCTTATTGCTTTTGTTGTCTCTTTTCCGGCTTTAATTGCACTCGCACCGGGAACTAGATCCTCGGGGTTGTTGCTGAATGCGAATGTTCTGGCATTTTTTTTGTTGCCGCTCATTCCAGTTTCTTTTTATTATGCCGACCAGCCAAAAAAACTTTTTTTGCCAGTTCTGCTTGTTCTGGCTCTCTTTGCTACTGCTTCAAGGGGGTGCATCCTTGTAGCTTTTATTTCGACTTTACTATTTTTTCACTTAGTTAGAAGAAATTTTTTATTTCCTTTTCTCGCCTTCCTCTTTTCTTCGCCCCTTTTTTTCATTACTCGCTCTATAAATAGCCTCAACGCCTTTTCTACTAACGGACGCAACATAATATGGAGCAAGGGGATATCTATGTTTATTTCATCCCCTGTTTTTGGAACCAGCTCTCCTTTAGTAGGCTTGCAGAATGTCTATATAACGGTCCTTGCGTATTTTGGGATAGTTGGTTTTGCTGTTTTATGCTATATACTATATTCAATACTTATGAGGATAAAAATTTCTAAAGATTCTCAGTTGAAGTTTGTTTTGTTAGCCGCTTTTGTTGCATTTCTGCTGGAAGGATTTTTTGAAAGTTTGTTCAATGCTATAATTTTTTTGCAGGTATCCGCAGTAACCGCGCTTATATATACATTGCCAATTAAAACTAAAATATCAAAAATGCGAAGAAAGAAATAATAACTTATTCACTTTAAATATTGTTATGTCTCAAGCAGAAATTAACATTGGAGTAGTTGGGCATGTTGACCACGGAAAGACAAGCTTGGTGAAAGCACTTAGTGGGAAGTGGACCGACACGCACTCGGAAGAGCTAAAAAGAGGAATAACTATAAAATTAGGTTATGCAGATGTAGACTTCAGAAAGTGCCCTAAATGCGGGGAATATACCACAAAAGAAAAATGCCCTAAATGCGGAGCGAAAACAGAAGTATTAAGAAGAGTTTCATTTGTTGATGCGCCGGGACATGAGATGCTAATGGCAACTGTTATCGCAGCATCAAGCATAATGGACGGAGCTCTTTTTGTGATTGCTGCGAACGAAAAATGCCCGCAGCCTCAAACTTTAGAGCATTTAATGGTGCTCGAAACTACCAATATAAAGAATGTTGTTATTGCTCAAAATAAAGTTGATTTGGTGACAAAAGAGCAGGCAATGAAAAATTATGAGGAGATAAAGGCATTCATAAAAGGAACATCTATAGAGAACGCTCCAATCATACCTGTTTCCGCAAATTCCAACACTAATTTGGATGTTCTGATTGAAGCGATAGAAAAATTTATACAAACTCCAAAAAGGGATGAAACAAAGGAGCCAGTTATGTTTGTTGCAAGGAGTTTTGATGTGAACAGGCCGGGCGCGGATATTAATAATTTAGTTGGCGCTATAGTTGGCGGGTCGGTTGTATGCGGAAAGTTCAAAGTTGGAGATGAAATAGAGCTGTCTCCCGGAGCTGCTATGGAAAAGCATTATGCCCCAATATATACAAGGATAACAAATATAAGCGCCGGATCTAGTGGCAGATTAAAAGAGGCAAAGCCGGGCGGTTTAATTGCGATTGCAACTGACTGTGACCCCGCGCTTTCATCTGGAGACAAGTTAGTCGGAAACGTTGTTGGAAAAAGAGGAGAGTTGCCAGAAATGAGAAGGAAAATAAAAATAAAAATAAACCCACTTAAGAGAACTCTTGAAAAATTCTCAGGGATCCAAAAGAACGAGCCGATGGTGATTGGCGTTGGAACTGCAATAAGCGTAGGATTTGTAAGAGAAATTCATCATTTCAAAGTTGAGCTGGAACTCAAACGACCTGTTTGTATAAGGGGGCCCGAAGATAGAATCGCGCTTCTTAGAAAAGTTGGAAATAGGTGGAGATTATATGGAAGTGCGGTGTTGATTGAATAATCTAAAATTATTAAAAGCTATTCGCACGTAGTTATTTTTACGCTATCAACAAGGGGGATGCCTTCGCCGTTTTCTATTTTTACGGTTAGATTTGCATTATTCTCTGGAATTAAATAGAAGAAAGCTTTTGTCTTCCATTTCTGCTCGCTGTTTGTTTCTATCCATCTATGGATATGTGTACCCCCGCTTGAATTTGTGAATTGTAGTGTTACGTTTACTTTTGCTTCATTACCGTCGCTCGATTTAGTTGATATAAAAAACATATAATGGCCGGCAAGACTAAAATTCAGTGCTTGCTGTACATATCCCCCGCTGTTTATTTTGATTGCATAGTTACCGTCCGCACTATCATTTGTTTGCTCTGTTGCATTTGAGCTCCAATCAGAAAGAGTTGTCCCATTCCAATCCTCAAAATCCCCGTTTTTAAGCTCGGTTACTGCAGGAGCAATTATACACTGATATTGATTTGTTTGGGTTTTTGTTTTGCTCATTGTCGGCGTAAAAATCTGAGAACGCATAAGGATTCCTACTAGAACAACTATCAGTATAACCCCGCCTAAGAGTAAAATATATTCCAATGATGCCTGTGATTTTCTCATTTTATCTCCTTTATTACCTTAGTAGTTGTGCGGATTTTCTCTTCTAATTTATCTATATTTTCATTATTTTCAAAAATTCTTAAAGGCACACCAAGTGTTGCCGAGAGGCAAAGTGCAACAGATTTTTCTGCTATTAGCGCTTCCTCTATTTGTTTCAAGCTTAAATCCACTCTCTCTCTTTTTCCGAGCTCCTTGTCTTTCCTATATCTCTCGTAAATTATTTCAGGTTTTGCATCGATGAGCAGTATAAAATGAGGGTCGAGTATTTTTACTATATCGAATGGAGAACCGGGCAACAGGGTGTCACTTGGCTGAGTTACAATAAATCCATGCGTATCCAACAAAATTAGTTTGTTCTCCGATATTTTTTTAATTTTTTTAGCTGCTTTTTCCTGTATTTCTTTTTGAGCATTGAGCGGAAGAGAAGAAAGTTTTTCTCTATCGCCCAGCTCCTTGCCCGCTATTTCCAGCATCACATCTCCAAAAGAGATTATTTTGCCGTCCATATTAGCTATTTTTTCCATACGCTCCAATATAAAACTTTTCCCGACTCCTTTTACACCCAGAGTTAATACAAGCATAAATAAAGAAATAACTCAAGATTTTAAATATTGTTGTATATATAAATAGAGGGGCCCGTAGCTCAGCTTGGCTAGAGCGTCTGGCTTTTAACCAGAATGTCGGGGGTTCGAAACGCACCTCTTTCTAAAGAAAGAGCTGCACCAGAAAGGCGCAAACACCTCTTTCTAAAGAAAGAGCTGCAGCACTTCTTTGCTTCGCAAAGACCTGCGCTAGAAAGGCACTTCTTTCTTTGGAACATCTTAGTACTTTCTTTCTTTTTAAGAAAGAAAGGACCAGCGAGGAAATCCCCCCGGGCCCGCAACAGAAAGTTTTTTAATTTGGAAAGAGTTGTTTATACATGCGCGGCCAAACAGCAACAGAATATCTATTACTTGTTTCTGCAGTAGTTTTTTTTGTTGCGGTAATTGCATTCTTCATTAAGACCAAAGTTCTGGGCTAATTTTAAAATTTTTTATTGTGCCTGCTTTTACTTCTCTTCTTAAGGCTTATATTTAAAAAGTGTATTGTGTTATTTTAGTAAAGGTGTAAAAAATGGATAATAAAGGACAGGGAGCTTTTGAATATATCCTGTTGCTGGCAGGAGTACTACTAATAGTAGTTCTAGTAATAATCATAATGAGGGGGAATATATTAGGTTCCGCGAATAATCAGATAGGCGGCTCATTGAACACTTGGAATAATGCTTCAACAACTAGTTCCATTACTGCCACTCCATACAGTGCAAGTGGTTAAGTGTTTCCATGGACTGCAAAGCTCAGACTGCTATAGAGTATCTCCTATTGGTAGCTTTAGGCTTAGCAATATTGTTTGTCGGGATAGTTCTGGCAACTCAGATTAAGTCATTTATAGATCAGGTTCTTTCCCAGTCAGTTCAGCAGAGAAATGAAACGCTCTCTATGCTTGTTAGGTAATTTTTTATTTTTGTTTTATATTATTTGTTAAATTACTAATCTTTTTTAAAATGACTTTTCTATTTTCTTTATGTTGCTTCTGGTCTCTCTCCTGTTGTTGGTTTTTTTCGCACTTGTCTGCTATTGGGATTTGAAATATAGAATTATACCTGATGAGATAAATTATGGTTTTTTAGTTGCTGCGATCATTTTATTTTACCTGAAGCATAGCATTTCTCCCTATTATTTTCTGTTCATTTTAGTCTCATTCATTTTTGCATACACTTTATATAAATTTGGAGTGTGGGCCGGTGGAGATACTAAATTTTTCACTTCCCTGAGCGCATTCCTTCCGTTTTTTATAAATATCAATTTTCTTTCGATTTTTCTCATGCTCCTGATCTCAGTGGTTATTGCCGTCCCATTCCTTCTCCTAATTCATCTCAGAGAACTAGTAAAAAGATTTTCGCGAATAAAGAGCGCATTTTCAGGCAGTTTCAAACTGGCAGTTTCAAATTCCTTTTTTTCTGCGTTTATTTTGGCTTTATTTTCATTTGCAAATTCTATTTTTCTCTACCTTTTATTATTCGTAATCTCATTTTTCTTTCGACCAAAATTGAGAATTTCAATAGTTTTATTCTTAGTAGTTGCGATCCTTTTTCCACAATCCACAGTTCTATTTTATCTGGTCGCTTTTTCTATGTTTTTTGTTTACTTCCTTTCGAAATCACTTTTTTCAGTTACTCGTTCCTTACTCACTAAAAATGTCGATATCAAAGAGCTGAAGGAGGGGATGATACCCGCTTACTCAGTATATTTAGATGGGGGAAAGCCAAAAATATGGAAGCCGCCCACAATGAGCAATCTGCTTTCTCACGCAAAAAATCTGGATGTTTTCTCTTTGTTGTCCATGTCCTTTAAACCAAAAAACTTAGTTGTTGATTCTCTTAAGGCGCGGGGCCTCACAACAGGTGAAATTAAAAAGCTCAAATTACTTAAAATAAAATATATGCAGATAAAAGAGTCAATTCCGTTTGCTCCGCTGCTTGTCGGAGGATTCATTTTAACAATATTAATTTTGAGCTTGGTGAAAATATGAGTTTTGCTAAAACAAGAGGCCAGGTAAGTATTGAATTTTTTGTTTTGCTTGCTTTTCTTATTGTTATTTCTTCGTTGCTGCTCAACACTATACAGGGGCAGGCGTCAGAAACGCAAAAATTAGATAAAGCTGCCCTTTCTAAAACTGCCTTGAACTCCGTTGCATTTGCTTTGAATTATGTGTTCTTAAGCGGCAACGGTTCAAAAATTACGCAGCAGGTTTTTGTTCCAAAAGGTGTATTCTGCTTCATTTATAACAGCTCGGATAAAACATTAGAGTGTGATATTGGCATTTCAAAGAAGGTACATTCCCTGCCTCTTTATGCAGATATACCCGCCCCGAACTGTTCTTATGAAGGATGGCTCAATATCGAAGCTCAGAATTTGAATGGAAACACTTCGCTTAGCTGCACAAAGGTGAGTTAATGAGGGGGCAGATCAGCATAGAAATAGTTATAATTGTGGCTATAATTGTATTAATTGTTGGTTTGGTTGCGGTTCAGGCAGCACGTAATTCTGAAATCACTCTTGCTTTTGCAGCAGCGCGTTCCGCGTGCGTTAAATACCAAGCTCAGAATTCGTCTTTTTCATTCACTTCAATAGATTATTCTATTAATGCTTCAAATGTAACTTTTTATCCCAAAGCAGTTGGAAATGTTGAAGCGAAAAATTTAATTCTCTCCTCAATAAACAAAGTGTTCCATCCATCACAAACATTTGGCGCCTGTGTTCCCGCAACCTTTTACACTTATTGTGTGGACTTTAAATAATTTTCAAATGTTTTTTTATTTTTATCATACTAAAGCAATAATGAAGAAAGCATGGATTATATTTTTTCTTTCGCTTATTTTGCTGTCAGTTTTGATTTTGTATGCGCGCTCCGTAGCCCCAACTCCTAAAAATATAGCTGAGCTTTCAGCTTCAGATATTGGGGATTTCGTAAGAGTTAGCGGAAGGATTTCGAGAGTCTCCCAAAAAGAAAATTTACTTTTTATGAGCATATGCAAATTGAAGTGTATAAATATAGTTCTTTTTTCGGATTTTCCTAAGTTGCGCAAAGGTCAAATAGTTTCTGCTAGCGGAGTTGTACAGCAGTATAGCGGAAAGTTAGAAATTGTTGTTTCCAAAGAAACAGATATAGAGGTGTATTCTAAGTGAATTTTTTAGTTTTTCTTGGGGGGGTGCTTTCCGGTATTCTTGGGGTTTTTCCTTTTGTGCATACTAACGCTATTTTACAGATAGCCTCCTCGTATGGTATAACCGCTGTTGAGTTTGCAGTTGCACTTTCGTTTTCTCATGCAATTTTTGAGATACTGCCTTCTGTATTTTTTGGTATCCCTTCAGCTGCCCATAGCGTATCTGTACTGCCTGCTCATTCGCTTGCTATGGAGGGAAAGGGAATGAGCGCAGTAAAAATTATGCTCTATTCATTTATGATTTCCATAGTTTTTTCAGTTTTTCTTCTTCCCCCGCTCTTTTTCTCTATTCCGATATGGTATTCTTTTTTGAAACCTTTTTTGCTCCCAATTTTTGTTACTTTAATTTTTCTTTTTTTCATTTCCGACCTGCCGCGAAACGCGGCTCTTGGTCTATTAATTTTTTTGGTGTCCGGACTTCTCGGAGTTTTAACCTTGCTGTTGCCGATCACTAAGAACCCGCTATTTCCGCTACTTACCGGTCTTTTTGGACTGCCATCTCTCTTACTTTCAATCAAAGGAGGAGCTATTCCATCCCTCTCCCATGAGACACCAGTTAAAATAGATCTCAAATTTGTGGCTGCTGGAAGCGTGGTGGGAGCTTTGAGTGGTTTTATGCCCGCGCTTAGCCCCGCATTCTTAAGCAGCATCGCCTTTTTATTTTTCGAATCGACCCCTCTTTCATTTATTATGTTGAGCTCCGCAATTGTTGCTTCAAAAATGTTTTATGATTTTGTTTTTGCAGTCACCATACATAAAGCGCGCTCAGCAGCAGCAACTTTTTTACTTTCCTCTTCCCCAAATATTCTAATTATTGCAGTCATCGCTCTTTTTTCATCACTTTTTGCGTTCTGGGCTGTTTACCTGTTCAAAGAAAAAATTGCAAAAATTTTTAGGAAAAATTTTATTTTATTTAACGTACTCCTTTATTCTTTAGTAATCTTAGCTATTTTCGTTATATGCGGGCTCCCCGCTCTATTGGTATTAGCATGCGCAACTGCAATAGGGCTTTTGCCACCGCTATTCAAAGTAAGAAGAGCATATTGCTTGGGCTCTCTTATAATGCCTTCATTACTTCATTCCTTATTCCTAACTTCTCTTTTTCTTTCTCTTTTTTAATTAATATATGTTCTCTTCCAGCTGAGCGCTAGTAATATTAAAATATCCTTATCACCTTTTTTTCATATGCGTGGGCAGGTATCATTGGAATTTTTTCTTTTATTAGGTATTGCACTAATTGTTATTTTATGGCTTACTAATTACTATAATTTTTCAAGGGAGTCTTCTATCAATGCCTCTTTTGCAGAGCAGCAGAAAATTGTTGGTGCTGAGCTTGCGCGTGCTTCGAATCTGGCGTATATTGACGGACTTTCTGTAGAACTCTCTGCGCCATGCCCTAAAATTGAAGATAAGAAAAACCCGATTTTGGTGAGCCACAATCAATCTTATTTATTCCTTTTTTCATCCGCTTCAAATATCTCTATTCAAACAGTTTCAAATTTTTCTTTTGACGATTTTGTTTTAGATTGCACTTATAAAACTCTGTGCGTAAAAAAAGTTGCAGATGCAGTTGATATCACTTTCGGAGGCTGCTAAATGAGGGGCCAATTCTTTGTTCTGGATTTTCTTTTTTCTACAATTCTTTTAGCACTCATCATATCTGTTGCTCTGCACTCGTCTGAATTTTCGCTGAGAACAGCTAATTTGTTTTCTAGTTCCCCAAACAATGCAGAAATTATAGCTCAACAATTAGTTAGCTGCTCAGATATTTCTGCCAATGTAAGTTATTGCTATCAGTACAGCAACGGAACTGGAAACGAGACCAATTGCTCTTCTTGTACTAATAAATATGTCGCGCAGCGACTGGTTAACTGCTCAAATTCTCCATGCTCCTTGAGGGTGATAACATGCGGATGAAGGGGTTTGCCTTTTCTTTGAGCGCGATATACGCCTTGACAATTGTTTTTATTGCAATCTCCGCAGCTGCTATTTTTTCATCTTATACTTCTCCTTTCTGGAAAATAGACAATTTAAGGACGCTTGGCAGAGATTATTTGAAATTGAATGCCGAAAATATCTCTGTTAGCCCATCTCAATTTCATACCCTTACCGGCTTCACAATATCCAACACCTCTGTGGGCGGGCCGTTAGTTGTTAGAGCAGAGCTTTACTATTACCCCCTGCTTTGCAACTGCAGCTCTTCCTGCACGCTTAACAAAACCGCCGCTGATAATTGCTTAAATTCTCAGGAGATAAAGAACAAATATCATTTTGAGGGGTGGGTGCATTGAAAGGATTTGTCGGATGGATTGCATTAGCTCTGGTTACAACATCTCTTTCAGTTATATCCTTACTTGCGCTTTCACTTGAGAACTACCAGCAGAATAATTTGTATGAAATACAAGCAGCTAAAGTTGCAGATAGATTTGGAGATGCACAAAATTTTTTCGAAAGCACATTTGATGATGCTATTGTGGATTCGGCTTACTCTTATGGGGGATGCAATGCGAGCGGAGATTTTTGCGCTATATTTAACTCCACTCTAACTTCTTATTTTTCGAACTCCACTTCTGTACTTTCCGACAATATCACAAACGTAAGCGTCTCCTCACTCTCGGAAAACTGCACGGAGGTAAGCGCAGAAAATTATTCAGTTTCTGTGAACTTTAGTTTATTAGTCAACTCATTCAACGCTTCAAAGAGCGCCGACCTTTCTTTTAGCCGCAATGTAAGTATCACTAACTATTCCGCTGCAGTTTACAACGACTCAACTACAGATGTAATATGCGCAAATGAGACGCTCTTCAATGTTTTGGATGAAAAAACGAGCGGAGAAATGGTTGCAAATATTTCTGTTAATTGCTCTAAACCGGCAGTTTCCGGAAGCTGCTAGAATTTAAGCAAATATTATTTAATATGTATTTTCTACATTATTTATGGAGCCTTCTACGCGCAACATAGCAATAGTAGTAGCAATTTTGTTGTTCATACTATCTATATACATTTTTGTCTCCAAACCTTCTGCACCAATAACTTCTAAAGATGTAAGGCAATTCATACTGTCTGATTTAAAGGGTTTTTCAGATGAAGGCGCCAAAATATCAATAATCTCTCTTGGAGAAGCTAACAATACTTGGAAAGCTAAAGTGAAGATTTCTTTTGATCCTCATTCCGCCTGCCCGAGAGTGATAATACGCAATTACGAATTGAAGCCCTCTATTTCAATGTCTCTTCCCTACAGAGAATCAGAACTTTTTAAGAATTGTAGCAGCGGAGGTTATATCTTTCACGAATACCCAGAAATGGCAATAGTTGCTTCTGAGAATTCTCCGGATGTCAGAGCTTTCGCAGAGAGCGGAGCGAAAGGTTATGCCTCGTTTTTCCCAAGAGAAAAAATTTTATCATTCAACTGCTCTACTAAAAATTGCTCCCAGGCTCAAGCCTTTCTTTTTTCGTTTCCGCCCCAAAATATCTGGCTGGTTAGCTGGATTAAAGGAAACTCAACCTTTCTTGTAGCTCTCAGCGAATACAGCGACATTTTAGGAACCAAGCAATTGGTAAGCAGACAATAGAAGCTCATTTGATATATTTGCCTTCTCTTTTTTGTTCAACGTCCTTAATTGAGTTTTCTTTATTAGCTCTCAATCTCCCGGTTATTGGGTCCCTTCTAAATGTTATGTTCAGATCTTTTAGGAACTTGTTGAGGCCTGCTTCAACAGAAGCTATTTTATTTGCTTTTCCATATACGCCCGGCACTCCTTCGAAGACAATCATCCTGTCTGAAACGCTTGCTACAAACAATAAATCATGGTCAACAACGAAAGTAGGCACCTCTGTTATTGCGGCTATGTTTCTTATTGCATCGCTGGTGTATATTCTCTGTTCTACATCTAAGAAACTGCTTGGTTCGTCAAGGAGTCTTAGGTCTGCGGACATGCTCAAGTTGAGAGCAATTGACAATGCCTGCAGTTCGCCCCCGCTTAATTCTTTAACTTCCTTATCTTCTATTTCATTTATTTTTAATTTCTCTTTTATGCGTTTCATATCCACTTTTTTTATAAGTTCTCTAACCTTGCCATCAAATTTCCTCTCAAGATATTGTGGTTTGTATGCAACTCTCTTAGCTGCTTTGTAATTCTCATCAGCTTTGATTACGCCTGCAAGCACTTTCACAAATGTACTTTTTCCTATGGCATTTGGTCCTACGATGCCTATTATTTCTCCTTCCTTTATCTCCGCTCCCTCTATTTCCAACTTAAAATTTTCAAATGTCTTATGAAGCAGAGGATATTTTAATGAGATATTTTCAATTTTCCTTGCTCTCATATTTTCGCCGAAATTTATAGTTTCTTTTCTGAATCTCACATTTTCTGATTTTAAATAGCCGGCCAAATATTCATTAATGCCATTTTTGCAGCTTTTTATTGATGAGATTACTCCGTATGCCCCCCGTTTCCCATAAATGACGTAAATAAAATCGCTGAGATAGTCAAGAAGTGCAAGGTCATGCTCAACCAACAAAACACTCTTAGTTAATGCGAGTTTTCTTATTAATTTTCCCACGTTGATTCTTTCCTTTACATCTAAATATGAAGAAGGTTCATCAAAGAAATATACTTCTGCATCTTTCATGAGTGTGCAAGCTATAGCTATTTTTTGTAGCTCACCACCACTCAACTCATTTAGTTTTTTCTCTTTTATTTTTTCAATGCCCAACTCCTTTAAAATATTATTTTTCTCTTTATTTTTTCCGCAGATTTTTAAAAAGTTTTTTACCTTCTCCTCACTTTTCGAAAGGGCGCCAACTTCCTGTATTTTATACGCAAATTTTATTTTGTTCTTTTTCAACTGCTCCAAATAGCCCCTTGTTTCGCTTCCTTTAAATCTATCGAGTATTTCTTTCCATTCCATTTCTTTTTCATATTCGCCAAAATTTGGTTTAATTTTTCCAGATGACAATTTAAGCGCGGTGCTCTTGCCTATTCCATTTTCTCCAATTATCCCTACAATTCTGCTGTTCTTAGGCATCGCAAAATTGTAGAGCCTAAAACTATTTGCGCCATATTGAAAAGTAGGCTTCTCTAGCTCCTGGGGGGTATTAACTATTTTTATTGCGCTTGTGGGGCAGGCTTTAACACACAAGCCACAACCGGTACATAGTTCTTCTGAAATTACTGGAAATTCTCCTTTTCGCGTTATTGTTTCTTCGCCCATTTTTACTCCCGGGCATACCGAAATGCAAAAAGCAGGACATTTTTTACCCCTACATTTCTTTTTGTCTATTATTGCAATTCTCATTTTCACGCACTCTTTTCTAAGAGCTATTTAGTTATCAGCATTAACAGCCCAATTAAGCTAAAAAATATTGAGATCCCCCCTATACTTCCGATTACAACCACTTTCAATAATTCTATTATACTTGAGCTTATGGTGTAGAACGGATAAAAGAAAAACAACCAGAGAGTTATCACTATGCAAATTCCTCCAAATAGCAGACCAAGCGCTGTGCTACTGTAATGCCCCATACTATTTTTTATGCTCTAATAATTTAAATAAGAATATGAGAATTTTATGGAAGAAAGAGGACGCGCTTAAGCTAGGCGTAGATTGTGAAGATGATCTGTTTGCTCTTAGCAGGATAGTCCAGAAAGGCGATGTTGTTTCTGGCATTTCTTACCGGAGATTTAAAACAGAAGGGTTGAGAGCAACATCGGGAGAAAAGAAAAGAATTTTTGTTAAATTGAAAATTGAAGATGTGAAATTTTCTCCCCCAAATTTATACTTGCTCGGCAAAATAATCGAAGGTACGCCAGAACAATACGTTGAGAAAGGCAGCTTTCATTCACTTGAGGTTTCTATAGGCTCCTCAGTAACTCTGACAAAAAAATGGGATGCTCTATCGCGGGAGTTACTCGATGAGGCAGTAAAGTACAGCAGGCAGGCTAAAGTGTTGATAGTTTTGATTGATGAAAGAACAGCAAATTTTTTCGAGCTTAAAAATTCGTTAATTAAAAAATTTTCCATCCATAATGCGTTTTCTAAAAAAGAAAATTCAGATATGGGCAATTTTTATTCCAAAATTTTTGAGCACCTAGAAAATTTTAAGGGACCGATAATAATTGGGGGGCCAGGTTTTGTTGCTGAAAATTTTGCAAAATTTTTTGGGGATAGAAGTACCAAAAAGCTCAATTTAGTTCACTGCTCGAATACAGAGTATTCGGGAGCTTTGGAGCTTTTGAGAAAAGGGGTTATTGGAAAAATTATAAACGAGCAAAAATTGCAAAAAGAGTTTGAGGTGTTGGAATCCTTCAAAAAAGAGATAAGTACGAATAGCGGGCTGGCGGTTTATGGACTCGGAGACGTGAAAAAAGCAGCAGAAATTGGGGCGATTGATACTTTGCTCATTTCTGAAACTTTTTTTAGAAATGCTGAAAATATAATCACTCTCGCCAAAAAACATAAAGCGCGATTAGTTCTGTTCGATCCACATGACGATGCAGGAAAAGAATTTGAGAGCTTTAAAATCGCAGCTCTTTTACGCTTCAAACTTCACTATCAATGAAATCGAAATATGGCTGCATCCACTGAGACCACAGCTGAGCGGGATTTTTAACTGGCACTGGAGCAGATTCTTTTAACTGGATGTTAGTTTTTGTCGCTGCGCCTGCAGGCAATGCAAAAAGCTCATTATTATAATTTATTGCCCCTTCCTCTATTTGATGCTCTAAATTTGAAATTAGTATTTCCTCAATTTCCTTTTTTCTATTAGTTCTCTTCAATAGTTCTATTAAATACGGAGTTTCCCTTGGCCAGACAACAGCTCCCTGGTATTGCGCGTCATCTCTAAATATTCTGTCTCTACTATTTTTGACAAGCACCCCAAACAATTTGTTCTTTCTCCACACAAACAGTTTTTGGGACGCGATTTTCAGAAGCTTTTCAGTCTTCTCTTTGCCAAATATATTGGGCAGCAGCGCTGCTGCTTCTATTGCCGCGCTTGTCTCTGTCCAGTCAGCACCAAGCTTTCTGTGATAAATATGGGCTGGAAATTCTTTGCTTAAAAATATTTTTATGAAATTTTTCTCGCCTATCTCTCTAATCTCCGTTTCTCCAATTTCATTTAATAGTTTCAGCCACAGCGCATTTATTTCTATTAACATAACATTTTCGTTTCTATCTATTTTTCCTCTCCAGCTTTCCGGAAATCTTGTTGGTGTAAGCTTATTCCCAATATATATTTGCGCATCCAACCAGCTCCAATATGCCGGACATTCAATTAGCCCCAATTCATTTACAAATCTATCCGCAAATTTATCAAATATTTCCTTATTTATACTTTTATTTTTTTTCAATTGAAGAAAGAAGTATAACAGAGTGGCGTCTATTGAATCGTAATTTATATTTTGCTCTTTTTTAGACGGCAATCTGTTTGGAACCAAGCCATTTTTCGACAGTTTTGTGCATGTTTTTAATGTTCTGTTAATTAATTGCTTTGAAGTTTGCGCTAGTATTTTGTAATTTTGATTAATAGTTTCAAGCATGTCTCTGAACCACACCTCTCTAAACCACATGCTGCCGGCATCAGGCAGCTTTCCGTATTCTGTTTTGATGTTAAATTTAAGAAGCGATAAAATTCTGTTTTCAAGGGCCTCCGACTTTTCTCTGCCCCATTTCTCTTTGGCATTCTCAAAATATTTTTCAAACATTTTTTCTATTTTTCTCTTTATTAACAGGTCGCCCTTCTCCTCCCTTACTACATGTGTATGAGATATGCCATCGTCGCCTGCCTTTATTGAGAGGATTGTTTTCTTTTTATTCATTTTAACTCTCAAATAGCCCGGGATGAACAAAATCCGCTTTCTTTTTCTGAACTCATATTCGTTTTCCCTCTCACCAACCCCCAATTTATAATTCCATTCAATATTGTGCGGTTCTATTTTAATTTCTGCATTTTTTACTCCCATCAATAATTTTTTGCCGTCCTTTTCTATAGCTATCCATCCATTTTCGCTCTTAACTGAATGCTTTTCTGGTATTGAAACTCCATCCATATGCCGCATGTCGACAAGCGGCAATATTTCCAAGAGGTATCCATTTGCTTTTGATATGTTGAAGCATACTTTCATAGCCCCCCTCGCGCCTTTATTTCTTACTTTTTCAATCTCGTCTGATAAATAATATTCTACAGCAAGCTTCACATCTGCAGCAAAATAATGGTAAACAGCTTTCCACGGATAGACCTCTACCGCCTCTCTTTTCAGCTCTATCTCTTTTCCATCCTTTCCACTCAGCCCGAAGTACACGCCATCCAAAAATTTCCAATTCTCTCCATTTATATAAACACTCAGCCCTTCATATTCGAAATCTCTATTTGGGCCGATCTTTCCGTCAAAGGGGTTGGAGTAAACGCTCTGGATAAGTTCGCATGTGCTTCTTCTCAAAACTACTCTTTTTGTTCTTGCGTACCCATCTTCTATATTTTCATCACTTTTTATTCTCATATTACCCTTTTAATTTGAATTTAAATAAAAGCGGCTTTTCTCCGATTATTTCTATTTTTCCCTCTCTCCCCAGCCATCCAAGTGCAGCGTACACCTCTGCCTCCTCCAGCCCGCTCTTTCTTTTCAGGTCCACAATTCTTAGAGGCCCATGTTCATGAAGCACTTCCCATACGATGCCGGCCTTTTTTCCAAAATACTCTTCAATCTGCACTTTTTCACCTCCAATATTTATAATTTTCAATTGCCTTTAAATAAATTTCAAATATTTTTTTGGCTATATATTTCCAATTGAAATATTTCGCCTGCACTCTCCGCGCTCCATTTTCAGCAATTTTTTTTCTTAGCTCAGGGTTCGTTAATAACATGTCCAGAATTCTTTCCAAAAACACCGGCTCAAGTTTGAATTTGTGGAATTCCATAGGAGATTTGAACCCGTCAATTCCATTTCTTATAATCTCACTCATCCCGCCAGTATCGCCAACCACTACTGCCGGGCCAGTTTTATCATTTAAATCAGCTGCAAGGTCTGCCGCAAGCGCCTCCAGAGTTATGATGCCAAAGGGCTCGTAGAGCGATGGTACTGCTATGATGTCTGCAGCGCATAGCAGCTGCATTTTCTTTTTAGCTTCAATCCATGTATTGACTATTTTCACTTTATTTTCTATTCTCAAATTTCTGATTTTTATCTGCAAATTTTTTTCTTCTTCGTCGCTCATATGGCTGAACACTATGAGGCCCACATTCTCAACTTTTAGAAGTTGCATTGCTTTTAGCAGCTCCTCTATCCCTTTTCTTCTCTCGGCCCTGCCTAAAAATAGTATGTATTTTTGTTTGTCCGGCATTATTCTCTCAAGTATTTTTTCGCCATTTTTAACATCTTCTTTTTCAATTCCAATCCAATCTTTTAGTTCAATTCCATTAGTTACGCCAGCCGCCACTTCTCCTATCCTTTCAACATCTTCACTTTCTTTTAAAAGAAACTCAACGTATTTGCTTGTTTTCCATCTCTGCTCCTCTTGCCATCTACTCTCTTTGTATCTTTTCAGCTCGTTTATTATTTTTTCTCTAAATGGCAGCAGATGGTATATTTCGAACTTCGCCTCATGTGTTGAAACTCCCTGCACGTAATCACTTTCAATCAACGCCGCTGTTTCTATCCTTATTGGTGCATCGTCCCAATTAGGATTTCCCATAGACCTTCCAAATTCCCCGGAGTGGAATCTCACAAAGAGGGGCTTGTTTATTCTCTCCTTTGCAAGAAAGCCAGCGGGGAAGGCAAGCCAGTCCTGCGCATCAATCAACGCAATATTCTCTTTTTTTGTTATCTCTTCCAGAAATGCAGGCGCATCTATCCAGAAATCAGTGAGCTTTTTATAAAATGGGGTGGAGCTTGCGGCATCTGATTTTATGTGGTAATCTCTCCAAAGCTTTTTGTAAATTCTGCATTTTTCCTCCCAGCTGTGATCTGATTCCAAAAAATATACACCAACTCCCCCGCGCTCACCCTCCCAAACTTTTAAATTTACTCGTTTTTCAAGTTCTGGGAATTCAGAGCTTCTTTTTAAATCGCCCTTTGGAAGATGAGGATATTTAACTGAAACAACTAATGGTTCGAAAGGCACGTCCTCGCCCTTAATTAGTTCCTTCCATGTTTTCAAAAATTGCACGCTAAATCTATACAGCCCCCCAACTGGCTCTTGGAGTTCTGTTACCAAAAATGCTACCTTCATGCTTTACCCCCTTTTGTTTTAATTATATGTTTGAAATCTTGCAGTATATTCATATAATTTACATAATTTTCATACGCATTGTTTTGCTTGTACGGATTGAAGTAGCTGTGTACATCTCCGTCTCCCTGTCCTTTTGTACAGAGATAATAGAGATGGTCTGAGCTCTGAAGCAAACCTGCGATGTTCTCCAACTCCTCCCCCTCCGCTTTTTCTGCTATATTTTCCAGCTCATTAAAACAGCTTTTTTGCATTTTGTTGCCTATCCATGCAGATTCATCTCTTTCCAAATCCGCCCACGACAGGTTAAATGGAACATCCAGCTCGTCCTTCACTTCTTTTTTCGTTACCTCTGTAGCATTCGCGAATGAGAGATTTTTGTATTTTAGCACTTCTTTTGGCAAATATTTAAGAAACTCGAGTATACCACTTTCTTTCCAATTGTGCTCCCCAAAAGTTTCATAATCTACATACAGCACAATTATATCCCCGGGAGTTGCAGAGAGCCACGCGGCATACTTGTCTGCTGTGAGCGGCCACTCTTTCCACCCTCTATTGGAAAATCTAAATCCCACATCGTCGCTCAGTTTATAGTTTCTCGCAATCAATTTTAAATTTGCATCTTTAGCTTTGTAAATATAATTCGGCGACCTCCACCCTAAAATTTTTTCACTTCCCTCTATCATTGCGCCTTCAAATCCTTCTCTTTCTATCTCCTTTCCGATAGTATTCGAGTAAATTAATTCAGTATTTCTAAAAATTTTTGGCTTTGTTCCGAGCTCTCTATATATTGCTTCCTTGTGCTTTTCAACCTGCCTTTTAAACTCATTTTTCTTTTTAAACAACGAAGCAAGAGAATGATAATAGGTCTCGCCAAATATTTCTACCTTCCCGGTTTCAACCAACCTCCTGAAACTTTCAAGTGTCTCCGGAGAATATTTTTTCGCCTGTTCTATAAACGTTCCAGTTATGCTGAAATTTACTTTGAAATTTTCGTATTTTTCAAGCGCGTCTAGCAAAATAGAATTTGAAGGGAGATAGCATTTTTTCGCAGCAGCTTCAAAGTATTTTTTGTTCAGCTCTTCGTTAAAATATCTTTCAAATAATTTTTTTGGGTGCTCTTCTAATCTTGAAAAGGAGTTCAGGCGGAACGGTTGGTGGACATGAAACGAGAGCACTATATCTGTCATTTTCTCACCTCATTGTAAATTCCTATTGTCTTCTCCGCGACTTTGTCCCAGGTAATATTTTCAACATTTTGATATGCGTTCTTGCTCATCTCTTTTCTGAGCGCTCCATACTCCACAACCGCGAGTATTTTATTAGCCATCTCATTTGTGTCCCAAAAATCAACTCTTAAACAGTGCGTAGCTATTTCGGGCGCGCCCGCTGTTTTTGATGTTATAACCGGAGTGCCTGCTATCATTGCTTCCAGGACGGTGATTCCAAAAGGCTCTCTTACTGACGGTAGCACATAAACATCAGCAACAGAATAAAGCTGAGATAGTTTTTCCTGCGGAAGCACACCTAAAAATCTCACATTATTTTGTATGCCCAAATCTATAGAGAGATTTATCAACTGTGGGAGCATGCTCCCCTCCCCGCTTATAACAAATAATATATCCTTCCTTTTTTCAATCACTTTTTTCGCAGCTCTTAAAAAGAAGTCGGGGCCTTTTTGAATTTCCAGCCTGCCAACAAATAAAACTATTTTTTTATTGTCCCATCCAAACTGCTCTTTGGTTGCTTTGTACTTAAAATTATTTTTGCTAACTGCATTTGGAATAACCGCGATTTTTTTTCCATCAATTGAATACTTTTCCATAATTGTCTTTTTAACAAAATTGCTCACTGCAATTATTCTTTTACTTTGATCAAACACTGCTTTCTCTATTCCCCATATCCAAGAGGATGGATTTAAATTTGCGGACCTGTCAAATTCGGTGCTGTGGGTTGTTACAACAAGCGGTAAAGATGTGAGATATTTTGCTCTCATCCCGGCCCTTGCAGTTATCCAGTCGTGGCAGTGGATGAGTGAATAGTTTTCTTTTTTATTCATTTCTTCCAAAACAAGAGCGGCATTTTCGTTGTATTCCTCAATAGCATCAAATATGTTTCTACTTTTTTTCCTCTTATAAACTGCGCCCTTCATTTTAAGCACAACTTCTGGGCTTACCGCTACTATTCTCATCCATGGCGCGTCTATTTTGTACTTAGTTTTTGGCATAAAGAAGTCTATTTTTACTCCCTTCTTTGCAAGCGCTCTTGTAAGTTCATAGCAATGAGTACCCAGGCCTCCAATTTTAAAAGGCGGGAATTCCCACCCAATCATTGCGATTTTCAACTATAAACGCCTCTTTTTGCAATTATACGTATAATTTCCCCCTATTTAACTAAATACAGTATTACCATAAATACTTTTCTATTTAAAGGGAAAATAACCACTATTTAGTTGCAAAGGAGGCGATAAGCGACTCGAGCTGAATTCTCTCATTACTGCCCTGAACCAGCCTGAATTCAACTTCCCCGACTTTTTCAAGCAGTAGCATTTTTTCTCTGTCCTTTATTTTAGAATTCAGAATTTCCTTAAATATCTGCTTGATGATATCAATTCCGCTCATACTATAGTCTATCATAAGCGTATCCAAAATTTTTCTCGCATCCACAAATTTTCCCTTCGTTGACAATTCTATCAGCTCCTGAATTAATTTTGGAGTTGCCTGAGATGCAATTTTATAAATATCCTTCTTAGTTATTTTCCTATTCAAAATCGCAGCCCCCTGCAGTATGTTCAGCGCTTTCCTCGCATCTCCTTCTGCGATATACACTATTACTTCTTCAGCCCCTTTATCAACATCTAGTTTTTCTTTTTCAGCAACTTCTACAATAATTCTTTTTATATCCTTTTCAGCCAAAGGAGAAAATTTAAAGATTCCGCACCTGCTTTGAATTGGCTCTATAATTTTGCTCGAGTAGTTGCAGCTCAAAATGAATCTGCAAATTGAGGAAAATTTTTCCATAGTTCTTCTCAAAGCCTGCTGCGCTTCTGGCGTGAGCGAGTCAGCTTCATCCAAGAAAATAATTTTGAACGGAACATTTTCGAGCGGGACAGTTCTGGCAAAGTCTTTTATTTTGCCTCTTACAACGTCTATACCTCTTTCATCACTTGCATTCAATTCCAAAAAAGATTCTCTTAAATTTTCGCCGAATAATTCTCTTGCAAGAGCAAGTGCGCATGTGGTTTTTCCAACTCCCGCTTTTCCGGAAAAAAGTAAATGCGGCATGTTCTTTGACTTTGCATACGCTTCGAGGCTTTTTACAATAACCTCTTGTCCAACTACCTCCAATAATTTTTTAGGTCTGTATTTTTCAGTCCATGGAATATACTCCTTCATAGCTTCATTACTTTATCAACTTTTTTAAATTGTTGCCGTTGTTTCTATAACTTTTTAAATCTCGCTCCCATATTTCAATATGGCAATAATTGTTACGACAACAGAAGGTGTTGAAGGAAAAAGAATAAAGAAATATATGGGGATTGTTTGGGCGTCTTCTTCACGTTCCAAATCAATTTTGCACGATATTGCTGCGATGCTCAAATCTTTGTGGGGCGGAGAGATCAGGCCATACAAAAGTATGATGAACGAAGCGAGGAGGGACGTTCTAAAACAGCTTGCTAAAAATGCTGAGAAGATGGGAGCAGACGCGGTTGTTGGCGTAGAGGTAGGCTCAACTCAGATTATGCCATCCACTGTAGATATTTTTGCATACGGGACTGCAGTAAAGCTTGGAAAATGAGCTGTATTTTTCGTATTGTTTA
>WALN01000057.1 GCA_015522865.1 Microcaldota archaeon
AGAACTTTACTCGCGTTCTCAGGAGAAAATGACCCACATGTTCCCGGATGTTGTTGAAGTAATCAAAAAGCAGGTGAAGGCAAAGGAGTGCATCTTGGAGGGGGAGGCAATAGGCTACGATGAAATTACAGAGCAGTTCATGCCATTTCAGTTAACAATTCAAAGGAAAAGGAAGTATGAAATTAATGAAAAAATTAAAGAAATTCCATTGACTCTTTTTGCATTCGACATCATGTACAAGGACGGGAAAGATTATACATTAGAGCCATTCAAAAAGAGGAGAGCAACGCTTGAAAGAACAGTTGTTGAAGGAAAGGGGATAAAATTGGCAAGGAGAATTATTGCAAAGACGCCAGAAGAGCTTGAGAAATTTTTCAATGAATGCATAACAAATGGGCTTGAAGGGATTGTTGCAAAAGATTTGTCCTCTCCGTATATAGCAGGAGCCAGAAAATTCGCATGGATTAAGTTAAAGAGAAGCTATGAAGGGAAACTTGCGGATACTTTGGATTTGGTGGTTGTTGGATATTATTTAGGTAAGGGAAAGAGAACACAGTTTGGTTTTGGTGGTCTTTTATGTGCTGTCTACTCCCCAAAAACAAATGGTTTCAAAACAGTTGCAAAGGTAGGGACTGGTTTTACAGAAGAGCAGATGAGATGGTTTAAGAAAAATTTGGACAAAATAAAAATACCTAAAAAAGCTGAAGAAGTTGACGCGCTGTTAGACGCAGATATCTGGGTGAAACCGAAATTGGTTGTAACAATAAAGGCGGATGAGATAACTGTCTCTCCAACTCACACATGCTGTAGAACAGAAAAAGGCGGGCTTGCTTTGAGATTTCCGCGCCTTGTTCAAATTAGAGAGGACAAAAGAGCA
Organism: Microcaldota archaeon; assembly: GCA_015522865.1. Classification (GTDB taxonomy): domain Archaea; phylum Micrarchaeota; class Micrarchaeia; order Norongarragalinales; family WALN01; genus WALN01. Next base: position 878 of record WALN01000057.1, read on the forward strand.
GAAGACGCAACAACAGAGAAAGAGGTAAAGGAAATGTTTGAGATGCAGGGAAAGAGCGAGTCAGAGAAAAGCAGTTAGCTAAAAGGTGAAAGAATGAGATGGGTGAAGGTATTTACAAGGGAGTTCCCATTTCTTCCGTACGTGTTTGTAGCAAAGGGCTATAGAGAATATCAAAAGAAAATTATTGGGGTCGGCTTTTCTGAGATTCTTGGAAAAATAGAAAATGGCATAATGACAACATACAGAAAAGAGGATGAAATTAAAGCGTATTTTAAGCAAATTGAAAAGAAAAAGAAAGATAAGAAATTTATTGATAAATTCTCAGAAAATTTTAGAGAGCAGATTAAAAAACTAAGGAAAGCAGTTGAAGAAGTAAAGTCAACTCCACAATCATTTCTGAACCTTGGTGAAATTTATGCACAATTTTGGGCATACTACCTATTTACTTTCTATGCTGAAATGACTGAGCTGAGAAAAATTTCTAGCGGAGTTTATGATTATGCCCACGAAGGATTCCTGAAGATTCTTGAAAAGCTGGATCAAAAAGTGGAGTTACTAATGTATGCAACACCTTCAGAAATAATAGAATTGATGAAAAACAAAAAAATTGATGAAAAAATTCTTGAGAATAGAAGAAAGAAATGCGTTTTTTTAATTCATAATGAAAAAAATATAGAATTTTTCTACGGTGAAGAAGCGGACAAAATGGCGAGAAAAGTGGAGCCAGAGAGTTTTGAGAATGTTGATATACTGAAAGGAAATGTAGCATATGGAGAAGGAAAAATTAGAGGAAAAGTAGTAGTTGTGTTCAGAGCAGAAGATGCTAAAAACGCGGAAGGAAAAATATTGGTCGCACCTGCAACTCAGCCTTCCTTTACTCCATATTTAAAAAAAGTCAAAGCAATAATTACAGACGAGGGAGGTATCACTTCGCATGCAGCAATTGTTTCAAGGGAGCTAAAAATTCCTTGCATTGTGGGAACAAAAATTGCAACCAAAGTGTTGAAAAATGGCGACAAAATAGAGATAAATTTTGAAAAAAAGCAGATAAGGAAGGGGTGGAAAAATGATTAAAATAAGGAAGGCAAAAATGAGAGATGTGGAAAGAGTTGTAGAAATGTGGAAGGAGTTTAGAAAAGAGCATGATAGAAAGAGAATAGAAGAAAATCCAAAGTTGAGAAAGCATATTAAAAAGAAAAAAGGAGCTGAAAAAATATTCAAAAAATGGATTACAAAAAACATAAAATCAAAAAACTCGGTTGTGTGGATAGCAGAGGTTGATGGGGAAATTGCGGGCTACTCTTTAAACTACATCAAGGAAAACATACCTGTTTTTGAAATTGGGAAATTAGGTTATTTTGGAGATTTATTTGTGAGAAAAAAATTCAGAAATAAAAATATAAGCTCAAAATTCAAAAACAAGACCATTGAATGGCTCGAAAAGAGGGGGATAAAAAATTTTGCGATAAGAGTGCATGCAGGCAACAAAAAAGCCCATAAAATTTACAAAAAATGGGGATTTATCGACTACCAAATGGAAATGAGAAAAAGCGTTAAATAAGCGCCTTTGTACTTATTTAAAGCCAATAATTTGATAACCGTATTTTTCAACATCTTCCTCAGGCCAAAATTTTGCATCTTTAGTTTTTGTAACATAAGTTATTTTTTTCTCTATGGTTCTGCCAGTGTATTTTTCTGTTTTTGGATTCCATTCCCTTAAAACTAAAATGTCCCCGGGATTGCATTCAAAATCGGCTAATCTCAATTCAAAGGTTTTAACTCCGTCAAGCACTCTCTGAAAAAATTCCGGCCAGATTTTCTTTTCGATTCTCATAAATCGATTAGGTACTGAGGTTTATAAAAGGTTTTTAAGTCAATTTACAGATTCTAATTAGCAGCTGTCTCTCATTCTTGGTGCTTTCTATATACAACAAGCACAATTGCGAGTATAAACGGTACAAAGAATAGCGGAATATCGGGGGTTGCGATAGGCTTTGCTTTAACCATTAAACGCGTTTTGCACGTGTCACTTAAACCAGCAGCACTTGCAACGAGCGTATTTTCTCCGGCTTTTAATGGAACATTTTCAAATGTTGTTACTCCATCTTCGCACATTGATGAATTGCTTTCTGTGCGGTAAATTACACTGCCGTTGTTGCTGACAGTGAGATTGACAGACAAGCAGCTTGGTTGTGAGTTGATCCACAACTTTGTCTTTACTGTAACATCACTAACAAAAGCCAGACTTCTACATTGAACAAACGCAATTTTACTGTTGCTTTCATTAGCTTGAGTGATATTAACTTCTCTCTGCTCTGTGCTTCTCACTCTCGTGTCGTTCAAAGCATAAACTTTGAAATGGTATGTGCCGACTCCCAGTCCCGTTTTGTTTGTGCTGGCCTGCTGGCAGTCAGTGCAGAGCGTTTCGTTAGTTCCATTAAACTCAAGTCTCAACTCTTCTACAGTTACATTAGCAGAAGCATTCACAAAAATCCAATCATGTGTTGGTGGATAAGTGCCACTCTCGGTTGTTGGAGAGACAAAACTGACGCTAAAATCAGGCTGTGAAGTTGCTGAACAGTTGGTACAGCTCGCGTTACAGCCTTCATCCACATCGCAGTAGTTATTGCTAAATGAGTTTCCAGTACTGTCGGTGCAGTTGAAGTCAACATTGTTTGAGCAAACGATATTTGAGGTAAAATTGTTGGAGCTGTTGTAAATAT
>WALN01000058.1 GCA_015522865.1 Microcaldota archaeon
ATTTTTTTGTTTATGTTTTTTATAGAAGAGTTTATGCCTCCGATATATTCTTTGACTTCATGCCTGCCTTTGGATGTTCCTTGAGGCGTTGACGCCTTGAATTCCCCGCTGCTTGTTTTTACTTTTATTTCTAAGGAATAATCTCCAACAGAGTTTAAAATTTTTCTGGCTGATATATCCTTTATTTTCATTGAAAGCTCACTTGGCTTTTTGTTGGCTTGTTCTTTTTACAGTTATGGGCAAAATGCCTTCTTCAAATTCCTTTGTCGCTATTTTTATAGGATTCAAGCTGTCTGTTTTGATTAATATCGGGGCGCCCATGGCAACCTGAAGCGCTCGAGCTCCAATTATTCTTGCTTTTTCATATTTGGTATACTCCATCTGCATCACCTTCATAAATATTTTCTTAATTCTTTGGCTTTTTCCAGTGCTATCTCAACGCTTTTGTTTAGCTCTTCTTCTGTGAATCCTTCTCGTCCGCCTTTTTGCATGGCATTTATTATTCCTTCTTCATTTGAAGTTACTGTCAGTCTTCCATCAAACACTTGCTCTTCGTCAGCTGTTGAATCCACAAATAATTTTCCATCTATCTTGTTTATTGTGCATGCTATCGGCTTTTGCACTATTGGCAGGGGTTCTGTATGTTCATGGTAATCCACTGTCCCATTCTCATTTATTTTTGGGAATTTCGCGTTGGATAATGCAGCTATTGCAGCAAGTGCTGCGGCATCAATCAAGTTTCCGTCGTGATTTTGTATATATATATCAATAAATACTATCCATGCTTTTTCCCCTTCTGTTATGCACAGTTTTTTGACATCTATAGCGCCACTTTCTCTTATCCCTCTGTCGACAATTCTTGCCAATTCTATGGCATTTTCTTTTGGTGCGCCGGGTTCAAAATTGGGGGATGCTATTGCCGCGAATTCTCCGCTTACTATCATTGTACCTTCATCTGGCCTATCTGGGTAGGGAGTTCCAATTTCCATCTTCACTCCGCAAACAACATTTGTTTTGCCGATTGTTACGGAGGCGCTTCCTTCTGCATTTTTAGAAATACCATACTCTATTTTTATGGGCTTTCTATAATCCAGCAGGGCTCTTCCATCTGCCCTCTTGTTTTTTTTGCTTAATTCAATTACATATCTCCTAAAATTTTTTACATCTACAGTCATTTTATTTCACCTTTTAACAAGTTGTTAGCGATTTTTATGGCTTTTTCTGCCAAATTTTTACTTATCATTTTCTTATTTGTTACTTCTTCTAATTTATCAAGGTCTATAACCTTTCTTTTGCCGTCTTTTTCTATCACATCAACTTCCAAATCTATGTACCTTGCGAATTTGGGGTATAGCTCAACAGGGGTGTTTATATTTAAGTATTTTCCTTTTAAGTAATTATTTTTATCAAAATAACTGTGCTCCACAACCCATTCATTGGGTTTGAGTTTTGTTATTGCATAATCTCCTTCTTTTATTTCCGTGTTCAGTCCATCAAATCTCCCGCCTGCCATTAGCCTGCGCTTTATTATAATTTCATCCTCGCTTGCGGATTTGACAATGCCTCTGAAGATAATATCCCTTCCGGCAATCTTTTTTTGCATTATCTCATAATAAGATTCAGGCTGAGGTCCGTTTTTCAACAGGACTTTGTTTAATTTGCTGGATATTATATTGTAGTCTATGTTGTCAAGGGCTTCCGCAAAGTCAACGACAATTGAATAATTTCCTGATTTCAAGAAGTGGTGCCCTGGAATTGTGGTGGTTACCTTTTTTCTTAAATTGTCCAATTCATTTTTTGAGACAGCCCCAAAATCAATGAAAAAGATTTTTTCGCCTTCTTTTATGATGCCTGCTTTGTCCATCCGTTTAAATTTTTCTTTTATGCTCTCCTCTTCTTTATAGAGATTTTTTATTTCTTCCTTTAGTATCTCATCGCTTTTTCCTTCGGCGAACGATTTCCAGAGTATCCCCCATCCATCTTTTTTCAGCTCTGCGCTCAGCTTCTGCAGTCTTTCTTTTTCTTCGTTTGATTTTATGCGCCCTGAAATTTTTGTAAAGCCATCTTTTATCAAGATGGCATTTTCTCCGAATAGTCTTAGCTTCGCCGACAAAATTTTTTTGCCTTTAACTTTTCCTTTGACTTGGACAAGAACCTTCTCGCCTTCTCTCAGGAATCCCCAATAATTCTGCAATGTTAAAATTCCTTCTTTGTTGTTTCCCAAATCAACAATGATATTTCCAAGTTTTGAGTCTATCCTTTTTATTTTGCCGCAGTAGACTTCTCCCATTCCCATCCGCTTTACCGCAATATCTGTAAAGTTTTCCATGAACAATTTTGTTAGTTCTTCAATGTTCGCGCCGCTCAGGACAATGCCATTCAAGTGTTCTTTGTCATAGATTATTGTTGTTGCAAAATTGTTGTCTTTTATGCCAAACCTTTTGCTTAAAGATTCCGATGGCTGGACTATATCGTACCCCTTTTCTTTTAGGAATTGAGTCAAGGCCGTTGAATAGATGCCCCTAATTTTTATGTTCATTCACTCACCATTGTTGCTGTATTTTTCTTTCAATGCTTTTTTTTGTATTTCATAAACCTTTTTGCAGCTTTTCATGCCCAATGAAATTGCTTTCTTCAGCTTTTCTTTTGATATTTTTCCATCCAATTGAAGAAGAGTGATTTTATTCATTCTTGGGGCATATGCCATTGGCATATCTGTTGTTCCTTCAACATCTTCTTCTTCTTTATTCAAATCAACAACGACTTCATTGTTTACATGCCCTACTGCAACAGATGAAACCATATCTTTCATAGATATTCCTGCATCTGCTAAAGCCATTGATGCGGCGGATATTGCTGCGCATCTTGTCCCTGCATCTGCTTGTATTATGTTGACAAAAACTTCTATCGCTGTTCTTGGGTATTCCTTTAGATTCACTACAGGTAGCAGGGCATTTTTCATAACCATACCTATTTCTATGCTTCTTCTGTCAGGTCCCGGCCTTTTTCTTTCAGGTACAGAAAAGGAATACATGTTGTAATAGCATTTCATTATTGCTTTTTCAGGGTCTTCCATATGTTTTGGATGCACTTCTTTTGGACCATACACCCCCGCAATAGCAATTGTCTTTCCTATTCTGAACATGGCGGAGCCGTTCGCCTTTTTTATGACGCCAACTTTTGCTTCTATGTCGCGCATTTCATCAAATTTTCTACCATCAGGTCTTTCACTCATTTTTAACACCTTCTTCCAACATTTGTTTTACTCGGTCTGTCAGCCCGCTTGTGTGGGCTTTTTCTTCAATTAGATTGACCGCCTTTTCTATAAGATACTGCCCTTCTATCGGGCCGTTAATCCATATAAAGCCGTTTTGTCCAATATTTATGTCGCATTTTGTGTATTCTTTTATCATGCCAACCATGCTTCCGCTTTTGCCGATTAATCTTGGCACCTTGCTTGGAGAAATTTTTATTACCCGCCCGCCGTTTAATTTTTTCAGGCTGTAATCTCTCATGCTGAGCTTGATTATTTTGGATTTGGTTACATTGAAAACGTTTGCAATTATCACATCTCCGAGATTAAAATATCTGCTCATGTCCCCCCTTAACAAGTCAACCCTTTCTTTAACGGCTTCTCCGACCGGAAGACTGGCATCGTACGGTGCGCCTATGTTTACATCCCATCCAGAATATCCTATGTAGTTGATTATGCCGATGACTGTGTCCCCCCTTTTTGGCATGTAATATCCTTTTAAGGATACGACTTTTGTTATGTGATTTTTTAGTTCTACAAGCCCGAGCTTATTTGCATATATACTCTCTCCCTCTCTAAATGTTCCTGTTGAAGGCAAAAAATCCATACCTTCAGCAATTTTTTCGCCGGGTATTACAATTTCCTTTTCTTTTATCAACAATTTACTCATTTTATATCACCTTTTCATTATATTATTTGTTTAATTATTTAGCACATAATTGTACATGTGCGAACAGTTATGTTTATCCAAGTAGCTCTCTGCACTTCTACCAAAAAACATTTCAATGGAATTGATTTTTTTTAGGGGAACCAATATTAATCCTATGGAGTCGCTTTTTGTTTCAACCCCATTTTTTATGTAGTAATTTCTTGTATACACTTCAATTTCATTTTTATTTTTAACGGCTTTGATTGTATTCGCGACTATTTTCGTGTCGTTGTCTATTATCAGGACAAGCTCACTGCTGTTGAGGCCTTTGAGCAGGTCCATAATTTTTTTTGCATTGTCAGTTTTCGTCAATTTGCACATCTCCGCGCGTTCTTTTGTTCAGTTCGTCTATGAAATCTTCAGCCATTTTGGCGGGCATTTCGACTTCCGCCTGCAGTGCTCCGCTTCCGAGCCAATTTTCTTTTGTTATCTTGCCGTATTTTTTCAATATGCCATAGCTGGCTGAAGAATATTGGGCAGGTATTATAATATTGAATTTTCTTTTTTCAAAGCTTAGCGGCAGTATTGGGCGCAGTCTTTCAATCACATCTTTCATCTGCTCTTCTGCGGGCTTGAAAGGGTCTATGCTTGTGTGTATCTGCTCCAATGCAAGTTTTATTCTTTGCTGTGGAATCGGTAGCTTGGTTTTTGGGTCCATAGCAGATTCCGTAATTTTTGCTATTATTTCATTTTCTTTTTTCTCTATCAATTTTCTTTTGTATTCGGCGGTCAGCTGGACGTTTCCTTCTTTTATGATTTTTTTTGCGATTTCTTCAATGTTGTCTGTTTTGAAAGCATCGTATAAATGCGGAGCAACTTCCCCCTTTTTTGCGTCTTTAAAAATATTCCTCACGGCAAGAACATTGTTGATATCTATATTTTCTCCATGCTTCAGCTTCAAAGCCAGCTCGCAGTCAACCAAAATCTCGAAAATTTGATTGTTGCGCTTTAGCTTAGCTATAACTGCATTGTCTATACTAACCATAGTTTCCCTTTATTTTTTTAAGTACTTCTCTATTTCTTCTCTTTTGAGTTTTTTATATCCTTCATCTTTTGTTATGGTGGCTATGTCTATGCGCTCCTTCTTGAATTTTGAACCCAATGTTTTTTTCAATGCAGTTAACCCTAATTTTATGCTTTGCTCAACGCTTATGTCATGCTTGTAGTTTTCTTCTAAGAATTTTTTTACAATTGGAGCGCCCTCGCCTATGCTTGTTGCTTTATATTCAAAGTAAATTCCGCTTGGTTCTGTTACAAAGAGTTTTGAGCCTGTTGTGTCTACTCCTCCGAAAAGTATAGCCACTCCGTAAGGCCTTGCTCCGCCGTACTGCGTGAATATGTGCTGCTGGTCGCAAATATCTTTTACCAATGAGACAACATCTATTTTTTCGTCATAAGTTATTTTGTGGCTTTGGGCTTTTGTCTGGGCTTTTTGCATTAACACCCTGCCATCTGACATTATTCCTGTAACTGCCGCGCCTATGTGCTTGTCTATTTGATAAATTTTTTCAACGCTTTCCGGAACAATCAATTTTTCAGCCATTCTTTTGTCTGCGAGCAGAACGACTCCGTTTTTGCAGGTTATTCCTATGGCTGTCGCTCCTTGCGACACAGTCTTTTTTGCATATTCTACCTGGAGCAATCTTCCATCCGGAGAGAAGACTGTTATTGCCCGGTCATATCCCATTATATCATGTGGTAATGATTCCATTCAGATTCACCTCATTTTTTATTTTTTTCAAAGTTCCATAAACTTTGTCTGTTTTGAATATAACTTTTTCTCCATTTATTTCTTTTATCAATGCTATTGCGAGCTTTGCTTTTTGAACATACCTGTGGTCTACAAGCAGGACGTGCTTGTTTTTTATTGAAAATTCAGTCAAAAGCTTAGGATGCGCCTCACTCAATCCGAATTCGCCAAAAAGCCTTTTTATAGCCGTCAAAACAGCGTTTTCCACTTTATTTCCACTTATATTACTATCTGAAATAACTTCAAAAAGTATATATC
>WALN01000059.1 GCA_015522865.1 Microcaldota archaeon
AATTATCTTTGGGATGTCCCTAAATCCCAAATAAAAAGTATCTTTGATATCAAGCTGAGAGTACTCTTTTGCAAACTTTTTGTAATTGTGTGAATGTATTTTAACCACTTTATTTTATAGATCAGTTTGGCAGTGCAGGGAGAGGGATTCGAACCCCCGTAGACCTAAGTCAGTGGATTTCCCAGTGCTTCTTTGCTTCGCAAAGAGCTGCACCAGAACTCCCCCTTTCTTTCTAAAGAAAGAAAGTGGTAAGCTTCTAGAAAGAAAGAAATGCTTCTTGATGCAGCTTCTTTTTAAGAAGCTGCCTTGAGTCCACCCCGTTTGGTCAGCCAAACGGGCTTTTGACCACTCCGGCATCCCTGCACATACCTATTTTAGTATAACATTTTTAAATACTATAACATTTCTTTAATTACAGGTGAAAAAATGAAGAAAGTTAAGCCAAAAAATAAAAATGAGAAATCCATGTGGGAAACCATAAACATAGTCTATGCAATAGTACTGGTAATATTTATCTTAGTGATGTTGTTGAATTTCATTTACAACAGAAACTACTTCTATGGAATCAGCGCCACTTTGGCAGGTTTTGTGCTATACGTTTTCTGGATAGTCACAAAAATAGAGTAGCTTAGAAATAGGCGAAGCAATGATACTAATAAGTGGTGCCGGAGGGCACATAGGCAGAGCACTGATTAAAAAACTAAGTAAAAAGAAGGATAAAGAGCTGCTTGCCTTAGTTTACCGCTATGTTAAATTTCCTCCAAAAGTTAGAATACTGACCTGTGACCTCACAAAACCAGTTAAAAAAAACAAAATTTTTTCTCATGTAGATACAATTATTCATCTTGCTGCTAAAATAGATTATACCTCCCCAAAAGAAAAGGTAATTGCTCAAAACACTGCAATGACCAATAATATTGTTAAGCTCGCAAAACGATACAAAATAAAAAGAATAATTTATATGAGTTCTGCATCTGTTTACGGACACGCAGATAATGAGAATATAATTGAAGAAACCTCATGTCATCCTGAAAGTGCTTATGCATACAGCAAGCTTTTAGGAGAGCGCGAGATTAGAAAATTGCCCCATTGGATCATTTTCAGGGCGCCAGTTATCTACGGGCCTGGTTTTGAAAGTTTCTGCAAGTTAATACGCTTAATTGAAAAACACAGAATGTTCTTAATTGGAAATGCAAAAAATAATGTTGCAATGGTGCATGTAAACGATGTAGTAGATGCAATTATTAAAGTAATTGAAAATAAAAAAATCGATAAGCAAATATTTAATATAGCGTCTGATGAACTAATTTCGCAGGAAAAAATGCTTAAAGTAATAGCTTCTGAGCTCAGAGTTTCACTACCCGCTTTTTATGTATCGCGCGAGCTGGCCCTCGGCCTTGCAACAACTTATCAAAAATTTGAAAAATTTTTTGGGAGAAAGGCAACACCCCTCCACGAATATATAGAAGTATTGTCTGCAGACAGAATAATTAATATAGAAAAAGCAAAAAAAATATTGAAATTCAGACCAAGAGTAAAATTCAAGGAAGGAGTAAAGGAACTAATTAGAGAATGCAAAAGCTCCCAACATTAACAAATAAAAATATTGCGGTTTAAAGAGAAGTATAACTAGTAAATGAAAATACGGACAAGGTGACTTGATGGAGCTTGCATTTATAACTGGAACAATCGCAGTCCTTGCTCTTCTATTTGGCCTCTACAAAGCGTATGTTGTGCTCAATAAGAAGGAAGGAAACGAAAAAATGCGAGAGATTTCAAATGCTATCCACAGCGGAGCAATAACTTATTTGAAAAAGCAATATAGCGTAATTGTTGTTTTCATTGTAATTATATTCTTTATTATGTATTTCCTGCTCAATTCTATAATTGCCGGCGCTTTTGTTTTTGGTGCATTTCTCTCGGCGCTTGCCGGCTTTGTGGGTATGTGGATTTCTACAAAAGCAAATGTGAGAACAACCGAAGCAGCAAGGAAGGGCATTTCTCCAGCTCTTGAGATAGCATTTTCAAGTGGCACTGTGATGGGGATGTCTATAGTTGGGCTTGGTCTGCTTGGTTTAAGTATATTATATTGGGCTGTTGGAGATCCGAATTTAATAATTGGTTTTTCATTTGGTGCTTCTTCCATTGCTTTATTTATGAGAGTCGGCGGCGGCATATTCACAAAAGCTGCAGATATGGGCGCTGATCTGGTTGGGAAAATTGAAAAAGGCATACCTGAAGATGACCCCCGCAATCCTGCTGTTATCGCAGACAATGTAGGGGATAACGTAGGAGATGTTGCAGGCATGGGGGCAGACCTATTTGAATCCTATATAGCATCAATTGTTTCAACAATGATTATTGGAATAATTGCTCTTGGACCAAAAGGCGCCGAGTTTCCCTTGGCAGTAGCTGCAGCAGGCGTAATTGCATCAATATTAGGAAGCTTTTTCATCAAAATAAAAAGTAAAGAAATTGAATCCAGATTGAGAGCCGCCACTACTGCAAGTGCAATTTTATCTCTAATTTTTGCAGCAATTCTTTCATTATATTATTTTGGAAACTATAACGCATTTCTAGCCATCGCTTCTGGGTTAATTGCGGGTGTAATAATTGGGCTGGCAACAGAGTATTATACGGCAGAGCACAAAAAGCATGCGAGGGAAGTCGCGCACGCATCGCTTTCTGGGGCTGCAACAAATATACTAAAAGGTTTTTCAGTTGGTCTGAAGAGCACAGCAATTATCGTGTTAATAATAGCCGCAGCTATTTTAGTTTCATTTTGGACAGATGGTTTATTCGGGGTTGCAGTTGCCGCTGTCGGTATGCTGAGCACTCTCGGGGCAACAATGGCAATAGATGCCTATGGCCCTGTTGCAGACAATGCCGGGGGGATAGCTGAAATGGCCGGACTTCCAAATAGAGTAAGAAAAATAACTGACAGATTAGACGCTGCGGGAAATACAACTGCTGCGATTGGTAAAGGATTTGCAATAGGCTCCGCGGCTCTTACCGCACTTGCCTTGTTTTCAGCGTTTCAGCAAAGTGCTTCTCTCACTTCGATTAGTCTTTCTCATTCCACAACTGTAGCTGGTCTGTTAATAGGTGGTATACTGCCATTCTATTTTGCCTCGCTCTTACTCAATTCAGTAAGTGTGGCTGCATTTAAAATAATAGAAGAAGTAAGAAAACAGTTTAGAGAAATAAAAGGGCTTATGCAAAGAAAAGCGAAACCAAATTACAACAAAGTTGTTGCGATAAGCACTTCATCAGCAATAAGAGAAATGATTTTGCCTGCAGTTATAGCTATTCTCTCGCCTATAGTTGTGGGGCTCGCTTTAGGCGCAGAAGCGGTTGGAGGCATGCTTGCTGGAGCACTTGTAGCGGGCGTATTGCTCGCAGTTTCAATGGCAAATGCAGGCGGAGTGTGGGACAACGCAAAGAAGTATATTGAATCTGGGAAACTCGGTGGCAAAGGCAGTATGCCACACGCAGCCTCTGTTGTCGGCGACACAGTCGGAGATTCATTTAAGGATACCGCTGGGCCCTCTTTGAACATATTACTTAAACTCATGAGTACGGTTGCGCTAATTTTTGCGGTTTTCTTCCACTAAGTTTTTCCGTTTTGAAATTGAAAAGTAGGGAATAATTATTTATATACCGACAGCATAATAAGTGTGATGAGAGCTTTTGTTAGATCGCTGGACAAAAAAAGGGGAATTGCGAAAGCCTCAGTCATCGGAGACAGAGCATATGTGTGGCTCAGCTCTTCAATTTCATTCGAAAAACTGAATCAGATCGCTTCTCGGTATAACTACGATATTGTAAAAAAAGCATCGACGTATATTGTAAATAACAACAAGGGCAAATTAGTTGCTATATTGCACGACCTATCTAAAATAGAATTTCCACAGAATTTCCACGAGAATAGGGATTCAATAGATTTTTTGGAAGCAATAATTAACAAGTAAAATAAGTGTCCGATACAATGGGGCGAAGTGTGTGGAGTTGAAAAAGGCAATTTTTGAGAGAAGAAGTATTAGGCAATTTAAGCCAAAGTTAGTTGAGAGAAGCAAACTAATAGAGATTATAAAAGCAGGACTTCAAGCACCTTCCTCCGACAACCTTCAGCCCTACCGCTTTATAGTAATTCTCAACAAAAAAGCAATAGAAAAAATTTTTTCTTTTGCTCCATGGGGGCAGTTCGCTGCAAACGCTCCCTCAGCAGTTGCAATAGTTATAGAAAAAGATAACAAATGGGCCGAAACAGATGCTGCTTTGCTAACTGAAAATATGCTTTTAAGAGCATGGGAGCTTGGAATAGGTTCCTGCTTTGTTGGAGAAATAAACAAAGAAAGTGTAGGAAAATTTTTGGGTTTGAGGGAGAATGAAGAAATTTTCACAGTGCTTCCATTTGGATATGGAGAATATACATCAGAACTCTGGCCGGTCAAGAAAAAAGTGGAGAATTGCGTTGAGTTTGTTGAGTAGCCCCTCAAAAGATTTAAATAAAAATAAAATATAATTATTGCATGGAATACGAAAAGGAATTCTTTAAATCATTGAAAAAGATGCTTCCCTACAGCAGGCTGAATGCACCGGGCAGGTTGTTAACCGCAGAGAACATTCCGCTTTTTAAGTTTTTTCCATATTACAGCGACCTCCATATAAAGGATTTTGAGCAACTTGTAGAAAAATCTCAATCTAAAAAAATAAATATAGATGTGATTTCTCCAACCACCCTTAGAAAAGAATTGCTGTTTGCAATGTTCGATGGGTGCGCCGCGGGAACACCAGCAAAGGTGAGGCAAAAAATATTTAAGGACAGCGCAAATTTGCTGAGAAAAATAGCAGTTACGGACATTTTCTCTTTAGATGGAAATTTTGCTCATAACGCCGGAGAGTTGGCGTTGATAACCTCTAACCTTCCGTGGAATAGCGCAAACGCAGAACAGAAAATTGCTTTTGGGAATCTTTATGTAGCTCTCCATGTACTTTCAGAGTCTCTATTCACTTATGTGTTTACTGATGGAGTAGTTGAGCACTTTGGGCCATACGACGTTTCAGACGTCTTTGGCAAAGGAAGGGTGCTTGTTGTTACCAAATACAGAAATCTGCAAGGCGGCGGGTTGTGGAAAAAAATTTCTAAAATAAATGAAATGAATATTTTTAGTATTCATAAAGGCAACAACATATCTTTTAATTTCTTAAACCAAATTCAACACTCCTTTTCTCTCTATGATTCTCTGGAATATTTCGTAGTATCAACTGGAAAAGGAATAAAAAAGATATACAACACTTCCAATGAAATCAATGAACTTGCTTATTACATAGCAGAAGTAGCGGACAAGCAATACATGGAATTAACCGCTCTTTATCCCGAAGAATTCAAGAAAAAACTAATAGAAATTAGGGATCTAAGGCTTGGAAAGTTGGCAGAGCTTACCAGAACAAAGTTTCATACTAAAGAATATTATGAAAGGGTTGAGAATAGAGAAGCGCTTTCTGATATTTTTTCTTCTGATGAGAAGAAATTCTCCGCCCAGCTTTTGAGCTTTCTAAAATGTAAAAAATTTCCGAAAGGACTAAAAACGGATAACATACTGGAGAGCAGGTGAATTGATGTTTGATTGGCTCAGAAAATTATTAGGTATTAAAAAAACTGCGCAGGCAAATGGGAGGAAGCGTATAACTGGAAGCACCGCCGTAATTTCAGATATACATGGAAATTTAGAAGCTCTGAAAGCAGTTGAGAAAGAGATTAGAAAGCAAAATATCAAAAATATTCTTTTTTTGGGGGACCTCTTCGGCGGCCCCGGAGTAGAGATAAATGAAACAATAGAAGAGATGAAAAAATTAGAGAAAGATGTAAGAAGAAAAAGCGGAGAGTTCGTCATGATCGCCGGCAATGGAGATATGTACGCGCTTACTTCTGCTGGCAGGAGATACTTAGAAACGGTAGCAGACAGCTCGCCAATATATTATTCTACAAGTAAATATCATATAAATGCAGTAAAACCGGAGAATAAGAAATGGGTTGCGGACAAGTTGGTAAGAAAAAAAGATAAGAAAGAAATTCTCTTAGCCGCGTTTTTGCTTTCCTCGAAGCGTTCAGACATGGTTATTGACCCCAAATTAGGTTATGTAAATTTCAGATGGACACATAAACATATTACTGAGAAGCAGCGAGCTCTGTTGAAAAAATTGGGATTTGAGCCAAACCCAAAAGAAGGGTACGAATTAATAGAACATGCTCTGGGTTCGGAAATACTGAACCATGACGCGGAAGTTATAATCGGGAATAGAGTAGTTCATTTAAGCCACGGCGGCCCGGGCCCATTGTTCAAATCTCGCATTGAAAAGCAATTTAAGCCAGAGGAGGCATTCGAGCTTCTTTCTGAAGAGGTTAGCGATTTACTTATTGGCCATAACCACGTTAGCAAGGACTATAGAGTTGATGGGAAGCGAATAATACAGGTGGGTTCTATTGGAGCTCCAAGAGACAAAGATCCCAGAGCATCATATGCAATAATCCACGGGGTGGATAAAAAAGGCCAGCTAATTATCACTCATCACAAGGTCCCATATGATGTAAATAAAACAGCAAAAGCGCTGTCTACCAATAAATACTTAAAGCCGGAATATGTCAAAACAATCATTGCCGCGCTTAAAGACGGGGAAGTAACTGTCGCGCGCCTTTCAAAAAAATAGAAAAATATTTCTCTTCAGCAAGTTACATGTAGTACTGCACAAATTCTTTTTTCTTCATCTACGAGTTGATTATATGTTCTTATAGCATCGGGCGTTTTCTGTTCTATCAATTTAATTTTTTTGCTCTTCAATTTTTCTTTTATCTCTTCCTCTACCTCTGCATCCCCATACTGCCCAGTGCCAAAAAGCAATATGTCTGGTTTTTGAGGAATAAAATGTTCGACCTCTTGTATATTTAAGATATGATTTCGTTTTCTTATTCTTGGTTCGATACTTCCATCCACATTTATCCATACATCGTCTTCATAATCTCCCTTATTAGTGCTTATCCTGCCAAAATGTGTTGAGATTAAGCGAGTTTTATTTTCCATGGTATAATTTGTATTTTTTGGTTTTTATTCCTAACAGGAAATTAATAGTTGTATGGCCCCAATCTTTTATCAGCCCCCCAAACCCCTCTTCCTTAAATCTCCTGTTGGACGTCCACGCAACAATTGTAGGAAAGAAAACGACTTTTCCGAGCTTGCTTGCTCTTATAGAAGCATCCATATCTTCAGAAGCGGCCATATCTGTCCTAAATCCTTTTATTTTTTTTATTATACGCGCTCTGTACGCAACTGAACTTCCTGCTATGCATGGCCTTCTAATAAGTACTGAGAAATAAACTAAAAAATTTAAAAAATAGAAAAATAACTTCTCTAAAAAATTTAGTTTCTCTGGGACGATCATGCAACCTGCCGCAACAACTTTCTTGTTTTTAAAAGCTTTTTCCAATGCATGAAAATATTTTTTTGTGGGTTTGGTGTCTGCATCATTGAATAAAATAATTTGTCCATGAGCATGTTGCATTCCCTCATTTCTAGCGCCAGCTATCACATTTGTTGGGTTGAAATAAATATTCTTTGTATATTTTCTAGCAATTTTAATTGTGTTGTCCTTGCTATGCCCGTCGCATATTATTATCTCTGCGTCTGGCCTTGCTTTTTTTATCGCTTTAAGTGTGCCGCTTATGTCTCTCTCTTCATTATAAGTGGGTATAACTACTGAGAACAGCTGCTTTTTCATAATTAAATATTCCTATACTTCTTTAAAAAAATATGCTTGTAGGCAAAAGGGGATAGGAATCTTTTTTAAATAATGCTGCGTTATCCTTTTGTGATCAAATGGATGAAGAGATAACTATAATAGCTCCGCAAAGGGTAGACCTATTAGCGGATATAAGCGAACATTTAGGAAATAATAATATAAATTTGAAGTCCATACTTAGTTCTTTAGCAAACGAAGTCGCAATTGTGAGATTGGTGGTTGACAGCAGGGACGCGAAAAAAGCTAAAAAATTATTGAAAGAAGCGGGATTCGAGCCATACGGTGCGCAAGTTTTGATAATCAAGCTCAGGGATCGGCCCGGCGAATTAGCTAAGGTGTCGCGAATGCTTTCAAATCACAAAATTAGTGTAGACTATATATACCTAATAAATAAGGAAAGAGATTATGCAGTACTTGCGGTAAAGACTTCAGATTACGAAAAGGCGAAAAAATATTTAAAAGAATATTTGTAATTTTTGCAGACAAGGAAGATTACTATTAACTTACAATAATTTTTCCTACAATACGAGATGGTTGAGCATTAGGTTTTACTATAGTAATAATATCTCCCGGGCGCAGAGCTACTTTTTTCTCAAAACTTATTTTGTTGTCCTTCAATTCGCAGGTAACTTTCTGCATACCAACTATTGCATGTAACGTTTTGTCCTCTGAGTCGTTTACATATTTAGATTTGACTAATTTTCCAGAATACTCGTTTGTTATGACAAGCTTGTCTAAATGGCTGGTTACAATTGCTCCTCTTTTTATCTGTTTGCTGCTAATCCCTTTTATTGCAAAGCCAAAACGTTCGCCAGCTTTGATCTCATCCACATTTTTACTTTGCAACTGTATGCTTCTAACCAATATTTCCTTTCTTAGGGGGGCCAATTGCAATTTATCGTGAACCGCAACTTTGCCTGATTTTAAGAAGCCCAAAACAACAGTTCCTACTCCTTTCACCTCAAATGCGTGGTCTATTATTCCAAAAACCCCCTTCTCCCCCTCATCTCTCGAAATTTTGTAATTCAAAATGTTGTCTTTAGCCTCGTTTATATCCGAAAAATTTCTGAAGTTTTCCACAACTGTGTTCTTAATAAGCGGGCCGACATCCAACTTAGAAATAATAACGCCTTTTTCTTTTTTTAGCATGTCCAGAGCAATTATTTCTTCTCCCAGCACATTGTCCAACTTGTTGATTGAAAGTACGGCTATATCCGAAATATTTATACAATAAATTAATGGAGAAATCTTTGCTGGATATGCTATAGGTGTTACAACAGTTATTCTTTTTCCCAAATAAGAGGTGTTGTAAAAAGCGATTTCGTCTTCGCTGCCTTTTTTAGCGATTTTTTTGCATATATTTTCACTATCATCTCCTATAACGCAAATGTTTAAGCTAGGCAAAAAAACCACTTCCTATACCAAATCTTTATACATCAAATCATAACCCTGCGCTGTGTTGTCCCATGTAAAATAGTCCTCTACTCTTTTTCTTCCATTTTTTCCCATAATTTTCCTCAGCCTATTATCTTGAAGCAGTATTAAAATCTTAGAAGCAAGTTCAGAAATATTTTCTTTTTCAAACAGCAGACCTGTTTTTTCAGTCACTATTTCGGGTATTCCGCCAACATGACTCGCAATAACTGGCTTGCCAGAAGCCATCGCCTCGCACAAAACTATGCCAAACGGCTCCCATAAAGAGGGAAGCACAAAAATATCAGATATGGCGTAATACTTCCTAAGCTCTTTCTGTGAAAGCATATTTGAAATAATCGTGACGTTTTTTCCGATTCCTAGCTGCTTTATTAGGTGTCTGTATTCTGCTTCGAGGGGACCCCAGCCCACTAACAACAAATTAACTTTTTTTTCTTCTTTTAGAACTTCCGCAAATGCCTTTATTAAATAATTTATTCCTTTCTGCGGCATAAAACGAGAAACACACAATACGATTTTTTCTCCTTTTGAAATATTTTCCTTTAGTTTGTCCGCCTTTACCCTCGTATTAAAGAAGTCTGTATCAACACCGTTATATATTGGCCGGGCGCGTCCCTTAAGCTCAGAAGGAACAGTAATGTCTATAGTATTTCTACTCACTCCTGCAATCTGGTCAGAGTTTCTCATCACGCTGTAGCCAATAGTTTCATCATACAAGCCACCCCAAAAATCTGTTGCAAAATTGATACCGACCGGTCGAGCGTTATGCAGCGTAAGTGCAGTTTTCTTCTTTAATATTTTCTTAAGTAAAATAATGGTTCCAAAATGATATGCAAAACGGTTGTGAATATGCACTATATCCGCATCTTTTGCAGCTGAGTAGATGTCCCTTAATTGAAACGGCGCTATGGGGACTGGTGGCGGTATAGGAGAAGGAACGTCATATAGCACTATGGAGGGAGAACGAATTATCTCCATGCCGTACATCTCTTCCCTTCTTTTTGTATCTGGGAGAGAAGCGGAAAGGATGGTGATGTTATGTTTTTTTGATAGCCTTTTTCCAACCTCTAATATATGCTTTTCAGTCCCCCCTAAATGCGGAGAAAAAAAAGGATTTAGCATAAGTATGTCCACAAACTCACCCGACAATTAGAATCATTTTAATTCGCAACTTTCACCAATTTTGGGCGCGAGCGCATCGAACCCTATATTCCTCAGCTCTTCAGCAAATGTTTCCGTAGCCTCCTTCTCCCCATGCACGCAAAAAACTTTCTGTGGAGAAAGCTGTTTTACATATTCAAACAAATCTTTCTTTCCAGCATGCGCAGAAAAATCAAAATAATAAACAGGCAAATCAATTTTAACTGTTTTGTCTCCTACAGTTATAACCTTTTTATCAAGCAGGTTCCTGCCATTGGTGCCCTCGACTTGGTAGCCCGTTAAAAATATTTCAGCATTCAAATTTTTCTGGGCGTATAAGATGTACCTAAGCACAGGCCCACCAGAAAGCATGCCCGCGGTTGCAACAATTATATTTCCCGGTTTGCATATTTTTGAAGTTTTTCTTGTTTGTATAATATTAGTTTGCTTCAATGCTGAAAGGAGCGACTCATAATCGCGGGAATAGGAGGGAAAATCGACTGCTATGTCTGAAGCGCTTACTCCCATACCTTCTAGATAAATGGGCGCGCTGATTTTATTTTCAACCAGCACTTGGATAATTTCCTGAGTTCTTCCTACTGCAAAACAAGGGATAATAACACACTTATTCGCATCCAGGGCTTCTTTTACTGCTTCGACAAATTTCTTTTCTATTTGTGCTCTCGGTAAGTGATCCTTTAAAGCATAGGTACTTTCAACTATTAGCGCATCTACCTTCCCTTTATATATTTTTGCGGGATTGTGCATCCTTGTTTTTTCAAGCTTTAAATCTCCTGAATAAACCAATGTTTTATCTGCCTTCACAATTGTTTGGGCGCTTCCCAATATATGCCCGGCGTCCATAAACTCCAAAATAAAATTTTTAAATTTCCACTCTGTATTGTATGCTTTCAGCTCCATGGCGGAAAGCGCCTTTGAAAGTTGAAATCTAGAATAAAGAGGCGGTTTCTTGTTTTTTTCGCATACTCTCAAAGCATCAGATAGCAAAAGCTCAGCAAGCGCTTTTGTTGGAGGAGTGCAGAAAACTTTTGGAGCTGCATTTTTAAAATATGTTGGCAGCGCTCCGACATGGTCGAGGTGGGCGTGCGATATAACAATTGCATCTGGGGAAGATGGCGGAGCTTTGGGAAACATCTCATGATCTTGAGTTTTTATGCCAGCATCAAGTAAAATGGAATTGCCATTTTCTCCCACCCAAAAACAACTCTTTCCTACCTCTTCACACCCTCCTAAAAATGTAAGTTTCATAACAAATACACGTAAGAAATGTATAAAATGCTATGTGTTGCATAAAATAAACAGCATAGATAGACTCGAAAATGCAGAAACTTTTTAAAACACTTTAGCTAAATAACAGTATGCGTAAAAAGCCGAAACGTAAGAATAAATTAAAGCAGAAAAGTGATTCGTTTTCAAATTTCTTAATACATGAAAAAATTTTAGCAAAAGGACTATTGGGTAGAAGTACACTGTATTCTGTTGTTCCGGTAAGTACATTATATACCTTCTTCTGGTATTATTCCTTTCCATATGATACCTTATCTCTTTTTATTTCTCTTTTAATTTACTACTACCTTTGCTTTTCCGACTATTATAAATATGCTGAAAAAGGATTCAGGCTAAAATATATAAAATTCAGGAACAAATTATTGGAGAAAATTTGGGAAAGGAGCGGATTTCATAAATTGTTCCCTGAATTGTAAACTCTTTATTTTTTCGATATACTTCCATCTGGCAAAAGATAATCTGAATGTGGTATTCCTCTTTCCTCTAATTGATATCTTTTGCATTTTGTAAAATTGCTCTCACAATATTGTTTTCTCCATTTATCGGTAATCTTACCTTGAGCTTCCAACCATCGTAACGGGCATACATCAAACCATTTACACTTCGTCATATTGATTCCTCAGCCATTTTTCCAGAAATTATGAAAGCAGTTTTTTAATAATTTCTTCGCTTTTCCCTTCTACAACTAAATCAAATAATTCTTCCTCGTTACCCAATTTGAACTGGTTCTCTTCCAACCTTTGTTTCAATACCTCCATTCCCGCTTCTTTAACACTTCTCTTTTCATTTCTCAATTTTCGTAGCATTTCTATTTTCTGCTTCAAATCTTCACTTCTAAATTCTTTGCTTACACTCAACAAAATATTCGGGAACTCCGCTGCAACAGACTCAAGAGATATATCTGATGAGCGTAGCCCTGGCTTTAAAGTTCCACTTATTTTTAGCTTAACCTGGGGCTTTTTTTCCTCTGAAGAACCAACTTTTCTGAGCTCCTCTTTCATTCTTTTTAATATTTCGTCACTTGAAGCTTCATTCACTTTGATTTCAATAAGATAAAAAGGACGTGTTTTTATAGTGTTGAACTCTGTCTTTTTAGTCTTGGTGTCAAACAGCCAATACCCTTTTGGCTCCATCTCATTTTTCTTCATTTGAGTTACAACTGTACTTCCCGGCAGAATTATTCTCTTTCCGCCTTCAATAATTTCCCTTTTCCAATGAATATGTCCGTCTATATATAGATCAAACCCTCCGGGCAGATCTGCTATACTTAAAATATTATCAGAAAAAGGCATTAGTTCTTTCAGGTCCTGGTGAAACATCAATATGTTGAAACAGCCCTTAACTGGCGTTAAATTTATTCTCTCAAAAACTCTTTTGGCATATATTTGGGGAACTCCGCCTACTCCCTGTACGCATATTTTTTCATCCTCTTTTTTAAGCATAAGCTTACGCATGTGGACGTTTATGAACATATTTGCTTTTTCCAGCAATCTTATAATGTCTACTAAATTTTTGGAACGCCTCTCATGGTTTCCGTAAATCACTAAAATAGGTTTTTTTACTTCCAAAAAAGAATTGTCCAAATTCTCTATTTCTATGGGCGGATTGAAATCTTCATGAACCTCCTTGAATATAGAAATAGCCTTGTGTATTGTCTCTGGTGTCGGGATCCGTTCATCAAATAGGTCGCCAGCAATTAGAATGACATCTGCCTGTTTTTTTGCACTTATTAATGCATTTCTTGCCTGCTCAAATGAGTCTTCGTTATATCCCAAATGAAAATCGCTCATTAATGCTAGCTTCATACTTCCATTAAAATGCGGAGATTTAAAATTGTTTCAGCAGAATCTGAGAGAAAACCGCCCACTGCGATTAAACTTTTAAATAATAAATGCTAAAACCTACTATGGAATGGTTGTTGCTTGCACTTATCTCTATGGTTTTTTTCTCATTCTCCAACCTATTAATTAAAATATTCTCATCCAGCTATCTCTCCAAAGTTTCGGTCCCTCAGAACATTAACATGAATATAGTAATAGTAATTTTGCTTGCATTAGTTGTATTAGTTGGTGTTTCTTATAAATTTCTTGATGAAAGAAACTTAATACCTTCAAAGCAAATAGTTTTGTTGCTGCTTGGCATAGCCGTACTTTCTCTCCTTGGCTTTGCTGCATTTTTCCTTGCGATGAAAGATGGAAAAGCAGCAGTCGTGACTGCAATAGCGAGTTTGAGTACAGTTGGCGTAGCCTTGCTTTCTATAATATTTTTGGGAACAAAATTCAACATAAAGGAAATAGTTGCAATTGGATTCGCCATTCTAAGTATAGTGTTGCTAGTTATTTAGTTGGATGGTGGTAACTAGATGAAGAAAATAAAACTATCAGAATTAAGTATCGAAAAAATTGAAAAAGAGAAATTTAGCATGCCTTATATTTACGAGTTAAAAAAAGTAATAGAGAGTACTCGTTTCCATCCAAACCAGTCTGTTTTTAATCACACCATTAAAACTCTAAAAGAACTACGAAAATTGATAAAAAAATATCGCTGTGGTGAATATCTAAGCAAAAAAGTAGATAAAAATACAAAAAAAGAACTTCTTTTTTTAGCAGCACTTTTACACGATATCGGGAAAAAGCTGACCGTCGGAAATGACTCATTTCCTCCCGAAGCTCATGAGAAAATCGGAGCGGTGAAAGCTAAGGAGCATCTTTCTGATTTCGATTTGTCACCAAACGAGAAAAAGATAGTAATATATTTAGTA
>WALN01000060.1 GCA_015522865.1 Microcaldota archaeon
ATACTAAAGAGAAAATTAATTGGTAAATTATCCCATTTGGCATCAGAGCCGAGAGAGCCGTTCAGAATTCTTATAGGCACTATACTCTCTCAGAGGACAAAAGACAGGAACACTGCAATTGCAACCAATAAATTGTTCTCAAAATTCAAAACTCCAAAGCAGATGGCAGAGGCAAAAGTATCTGAAATTGAAAAATTGATTAAAAAAAGCGGGTTCTACAAAACAAAAGCAAGGAGAATAAAAGAAGTGAGCAGAATAATAGTTAAGAAGTACAAGGGGAGAGTGCCGAAAAGCAAAGAAGAGCTTATCGAGCTTCCCGGGGTGGGGCCTAAAACAGCGGGATGCGTTTTAGTATATGGGATGAATATAGACGCAATACCAGTTGATACGCATGTGCACAGAATAAGCAACAGATTGGGAATTGTAAAAACAAAAACTCCAGAGCAGACAGAAAAGAAGCTTGAAAAAATTGTGCCAAAAAAATATTGGAAGTATGTCAACGAGCTGTTTGTTATCTACGGGCAGAATGTATGCCGGCCGATAAAGCCCAGGTGCGAAATATGCTCAATAAAAAATTACTGCGACTATTACAAAAAATTAAGAAGAGTTGGTAATAGAAGCGTTGGTAATGTATTGATAGACAAATCTGAAGAAGTTTAATATGTCCATGAAGAACTGCTTTATAGAGTCAAGCAGAGCTTTTCTCCTCTTGTTCAGCACCTCCTGCTGATTCGGTATTGAGGGGGAGACATTTGAAATGCCTGGGTTGCAGTTCACTTCTGAAACAGCTAGAGAAAGGGGTGGGGAATCCGCGCCTGCATATTTTTCATCGCCGTTCCAGTATGAGACAAAAGCATATTTTCCCAATTCATTGAGCTTGAGCTCCTTGAGATAGGTGCATTGGTTGTCTGTTTTAAGCGCAAATGTTTTGTTTTCTGACGGAGAGCTCATATTCAAATAGACTGTTTGATTTATGAGGCAGGGGTCCAAAGTTCCGTAAATTTTAACCAATGCGTTCAAGCAGAAGTTTGGCTGAGATGCCGGGGGAAGGACGCTGATGCTGATAAATGATGGAAGTGAGGTTTCAGAAGTGTTTATATGAAAAGCATATTTCGGAGCAATCAAAGTTCTGTTCTCAAAAACCGGCCCTGGTGTGTTGACATACAAAGTATAGTTTCCATCATATTCAGAGACAAAGCTGCATTTTTCTGTTTTATTTGCATCTACTCTACTTATACATACAGTCCGCCCTCTTGGATTTTCCACTGAAAATTCCAGCTGATCTGAGCCAGATGTGTAGGTGATCTCAAATTTAATTAAATTGTTTTTGTTCAAGTGGAAAATATAATAGTCCTCGTCGTCTCCGCCTGTTCCGCTGTACGTGGTATTTACATCAACAAAGGCCGGAGAGAACTGAGAGCTGTCTTCTCCACCTGCATCTGAATTGTTTCCTACAACCTTGGTTTCAACAGAGAGATTGCCGTATCCGTCGTAGCTTAAAACGCATGCAGCATCCCCCTTTCCAGCAACTGTCCCCAACAACTTGCTTTCTCCATCAGGTATATAGAAGATATTGCCAGTTGGAAAATGCTGCTGTCCATAGGAGAATTCATCAACACATACCAGGTTTCCAACAGCTGCTTTTTTGTCGAGACTTTCGTTTGATGCAAAATAGCTGACATTCGCGGTAATAATGCTGCTGCTGTTTATTTTTATCACCAGCAAATTTGAGGCATTCAAAGTATAATTTCCGCCTGCAGAAATTTCTTTAAAATTAGACAGAGCAAATAAAAAAACAGCAAAGAAAAGCAAAAATGCAAAAATCTTTTTAATCATAATATAAATTGGGTTTTGTAATTTATATTATTATCAGTCCGTCCGTCACTCATCACCAATCAGAGAACAAGTTTTCATCACAAATAAATATAGATAGTATAAAATAAAAGCTTGTGTCTATCCGCTAGATGTTGCGGTACAGCTCGTTTTATGCAGATGTTTAAAAATTTTTCCTTTTCAGATAGGTTTAAGTTAAGAAAGCACAGATAACAAATGGCTTATGCCAGGTGAAAAAAAATGGCCAAGAAGAAAAAGGGCGGAAAGAAAAAGAAATAAGCATAAATAAATCAATAGTTCTCATATGTCTTTTTGATGTTTTTTTTGTTTTTTGCAAAAAAAATTTATAATACGCCTGCCTAAAGCATACATGAAATACAGCGTAATAGACATCAGAAAATCAATTGAAGCGTCTAAAAAGATTGGGGAGCACTGGGCGGTTGTCCACAATTTTGAAATGCATAAAACAACACAAGATAGATTAAATTGGGAGAAATACAAATCAATTGTCAAACCTGCGCTAATGCAAGTGCTGGGATGGAAAAGAATTAGAAAAGACGCAAAACTCGTGGCGGTTGCCGGACACACTGGAAATTTTGTAAGAGCGCTGAAACAAATAGGATTCAATATTGAGCATACAGACATATCAAAAAAATTTGTCGAAATCGCAAGAAGCAAAGGTCTTGAAAGTAGAGAAGCGCCGGCTCAAAGAATTCCCTACAAAAAAGGTAATATATACCACATAGGATTTGAAATTGATCCAGTCATAAGAAGCGAAGCTGCTGAGGTGATGTTTTTGAGAACAATGCTCCAAACAAACGGCTTAATTCTTGCCGGCTCAATACCCCAGCCATTTTTAGACCATCTGGCGAAAAAGTACGAATGCAAAATTGAAAAACTGATGGGGCGCAAAGACAAGGACAAGGGGGTAATTATCGAGAGATATGAACAACGCCCCGTTTTAAACAATTCTAAGGAGGGAGATGAATTTCACATAACAAAAATAACGCCGACAGAGAAGAGCCTTCCGAAGATATGGCTGGATTTAAAATTGTTAAAATTACTTCAGAATAAAAAAGAAATAAGCATAAGCAAACTTTCAAAGAGATTGGGAATTAAAGAGGACAAAATAAAGAGAAGCCTCGGAAGGATATTTGTACATCCTCTAAGAGCCAAAGCAAAAGAATGGGTCTACAGAGAAATAACAATACATAAATAAAATTTATTTAAATGATTCCAAATCTATAACTCTTCCGGCGTAATTTTCTACAAAACGCTCTCCAAAAATTTCTTTGAATATTGAAATTGCCTTCTCTCCAGTGCAGTGCGAAGGCGCGATAAATTCTGTGAGTTTGTTTAAATTATTTGCAACTTCATAGATTTCGCTTTCTGAAGAGGTAAATAAATGGAAGCCTCCAATTATAAGCGAGAGCTTTCCGTATTTTTCAAATGCAGTTTTTGCCATGTGCGCTATCCCTGGGTGGGAGCATCCGACAAGCATCAATTTTTTTGGTTTGTAAACAAGCGCCTGCTCTTTTAATGGAGCTTCGAAGAGCAATGTGTCAAAATCAGGCAGTTCTCCGTTATAGTCTCCTGGAAAGAAAACCTTAACAGAAGATGGCAGCCACCCAAGCCCTCCAATGTGGTCGTAATGCCGATGCGAAATAAAGCAGTAATCTATCTCATCTGGCTTTATACCAAGCTGTTCGGCGTTGTACGCTAATATCTGTTTCTTTGTGCCTGTGTCAAATAGAATATTTCCGTCTTCAAATTTCAGCAGAGCGGAAAAACCCCAATCTGCTTTAAATTTTCCCTTTGCTCTATTATCATATAG
>WALN01000061.1 GCA_015522865.1 Microcaldota archaeon
GTTTAAAGAGGATATTTTTGGTTGAGGGAAATTTGGATAAATTTTTAATGATGCAGAAACAGCCGCTGGTAGCTGTAGAAAAATCTTCTGCCAATTTTAAAGCGCGTTATTTAGTTGTTACAACCACCCCCCAAAAAATCCCATATTCTTTTGATGACCTGTCCAATACATTGCACAAGCAACATTCCAATCTGGATGTGACTTCTGACTTAATTAAACAGGCTCTGCACACTTATGATATTACTGTTATAGATTTTGATAAGGTTAATGAGCGCTATATTCTAAATTTCTTTTCAGACCCACTTACTCTTTTCACGATGAGTTCAGAAAAGGGCGGGGCGACCTCTAGTTTGCCAGAACTGCAAGAAGTGCTCATAGGGGCGAACAGATGGAAACAGCCGGTAAAAGCGAAGCTGAGCTCTTTTTCAAAAATTGAAGTGATAGGCGAATCTGAGGCTAAGAGAAAGCACGTACTTCATATTTTAATAGAATCTGTACTCTTGAATAATATCCCCGCTTTTATTTTTGATACTTCTGGAAGTTTTTCCGGTATCTCGCTGGCTAACAGAAACACCTCTGAATTTGAAGATTTTGGTATGAATGCATTGCCCATAGGCTTTCCAACAAAGAAATTAAAACCAGAAGAAGGACTTTTCGTTGATTTGAAACTTTTGAAACCAGAAATATTTATAGAAAGTTTTGGCCTTGAAAAAGGCGATGTTGCTAAACTGCTTTCTAAAACTCTGAGCGAGCAGAAGAACGTTTCAACTCTTGGAGAAATTGTCACCTATCTTTCCTCGCTCAAACCTTCTAGGGAATTTCCCGCATTTATAATAGAAAAAACTATCCGCGTACTTGAGGTAATCCAGAAAAGCTTTCCATCTCTTTTTGAGAAGAACACTTTACCCGAACTTGTAGAACCCTGGAAGCAACCAATAGGTTCTGCATATTATGTTAATTTGAAGGGAACACACCCTATGGTGAAAAATTTAGTAATTTCCTATATGCTTTCTTCGCTCAAAAGCGCATCAGATAATGCTTTGAAATTGCTTGTTGTGTTTGACGAGCCATATATAAATATCCCAAAAAATATAAGAGAGCTCTTAAATGAAAATGTGAAATTTGGAGTTGCATTTGGCGTACATGCCTCTGAAGCGCTGGACCTGGCGGATATAGACTCTCCTACATTAGTAATAGATTTGATAGGCGAGGAGTGCGTTGTTACTGAAACCGGCGAGCCACAGAGGAGATTTGTAATACGGCCCGCTTATTCCCACTGCAGCGAAAAGTAGTTAGTAGAGGAATGTGCAGGGAGGGCCGACAACATGCAAAGGAAGTAATAATAATCTCGGGCCACTTATTTATTTTTTAGTTCATTTTTTACTTCTTCTCTTACAAGCTCTTTTACCTGCTCTATTGTCACAAAGTCAAGAGGATTGATCGAGTTTAGCTCGTATTTTAGCTCGTTTAGCTCAGATTTCTTCGCGAATTTTTTCTCCATCTCGCCCATGTCTGCTCCCCCGCCACCTGCTTTCTTGGAAACAGAGCTTTCTAATTTTTTTATTTTATTATTATGCATTACTATGGTTCTTCCTATAATCTCCTCATTTTTTTCTATGGTTTGTATTTTTTGCATTAATATGTTGACTTTTGAGTCCATCTCTCTAAGTTGAGATTGGATGCTCGTCATATTTTCTCTTCTCATGCTCCTAATTACTCAGCAAATCTTTTTTATTCTATTCCTGCCTAATTTTCACATGGATGGCTTTCTTTTGGATGTGTTTTTTGGAGAAAGAAAAGGCGAAAAGGGCATTTTTCTTGTTGTTAAGGAGAAGAAGAGCAAAAAGCTCAGATATTTTTTTGATGCTTCTTTCAGACCATATTTTCTTCTTGACTGCAATTACGGGAATTTAGCAAAGGAAGGAAGAGCGGGCATTAAAAAGTCTATTGGGAAGGTTATTTCCGCTATTTCTCCTTCCCAAAAATTTAACTTAACACCAATAAAAAAAATAATAAAAAACGTTCAAGTTACTTTGCTGAAAATTGAACTTCAAGACCCGTCTTTGGTACCGAAAATCGCACGCGAGCTCAAAAAATTTGGAAAAATTTACGAGTATGAAATTCCATTTGTCCATCGATACTGCATAGACAAGAAGATATGGCCATCAACTACGCTTTCTATCGAGCGAAGTAGTTCCGGCTTAATTTTCTCTTCTGCAGACTATCCTGTTCCTTCGCTTTCCCTTTTATCATTTGATATAGAAACGTACAACAAGGGAGGCGTCTCAATACCTTCCAAAGACCCCGTTATAATGATAAGCTACGATTCAGGAAATGAGCAAGGGGTTTTTTCATACGGCGGGCGTTCTGATGCTGTTATCAGTTGTAATTCCGAATCGGATATGATAGGCAAATTTTGCTCAAAAATTGAAGAGATTGGGCCGGATATAATATGTGGCTATAATTCTGACGGCTTCGACCTGCCCTACCTACTCGAAAGAGCTAAGCGTTTAGGCACAAGCTTGAGCCTCGGACTGGAAGGAGAAACTCCCAAATGCTCTTCACATAGAATGAGAAACTCCTGTAAGATACCTGGAAGGGTGCATTTTGATGTGTTTTCTGGAGTATTGTTAATGAGAACTGTTGGGGCGATTCGTTTGCCCCGTCTCTCTCTTTCAAATGTCTATGCAGAACTTACTGACAAAAAGAAAGTTACAATAGACAAACCAAATATTTACAAGTTCTGGAAAAAAGGAGGCGAATCACTTACTCAACTTGCAACATATTGCCAAAGCGACAGCAGTTCTGCAAGAGAAATCGCGCAAATTTTTTTCCCTCTCGAATTAGAGCTAAGCAGAATAACCGGCCTCACTCTTTTTGATGTTTCCAGAGCTACAACCGGCAAAATGGTAGAAGGACTCCTTGAAAGGAAGGCGTATGAAAAGGGGCAGATTATTCTGCCCAAACCATCTTTCTCTACCATTTCAGCAAGAGCTCAGGCGCCGATAGAAGGAGCATTTGTTAAACTGCCTTCGCCAGGAATATATGAAAATATTGTTGTTTTTGATTTCCGCTCCCTGTACCCCTCAATAATAATTTCCCACAATATAGACCCCTCTACTTTAGATCCAAATGCTCCAGAAAAAGAAGCTTATGTTTCTCCTCAAGGACACAAATTTTATAAGAATAAAAAAGGGCTGGTTCCAGAAGTGCTGAGCAATATACTAAAAACGCGCTTTGCTATAAAAAAGAAGATGGAAAAATTAAGCGCAGACTCCATGGAATACAAATATTTAAATGCCCGCCAAACCGCTCTAAAAATACTCGCAAACAGTTTTTTTGGATACTTTGGTTATGCGCGCTCAAGATGGTACAGCAGAGAATGCGCGGAAAGCATAACAGCATGGGGGAGGTATTATATTAAATCTGCAATTGACTTTGCAGAAAAAAATGGGCTGGAAGTTATTTATGGAGATACAGATTCGCTCTTTATTAGATACGGCGCAGGCGGGAAAGAGAAAGTGTTGAAATTTCAGAGCGAGTTCAACAAACACCTACCAGAAAGTATGAACTTAGAACTTGAAGCTTTTTACACACGGGGGATTTTTGTTTCTAAAAAAAATAAAAAGGAGAAAAAAGGAGCAAAGAAAAAATATGCTCTTATTGATGAAAAAGGTAAGATAAAGATAAAGGGCTTTGAGCTTGTGCGCAGAGACTGGAGCCCCATAGCGCAGGAAACGCAGAGAAAGGTGCTTGAAATTTTGCTGAGGGAAGGAAACATCAAAAAGGCAGTTGAACTTGTCAGAAAGACAGTGGAAGATTTGAAAAAAGAAAAGATGCCCCTAGAAAAACTGATAATACTTACTCAGCTAAGGAAAAAACCAGCTGAGTATGAAGTGAAGTCTCCAGAGGTTTCTGCGTTCTTGGATGCAAAGAAACACGGACTCTCCCTCCCTGAAGATAGTATGATTGGCTATATAATTACGAGCAAGGGAAAAACTATTTCAGAAAAAGCGAAGGTCGCCGAGCTTGCAAAAGATTATGATGCAGACTATTACATCAACAACCAAGTTTTACCTGCTGTTATAAAGATACTTGGCGCTCTTGGCTACAACAAAACTGAATTTTTAAACAAAGGCTCGCAGACATCGCTCGGCAAATGGTAAATTCGCAATTAATTTAAATTACTAACTATTTAGTATTACATGGAAGAACAATTGGAAAAACTTTCAAAAATTTCAAAAGAAGTTCTAAAATTTTCAAAATCTAAAACGGAAATCGGAGTTAGCTTTTTTGAACTCGCCACTTCAATAGAAGCAAAAATTAAGGAGCTTGGCGCAGAACTTGGATGTCCTGTTACCATCTCGGCAAACGATATTGCCGCGCATGATTCTCCATTTGCTGATGATAAGCGAGTTTTGAAAGAGGGGGATGTGGTTAAAGTTGACCATGGGATAAAACTTGGAAATTTGCTCTCAGATTTTGCATTTACAAAAGAGCTCGGCTCAAATAAATATTCAAAATTGATAGAGACAAGCGAGGAAGCGCTTCAAAATGCTATTAAAACTGTTAAAGCGGGCGTTAATGTGAAAGAGATAGGAGAAGCGATAGAGAATACAATAAGAGATAACGGTTTTGTGCCTGTCCGCAATCTTTCCGGCCATTCTCTTGACCCCGAGTTTTTTCATGGAGATATACAGATTCCCAATATAAAAGGAGGAGACCATGTACTAAAAGAAGGAGATGCGATCGCCATAGAGCCATTTGTAACAGACGGCGCCGGCTGGGTTGTTGACAGCGGCAGACCATCTATTTTCTCTTTGATTGAAGAGCGGAAAGTGAGGCTCGGCTCCTCGAGAGAGCTTATAAAATTTGTTTCTTCTCATTTCGGACATCTTCCCTTTTCTATACGCTGGCTTCCGCAGACAGTTACTCTAAATTTAAATTTGGCAGACCTTGTTAGACAAGAAGTGTTGCACGCCTATCCTCCGTTGAGAGATAAAGACAGGGGCATGGTCGCGCAAACCGAAAGCTGCGGCATAGTCAGAAAAGATGGTTTTGAGCTGATCGTCTGAACATTTCAAAAAGTTTTTATTTGGCGCTCAATTAAGTTATATGTGATTTTGTGGCGATGCCTTCTAAGATAGAAATCTCTCTTGATTTAAGTTTGGACGAGTATGTAAAAAAAAGACTGCCACTTTTAATACTCTTAATTGTTTTTATGCTGTTTTCCTTCCTTTTATTTGCAAGTTCCAACTTGAGCACTCTTTACATTTTTGATTTCTCGCACCTGCAGTACAATCTCTCGAAGCTTTACAGCCTGCACTTTATAATGTTCATAATATTCTTTTCGCTTACTCTTGGCGGGACAGTTTTTTACGGCTTTGGGGCTAAGCGCTTCTATGCTTCTCTTCCCCTTCCAATTTATTTAGTAGTAGCATTTATCTCGGTCATTTTTATGCCGTCCATGCTTCTTCCATTCGTTGGTTTTGCTTTTGCTCTTGGTACTGCGTCCATTTTTGCTTCATTTTACTCCTCCCCCACTTTTGGCCATGTTTGGGCGGTGATAAGCAAAGCTCTGCTGATTTTTGTGCTTATCGTGTTTATATTTTCATTTCTAAAATTTTCGCTTGGAAGAGAGTTTTATTTTAATTTGATGCTCGATGGCGCTGCTTCCTTCGCTCCTTCAGTAAGCTCTCAATTTGTCGGTGTTTGCGCCTCAGCAATAAACAATACGCAGATAAGTAGAGCAGATATTGAGAGCAGCGTTTCAAAGGACGATGTGCGTGCTATGATATTGCAGCAGTACGGAGCTCTGTTTAGTATGCTAAACTCTACTCAACAGCAAAAAATAGTAGTAGACCAGGCGTATGAATCTGTTATTAACAACACTGTTGAGATGGGCAATAAGATAAAGTCGCAGATAGCTTCCAAAATGATGCAGACAGCCAATAAGAAAGGAGAAATTAAGCTTACTCCCGAAAGAAAGAAGCAGCTCTTAACTCAGCTCAGCACCTTCCCACAATTTAATTTGTTCCGTAACTACTTCCCAATTCTGCTTGCGCTTGGTGTTACTTCCCTCGTTTCTGTCTTAGATTTCTTCATCCAGATAATCTCCTCCCTCTTTTGCTATTTTATTTTCAAAATTTCTGCCTCTTAAAGAGCATATACTTTATTTTTAATATCTTATGCACTAAATTGTATATGCGGGCCTGTAGCTCAGCTTGGATAGAGCGACTGGTTCCGGTTGGCTTTTTAAGCTTTGGAAGTCGAGGCTTCGGTTGAGCAATAGCTCGGGAGAAACCAGTAGGTCGCGGGTGACTACTCTTTCTTTTAAGAAAGACGGTCCGCGAATTCGAATCCCGTCAGGCCCGCATTTTATTTACAGTATTCAGATGGTATTTTGTATAACAAATATCTATTCGTACTTTTTATTAGCTCGACCGAATTCAGAAATGTTTTGTTCACCTCGCTCATTCTATTCCTTCCTATCTCCAAATAATTGATTCCATAATTGCAGATTATTTGTTTCCCATCCCCCCTGATCACTTCTTTTATTTCTCTTTTTCTTTTTGTATAATCCCATCCTCTTGTCCACACCCATCCTTCATATCCCATTAGCAGATGCCTGCCAGCCAAATTGCTTATTGGATCATTATGTCTAACCGGATAGATGAGAAATAGCGCATCTGGGTTCGTGTTGTTTTTAATATAGCTAGCAAATTTTAAATCTTCTGCAGAATATAGTTTTTCATTCACCCCCAATTCCCTAATAACCACGAGCAGGCCGCTAAACATCGAAATAAATATTAATAAAATTGCAACTATTTTCCAGATATTATTTTTATTCAAAAGTTTTGATAGAAAGCCGCTCACGAATATTATTGTCCCCGCCCACCATATAGCCAATATTTTTATATTGTCCCATGCAAATGGTTGGAAAATAAGTATATTCGCAAGTAGGAAAAGCACCAAATAGCCAATATATTCTTTCCATTTTTCTATTGTTGCAAATGGAGCAAGTAAGAGTACGACTCCTCCATTTAAAATCCAAAAAATTACCCAGCCTACGATGCTTTTGTTAGCCACCCATCCCAAACTAATTTTAATAAAACTTCCCACATTTCCCATAAGAAGACGAATTAAAATTATCTGCGGTACTGCAAATAAAATCAAAGCGCCAAAGAAGTACAAGTAATTGTCTTTTCTAATATTGTCAAATGATTTTGCCAAACTATTTTTTATCTTTTTGTAGAGCTCACTTTTGTTGCTGGCTTTTTCTGATGTGTTGTTTTTTACCGCTACATAGAAAAAACTCACAATTATTATTGCTCCGAGAGAAAAAGGATGAAATAAAAACGACAAACCAGAAGTCGCACCCGCTAGTGTGTATGCTATTCTATTTTTTTCTTTCAGAAGAATCAAAATGACTGCAAAAAATGCAGCAAATCCGAACAAAGAAGTTCTTGCTGGCAGTAAGAGAGACGTAAAAATGTTGCTAAATTCTATTTCTTTTGATGGCATGTGCGTATAATCGGGCATGCTCCAATTAAAGCTCAAATTTGGGCTCTTCAGCCAATAGTAAAACCCAAAACCACCGCTAAAAATTAACAGCAATAGCGCAATTGCTGCTGCTTTTTTGCTCTTAGTCACTTCTTTAGCGAGCAGATAGAACGCAACTATTAAAATTATACCAAAAATTAAATTTGGTATTAAAAGGGCGCTCCTATCAGATGCTCCGCCTATTTTAAGTATTGCAGAAAGGAAATCAGGCATAAAGGAGTAATGTATGTTTTGGCCGGCAAAAATTGGAGATTGAAATGAGTGAGTATAGGCAAATGAATTCATCAAAGTTAAATGATATGCTATATCTCCCCATGTATAGCCCGCAGAATATGCTCCTGCATCCCCTCCCGGCAGAACATGGGTATGTTCAAAATATAAAAAAAGGAAAATAATTAACAACAGGAAGAATATCTCCCTCCAATTTATTTTTTTGCTTATATCAATTTCAAATTTAGGTTTTATCAGAAATATTAAGAAGATAAACAACACACTGACTGCTATTATAATATTCGAATTTAATGCTGAGAAGTAGTAGATTGCTAGTGTTAGAAATGAAGCAATGAAAATTCCGAGCATCGAACCAAGCAGAATCTCCTCAACAGATTTTACTTTTTTGAATAAGCTGACACCGAAAATAATTGCGGCTAAGAGAAAAATTAAATAAAGCATTATTTTCCACCGAGTTTTTTTAACAGCTCCCAAATAGCAGCTCCGCCTATACCGCTGCTTGCTATTAGTCCTTCTTGCAAATAAACTAGGAATCGGTCCATAAATACTTTTATTCCAACTACATCATTTTTGACAAACGCCAATCCTATCACTACCAGCACAACCCCAAACAGCATTTTGCTTTCGATTTTTTTTCTGACCAACTTCTCTATGATTTTATAGAGCAGGACAACAACGCCAATTGAGCCCAGAACACCAACAACATTTCCGCTTTGTTTGAACATTTCCATAAATGAAATTATATTGCCTTCGTGGTACTTGAATTGGGAGAGAGTAGTTATGTCTATGTTTCCCATCATAATATAGTGCCATCCCAGATAACTGATACTTACTATAGCGCCCACAAGGAAGGACAAATAGACTATTTTGTCGCTCTCTATTTTATAATTAAATAAATAAGTAATTGATTTCAGAAGTAAATATCCAGCTACGTATCCCCCAGCAACAAAAGCCAGAAATACCGCCGCCTCCTGATGTACTAAAGCGACAAAAAACGCCAACCATAGCGCAGTTTTATGCTCTGAAATTATTGAGTAAAAAACTATTGGCAATAGCACCATACCCAAAGATTGGGGAAGGGGCCTTACAGTATACGGAAACAGCTCAGGAACAATGCTCACAAAAAAAGCGGCGAATATACCTGCTTTTTCGTCCCATATTTTTCTCGCAAGCAGAAAGAAGCCAATAGGCAGGAGAAACGCAAACAACATTACTATCGCTCTACTCATAAAATCTATGGAGCTTCCTGTTAGCACACATAGTTCAGCTATAACAAATCTGTATGCTGGCACGTAGAGGTTTGCTATACCACCGCCATATGAATAGTCGACTATTGGATAATGTTGGTGCTCTATTGTATGTCGTATACTCGCGACATGTATGTTTGCGTTCCCATATGTGGGCATGATGTATTTTTCCCACACCATAGAATGAGAGTAAATAGAGAGAACTATAGCCAATAGAATTAAAATATATATTTTTGTTTCGCTTTTCATTTTTCAACCTCATTTACTTCGTATATAGCAACGCCATTATCAAAAACTTTTTTAAAATATTTTTTATTTTCAAATTTTTGTCTACTGGGGTAAAACCACTTATAGCCACAGAATATACTTCTATTAGGGAGCCACACGTATTTTGCTCCATATTTTCTTGCAATTTCATATGCTCTTTCAGAAGTGGCTTTTGCAAACATCTCATTTATCTCGCTCATGCGCTCTACTGGATTTTTAACAATAGACCAGTCCCCGCCCTCTGTCCCTTCTCTCAAGCTTAACCCCATTATTAGCTCTCCCCCAAAGATACAGGCTGCAAACGTAGTCCTTTCTGCGGTGTTGTTCTTTACCCAGTTTATTGCCGCAATTTCTTCCTTACTCACTACAGGGTCCATCCAATGTTTTCCTTTTGACGTTGTTTTATTAAAATCAGAATAAGAGAAGAAAATTACTACTATTAAAAAAATAATAACGAGTATGTTGCCTATTTTCACATTCATAAATTTATTACCTCGAATATTTTAAAAATCTGAACTGTTTTTACAAACCGTTAAGTTATTAAAGGAAAAAATCTTAATAAAGTTGAAGTGGTTTTAATGGCAG
>WALN01000062.1 GCA_015522865.1 Microcaldota archaeon
CATTATTTAGTAGTAAAAAGAATGAGAATATTTAGTAAATCATCTTCAAAAAAGAGCAAACTTGAAGAAAAATTAGAAAATCTTACATCTGAAGTAGAGAATTTAAGATTAAAATATGACCAATTGGAAAGACAATATAACATCCTACAAAGGGATAAGAATATTGAAACCCGCCAAGAATTGTCCAACAAAATTTACAACGCTGATATGTTTGATCCAATAATCTACTTGACCAACAAGAAAGCAGTTGAGATGTTAGTTAATGACCTGGAAGAACATGATGAAAAGTGGAACACTCTGGAGATATACAATTTGATTTTAGAAGAAGCAGAAAAATACGCAAAAAAGACAGGAATACATGAGGAATACTTGTTAGTTCCATTATCCAGAGCAGCATATGAGTCTCTAACTTATTTTTCCAAGGCGTTCTATTCATCAAATCTAATAAGATTATCCAAAGAGAAATTGAATGGCGACCACGTATTTTACAAAAAAGAGATATCTGACATAATCCAGAAAACATTTGATGAAAATCATGTAGACAAGATTGTATCACAGGTGTATACTAAAGACAAAATAGGCGACGAACTTGAAGGGATACTAGAAGGTTTAGCTAAAATGGAATCAGGATTTAGATATTTAATCAATGGTAAAAAGTTTGGAATTTTTTACAATTTCATCCATACCCCTCTTAGCCATTATGAATTCGTAAAAGAGGACAAAATCAAAGAGGTGTTAGAGAATAGTGTAAGTAACTACAAAAGCGACCTTCTAAGGGAAACACTGGACGAAGCCGAACGATTTAAACAAGAAGAAACAGATAAGAGATTTAACATAGCACCTATATATTCATGGAAAATCTTAATGGATATCATGTACAATGTGATTAATTCAGAATACCTCGACGAGGAAGGCAAAACTTTCGGAGAAATTTACAACAGCTAAAAAGTTAAACAAACAGTCCAACGATCCTTCTAAAAGCACTTTTCTCCAAAGAGAACATATGCTAAACCAAGATAACGTTATGTTTTTAATTGAGTGCTTGCTTTGATTTCTTATGGAAATACCTTATGAATTAAGTGTGTACTGGATGTGGATTGTGCTTGCAGTTGTGGCATTAATACTGATAATTTCTCTAAAGAACAAGATAATCAGAAGGCACTTAAACTCACTTTTTGGCTGGCCACCAGAACCTTAAAATTTAAATACTAGTAAAAAGTAGTGAAAAGTATGAAAGGCGATTATCTCTGCGGCTAATTCTAAAGATTTTTCTAGAGGAATTTTTCTTAAAAAGAAAGCTCTTGGAGGTGAAATTATGAAATCAGGTGGTTTAGTTTGCCTTAGTAGACAACTCAAAAATTATTGAATTAAAAACGATTTCTAAAAACTTATTTGCCAGTATTGAGAGATTTAATTTAACAGGTAGCATAAAAGATAAAGTTGCATATGAAATGCTAAAAAACATCAAAGAGGACACAATTGTAGAAGCAACATCGGGTAATACAGGAATTTCTGTTGCTGCTATTGGAGCAAGATTAAACAAGAAAGTAACAATAGTTATGCAGGATGGAGTTAGTGAAGAAAGAAAAAAATTGATAAAACTATTTGGGGCAAAAATTATCATTGCAAAAAATATGAAGAAAGCAAAAGAAATTGCAAAAAGATTAGCAAGAAAAATTAATGGAGTATTTTTAAATCAGTTTGGAAATGAAGCAAACTTTTTGGCTCACTATAAAGCTGGAAAAAAAATCGCAAAAAAATTCAATAGAGTTGATTACTTTGTCGCAGGAGTTGGAACAGGAGGAACTTTGGCAGGAATAGGAAAGGCACTAAAAGAAAGGTTCCCGAACATTAAAATAGTTGGAGTATTTCCAAAGGAAAAAAATCACAAAATTGAAGGTATAGGTGACAATGTTAAAACCCCATTACTAAAAAAAATAAGAACAGATGAAATTGTAAAAGTAAGGAGCGAGGATGCAATAAGAACCGCAAGAGAAATCGCAAGAAAGGAAGGAATTGCAGTTGGC
The DNA here is from genome assembly GCA_015522865.1 of Microcaldota archaeon. Lineage (GTDB taxonomy): Archaea > Micrarchaeota > Micrarchaeia > Norongarragalinales > WALN01 > WALN01. The sequence goes on from WALN01000062.1 coordinate 2,028, forward strand.
ATTTCTTCTGGAGCAAATGTGTTTGCGGCAAGAAAACTAAAAGGGATTGTATTAACAGTCCTGCCAGATAGTGCAGAAAGGTATTTTAGTACCCAACTTTTTAATTTTGGAGGTGATTAAATGCTAGTTTTATTTAACACGCTTGGAAGGAAAAAAGAAACGTTCAAACCGCTTGAAGACAAATTAGTAAAGATGTACACTTGCGGACCGACAGTTTATAATTTTGCCCACATAGGAAACTTTCGAAGCTACATTTCGCAGGACATACTCAAAAGATACTTGATTTACAAAGGATATAAAGTAAAGCATGTAATGAACCTGACGGATGTCGACGACAAGACAATTAAAAATTCAAAAAAGGAAGGAATTTCTTTAAAAGAATTCACAGAAAAATACACAAAAGCATTTTTTGAGGATTCAAAAAAGCTTAACATTTTACCCGCAGATATTTATGCAAAAGCAACAGAGCACATAGAGGATATGGTAAAACTTATTCAAAATTTAATTGACAAAGGATTCGCGTACAAGGGAGAAGATAATTCAATATATTATGACATCTCAAAGTTCAAGAATTATGGGAAGCTTTCAGGCATAAAAATTTCAAAATTAAGGACCTGCCCAATAGTCAAACAGGATGAATATGAAAAAGATGAGGTAAACGATTTTGCTCTTTGGAAGGCATGGACAAAAGAAGACGGCGATGTTTTCTGGAACGCCAAATTCAAAATCAATGGAAATGAGGAAACAATTAAAGGGCGCCCAGGATGGCACATTGAATGCTCCGCAATGAGCATGAAATATTTGGGGGAAACTTTGGACATACATGCCGGCGGAATTGACTTAATTTTTCCCCACCACGAGAATGAAATTGCGCAAAGCGAAGCCGCCACCGGAAAGCAATTTGTTAGATATTGGTTCCACAACGAATGGGTGCTTGTAGAAGGAAAAAAGATGTCGAAAAGATACAACAACTTTTACACTCTCCGAGATGTGCTATCAAAAGGATACTCCCCAAAAGCAGTTAGATATGTTTTAATGAACGTACACTACCGCTCGCCGCTGAATTTCACATTCGAATCATTAAAGGATGCAGAAAAGACAGTCAGCCACATGCTTGAATTTGTAGAAAAACTCGAAGAAATAAAAGGCGGAACATTCAACCCATACATAGCAGAGACAGTCAAGGACGCAAAAGAAAAATTTGAGAAAGCAATGGACGACGATTTGAACATGCCCCTGGCAATTTCAGTAATACATGAATTTACCTCAAAAATCAACAAAACAATCGCAGAAGAAAACTTTAATGAGAAAAATGCAAGAGAAACCAAAGAGATTATGATGCAGTTTGACAGCGTACTCGGCATACTTAAACATGAAAAGGCTGAATTGCCTGAAAAGATAAAAAAGCTTGTTGAAGAAAGAGAAGATGCAAGAAAAGAAAAGGATTTTGCAAAATCAGACGAGATACGAAAAAAAATCCGCAAATTGGGGTGGGAAATTCAAGACACTCCAAAAGGTACAAGAGTTAGGAAAAGAATTTAAACAAACTTTTCATTGAAAGATTTAAGCGGGCGTGGCAGAACGGCTAACTGATTTTTATTGGGCCGATTGCATCCGGCTGCAGAATTGGTGTTATGAGCATATATAATGATATGCAATGATATACAGACACCGGAAGACGGGAGTTCGACTCTCCCCGCCCGCTTATCCCAACAATTTATAGAAATATTTAAATAATACTTAGTATTACATAATATTATGGAAACAGTCAGCTTAAAATTGCAAAAAAGCACTTTAATGACAATTAAAAAACTGTCAAAGATGTTTCATTATGACACAAAGACAGAATTTATAAGGGAAGCAATAAGAGACAAACTTAAAGAGCTTGAAACTGAGATTTTTATGAGAGGACTAAAGAGGTTTAAAGGAGCTTCTGAGATTAAAGTGAGTGACAGACGTTTGCATGAAATTAGAGAAAAAATCGCAAAAGAATATCTAAGAAGTTAAATTATCTCTTCTGGCTTTTTGACAGGGACAATTTTTTTAAGTTTATCAAAGTGTTTATCCCTAGCTACAACTATCGCGTTATTATCTGCCTCTTTTTTATCTTCACTTTTTCTAAGATATCCCCTTCAGTTAAAAACTCAAACATCTCTTCAATGTTTTTATTGCTGTAACCAACTAACAATTCCTTAATAATAAAATCTGAATAAAGAATTTTCGCTTGATTTATCTTGACCATTTTAAAAAATTCAAAAGCAAACTCGCCAAGCGGACGAAATTTATCTTTTCTGTCTTCATAGAAATCCCTCCAAATCGAAGTGTCAACATAACACTTCATAAAAGAAGAAGTGTATTTTCATGTATTTCAAGTTTGAGGAGCGTTGTCCATTATTTCCACTAAAGTTATTAATAACAAATGTATTCTGAAAGGTATGGAAGCCAAAATAATTTATGACTGGAATGAATTTGAAAGGGAATTTAAAGGTCTTGAAAATCCAAAATTCTACATAAACCTCGACACAAGCGACAAAGGAAATGTTTTAAGGATTTACGCTGAAACAAATGAAACGGTTTTGATATTCGAGCCAAATGATATGGATTTAATGAAATGGAAGAAAGAGCTTGACAACAGGAACATCAACTATATATGGGGAAAAAGCCCGGTAAAGATAATCAAAAGTGAAGAATGACATTTCTTTATTAAAAATATTAAAAAATAAAAAAGAAAAATTAGCTGCAACTTCCGCTGCCTGAGCCGCTTCCGCTATTGGTGTACCCAAATCCTGCAGATGGTGCTGTGGATGACATGTTTGCATTGCACTCTTCCGGTGCATTATTAAACGCGGAACATATTGTAGCCATCAAGCTTGCAGAATCCCTTCCACTCTGAACTTTGACGCCGTTTATAACTAATGTTGGAGAACCCTGCACGCCATAAAGGTCATTTTCTGATTTGAACACATTGAACAAAGGATATCTGCCGCTTAGCCATGTGCTTTTGTCATTGAACATAGCAGTAACGTTGTACTCCTTGTCAAGATTGTCTACGCAGTTTGTCAATGTTGCATTGTCAAAGCCCATTTTTTCAACACAGCTTGCAGAATCGCTTGCATTCAAGAAGCATTCAAGATAATCCAAATATTTGTCCTTGTAATCCTGCTGTATACATACCTGAAGCAAATTCTCCTTCAATTCCTTTTCGCCGTGCATGGAATAGTCGCAGAATTTCACGCTGAAATCAATCTTGTCACCCAAGGCATTTACTACAGGTATAATGCCTTTTTCAATCTGCGTTCCGAAAGGACAATAACTCATTACAAATAGCTCGACATTCGGCTTGTCGCTTTTTGTGACATTAGCTTGCTGCTGCGCAGGCGGCTGATTTGCTGGCGGCTGAGCTTTCATATTGAGCTTAGAAAGTTCTATCGCAGTCGGAAACAATATACTGCTGTCTCCGCTTACATAGACATAGCTTTTCTGTTCTTTTCCTTGTCCCTGCACATCAATTAAAATTTTATATATCCCGCTTTGGACAGTTCCGTTTACATATGTCGCCACGACGCCAGGCGGCAAAAACTTGTCGTTAATTATTTTGGCTGTTTTCTGCCCGACAGAGTTTACATTCCACACGACTGCGCCGCTGCCCATTCCGGATGCAAAAACAACTACTAGTATAACTGCTAAAGCTACGCTAATAATTTGAAACAGCTGCAACTTAGAAATTTTTATAGTTATCTTCTTTTTCTTTTCACTCATATTACGCCCCCTTTTTGATTATATTGTATAACTCAAATTGATTATTAATATTTAAAAATTTATCTACCACAAGAATTTTAAAACCACATCATCATAAGATATTATGGAACTCAAAAAAATTTTTTCGAAAGGGAAAAATCCAACTGAAAAGGATAAAATGATTATGATTTTGTTCAGCTCATCAACAACCCTTGTCTTGGTATGGATAATCTTCTTTGCATCAGTAACTTTTCTTTCTTCAGACTCCCAAGTGCCGAGCGAATTTTTTATATTCAACATAATAGTTTCACTGCTGCTAATTTCAAGCATGGCATACAGCATAAAATGGTTTGTTGGGAAAAAATGGAAAAAGCGATAATTGTAAGGTACGGCGAAATAGGATTGAAAACTTACTGGGTTAGGCGCGAGTTTGAAAAAAGGCTTGTAGACAACATATCCCGAATGCTGCTGGAGAACGGCGTAAATCTTGAAAAGATAAAGCAGCGCGGGGCAAGGACATATATATGGTGCAATCCATTGAGCAAGGCGCTGAAGCTCTTGAAAAATGTATTCGGCATAGTCTCATATTCCCCGTCTTATGTGATGGCCACAGATTTGGACAAAATGAAAAAAATGGCTGTCAAATTGTACAAAAAAAGCGGAGCAAAAACCTTCAGAATTTCAACAAGAAGGGTATCCAAAGAATTTCCGCTTACTTCAATGGAGATAAGCGCGCAAATTGGGAAATATGTCATCGAGAAAACTGGTGCAAAAGTGAAGCTCAAGAATTACGACTTGAACATCTGCTTTGAGCTAAACAAAAAGCAGACTTTCGCCTTTTCAGAATTCTACAAAGGATGGGGCGGGCTTCCAATAGGCGCTCAGGGAAAAGTTTTATGTGTGCTTTCCGACAAAAAAGAATCGTGGCTCAACGCATGGGCTATGGCAAGAAGAGGCTGCGAGGTTGCGCTTGTTGGAATCGACAAAAGCACAAGGGCATTCGCCAAAAAATTTGAAAAGAAGTATTACTACTTTGAAGACGAGCTGGCTTATTATGACATGAAAAAATTTTCCATTGAAAAAATTATTGATATCGCAAAAAGGGAAAACGCAAAAGCCATAGTGCTTGAAAACAAGTTCATAGGCAAATTCGAAGGAAAAACAAACCTGCTGATTTTCTATCCGTCTCTTGGGTATTCTTCAAAAAAAATAAGAGATATTATGGCTCAAGTAGAAATGTAATTAATTTTTTATATTAGTAAGGCTTAATTTAATACATGGCAAAGCAAACAGCAATAGGAGTTCCTATTATAATCTTCGCACTCATAGCTTTCTTCATAGTTTATACCATTATGGTGCCGCCCTCTGAGAGAGTGAAAATGTTCGGAACAAAAGAACAGCTAGGCACAAATACTATACAGATAAAAGACAAAATGTTCATTCCAGAAGAGATAACAATCCAAAAAGGGGGGAAAGTTACATGGGTGAATGAAGACAATGTGAACAACAAAATTTCCGGCTCGAACTTTGAAAGTGGCATCCTCCACTATAATGAAAAGTACACTCACACTTTTGATGAAACAGGAATTTATGTTTATTCATCCGAATTCTATCCGGGATTTACAGGGAAAATAATTGTGAAGTAAACAATGATAAGATATTTTTCTGCAGAAGATATTGAATCAAAAGCAAAAGACATTATTCTAAAATTGAATATGAATCACATAGACTTAGAGAGATTGAGCTGTGTCAGAAGCAGGGGCTCAAAAGCAAAAAGAACCATAGCAAGATGCCATGCTCTCTCTAAAATCTGGCAAAAGTCATTAGGAACTAAAGGGAAATACATCATCGAAGTCATCTCAGAGAATTATGACAATTTGCCAGAAAATGAAAAAGAAAAAGTGATAATTCATGAACTGCTTCACATACCCTTCAGCATGGGCGGCGGCTTCAAGCACCACAAGAATTATGTAACACGAAAACGAGTTGAACATCTTTACAAAGAGTACAAATCAAAAGATGGGATAGAAAGATTTAAATAAAAAAACATCCTTATCTCTATAGGGTAGTAATATGGCATCTAAAGAAACTAAAAGCGATTCTGATGAGACAACCCTCCTGCTTGGACAAATTTATCATGAGTTGGAAAAGATGGGTGAAGAGTTAGGAGGAGAAATAAGGGAGTTAGAAGAAGAGTTAGAAGAAAAGATTAATAATATAGAGCAAACTTATGCGGGAGCAATTCCCTCAAATTTTTATGAGCCATCTGAGTATAATATTGTATTTCCAGACTATCATATAACACTAAAAGAAAGACTGGAAGAACTTTCTCCAAAGGGAAGGGAAGTATTGGAAAAACTAATTGAACTGTACAAAAAGAAAGATAAAGGTATTTCTGCTCTTGAGCTCATTAATTATGCAAATCTAAACCTAAATCCACACAATGAAGAGTGGTATTCTGAGAAACTTTCTAGACTGTGCGAGGTAGGAATTTTAGAGAAAGAAGAAAAAGATGGAGAAACAATTTACTTGCCTAAAGCGGAAATTAAAGAAGATACAAAAGGGAATTTTAGAGTAGATATAGAAGCATATTCTGGAGGATTATTAAGAAAAGTAATTGAAGTATATAAAAATGTGAATAGAGGTGTTTCTGTCTCTGAGCTTGTCGGTTATACAAATCCAAAAGAGAGGCTTTCTAAATTGTGTGAAATAGGAATTTTAGAGAAAGAAGAAAAAGATGGGGAAACAATTTACTTGCCTAAAGCGGAAGCGGAAATTGGTATATCTGAAGGGGAAGCATTTGGAGAATTGATTGAATTATACAAGAAAAAAGGCAAAGGGATTTCTGCTCGTGAGCTCGTAAGCTCGAAAGAAAAATGGAAAACTGCTTCTGTACTTTCTTATTTATACATGGCAGGGTTCTTGGAAAGAAAAGAAGAAAATGAAGGAGCAATATACTGGCCCTGCGAAGAAGCTTTATCTATTTTGGTGTCCTAATTAGCATTTGATACAATAACAAATTTAATTTATTACGCAAAAAATCAAGATGTAAAATATTTTCTAAGTTTTTTATCAACTTTGAAAAAATCTAGTTTAAGCCCGGCATCAACATATGCCCAGGATATTATAAATGCTTCAAAGGATTCCACATACTTTTCTTTTTCAAAAAAATATTTGCCATCCTTGAAATAGTTCTCCGCAAAAGAATAAAATTCATCTGCTTTCTTATCATTTGCGACTTCAATATTGTTAAATATTTCTTTCATCCTTTTCATTTCTCTTTCAGCAGCGTCTTTAATCTGCATTTTCAATTTCCTCTTTTAATTGTTCGGGCGATTCTCCAATTGCATCAAAAATTTCCTTTTCCAATTCAAGCAAAGGCTTAAGAGGATATCTTTTTTCTTTTGGAACTTTATATCTCTTTTTCAAATCTTCATATCGCTCTTTGAGGCTTACCAGCTTCCTGTGAAGCACCCTCTTGTCTGCATAGTACACAACTTTTTCCTCCCAAGTTTTCAATTCCTTTGCCCTGTCAAGCCGGTGCATTTTGGCAATCTCACCAACTTCAGGATAACCTTCTTCTAGAAGAATTTTCTCAGCCATGTCGCCATGAGAATATTCGTTATCTTCCAATATTGACTTGTATTTTGCAATGTCATGCAATAGTGCTCCAGCTTCAACCAAACTTATATCAATTTTCTTTCCGGCGCGCTTCAACTTCTTCGCAAGATAAACTGCGATTTTGCTGACAAAAACCGAATGGTTGATTATGTTATCTGGAACATTATACTTTTTCAGAAGTTCCATGCACTTTTCTCTCGAAGGTATATTCATGCTATCCATCCACCCCCAAGCACAACATCTTTCTTAATGAAAACGGCTATCTGTCCAGGCGACACAGCCCAAACCGGCTTTTCAGGCACAACTTTGATTTTTTCCCTTTGAGGGGATATAGTCGCTTTGACAGGTTTCATTTTGTTCCTTATTATAACTTCGGCCTTTAATGGATTTTTCGGTTTTTCAATTGAAACCCAATTTGAATTTTCAATGTAAAAATGACCCAAATACAAATCCTCTTTTTCTCCGACAACAACTTCGTTTTTACAGGCGTGAATTTCCTTGATATAATACTTTTTTTTGCTTTTTAACCCAATCCCTTTCCTCTGCCCAATAGTGTAATGGACAACGCCCTTGTGCCTGCCAAGAATATTGCCTTCCTTGTCAATAATATTGCCAGGTTTCAATTTTTTCCCAAGGTGTTTTTCTATGAAATCCCCTTTTTCAGCATCCAAAAAACACAAGTCATTGCTTTCCTTTCTGCCAAATCCAGAAATGCCATTTTCCTTTGCTATTACCTTGACTTCGTCTTTTGTCAAGTTCCCAAGGGGAAAAATCAATTTTGAAAATACTTCTTTCGGAAGCATTGACATGACATAAGACTGGTCTTTTTTAACATCGACTGGGCGCTTCAAAATTATTCCCCCATGTGCTTTTGAAAGCCTTGCGTAATGTCCAGTTGCCATGAGTTCAGCCCCGAGCTTTTCCGCTTCTCTCAGCAGTGCTCCAAATTTAATCTTTTGATTGCACCTTACACAAGGATTAGGATTTTTTCCTTTTAGGCTTTCTTTCACAAAATAATCTATAACATTTTTTTCAAAAAGTTTTTTTAAATCAACTACATAATGCAAAATGCCAAGCTTGTCAGCCACAATTTTGGCCCGTTCAACATCATCAAACGAGTTTGGAATTGTTTTCATAGTTATGCCAAAAACATCTGCGCCAGATTCTTTAAGCAAAAATGCGGAAACAGAGCTATCTACTCCACCACTCATGGCCACTGCAACTTTCTTTCCTTTAACACCCCTAATTAAA
>WALN01000063.1 GCA_015522865.1 Microcaldota archaeon
AAATAGAACAATAGCTGGGAAGATACACTAAGATAAGTTAATTACTATTAAACCAACTGACAATATTTATTTTCAACAACAGCGCGGTAGAAGTTCATAATTTTTACTTTTCATCTCGCCACAATAAGTTAACAGAACATAAATTGCGAATATATTTAAATCTAAAAAGAGTGAGAAAAACAGGTGAGAGAATGAAAGAGCTGCTTAAAAATTTGTCAGAATTAGATGCCCCAACTGGAGATGAAGCGCAGGTTGCATCGTTTTTGGAAAACGAGTTTAAGGAAAATGGTTTTGAAGTGAAGAGAGATTTAATAGGGAATGTAATTGCGAGGAAGGGCAAGGGAAGGAAAGTTATGATTGCAGCGCATATGGACGAGGTCGCACTTGCAATTACCTCAATTACAAAAGATGGGCTGCTTCATTTTGCAAAAGTTGGCGGTATTTATGACGCGGTATTGGCAAATACAAGAGTCAAGGTGCACGCAGATAATGGAACAATTCCCGGGGTTGTGGGAATAAAACCACCGCATATGATGAAAGAAGAAGAGCTGAAGAAAGTTATTGAACACGAACATCTGCTTATAGATATCGGAGCCCAGAGCAAAGAGGAAGCAGAGAAGCTGGGGGTAAAAACAGGCACGCTTGTAAATTATGACTCAAAATTCTCAGAAGCTGCCGGGGAAAGAGTTATTGGAAAGGCGTTGGACAACAGAGCTGGCTGCGCAATATTAGCACAAATAGCAAGAGAGATTGGAGAGCCGAATTGCGAATTAATTTTAGTTGGAACTGTGAGGGAAGAAACCGGCTTGTTCGGAGCAATGACTTCAACCTACGGGATTGAGCCTGACTTTGCTATTGCTGTTGACACTACTATTGCTTCGGGCGGGCCCGAGGTGCCTGAGGATAAAGTTCCGATAAAAATGAATGGTGGGCCTGCAGTAACAATTATGGAAGGCTCTGGGAGGGGCTATATCGCAAGCAAAAAATTAATTGACTGGATAGAAGAAGTTGCAAAAGAACACAAAATTTCTATACAGAGAGAGGTTGTTGAAGGCGGAGCAACAGACGCTTCCAGGATGCAGTACTCAAAAATAGGCGTGCTAACTGCGTCTATTGGAGTACCAACGCGCTACCTACATTCTCCAAGCGAACTTCTGGATATGAGAGATTTGGTTGCGGCAAAGGACTTGGTAAAATATTTAGCGAATGAATTCAAAAATTACAAATAGCGCTCAAGAAAATATAAATAGGAAATTGTCCTTATAGCAATATGCGGAAAGAACTTAGAGTGCTTCTATTTTCATCTGGTTTGTTTCTCTTAGCCGGCGGGTTATTTGGTCCCATCTACGCAGTATTTGTTAAGAACATTGGCGGAGATCTATTAACTGCAGGAGGGGCATACAGCGCATTTGCAATCTGCGCCGGCCTGTTGGTATTTCTTATAAGTAAATGGGAAGATAGATATAAATATCAGGAAAGGTTGGTCGTGCTTGGATTCGCCCTAAGGAGCACTGGTTTCTTTGGCTATTTATTGATCCAGACACCGATAGATTTGCTAATAGTGCAAATAATTTTAGGTATTGGAGAGGCAGTTGAAGCGCCTGCTTACGACGGGCTGTATTCTAAATATCTGGATAAGGGAAAATTTGCATCTGAATGGGGAGATTGGGAAGCAATGAACTATATTGTAACAGGAATTTCCGCAGCAGTTGGTGGCTTTTTGGCAGCAGTTTATGGATTCAGGCTCTTGTTCGTAGTAATGTTCGTGCTTTCAATGTTGGGGTTAATGATTTCTGCATTGTTGATTGTCTGGAGAGAATACAAACAGTCGCTGGCCCGGTATTTCTCATAACAATAGGGGTGGTGAAAAAATGTTTCTGGATTTAAAAGAAAAAATTAGAAAAACGCAAAAGCAAATGGTGAAGGAGGGGGTTGGAGGCATTCTAACTGATGATGTTTATTTTCTCGGAGGGATTGAGGATGGAGTAATGCTAATCCCGGAAAAAGGCAGAGCAGAAATTTTTATTTCTCCGCTTTCAATAGGGACGTACGAAGAGTTCATAAAAAAAGAAAGATTGAAATTAAGGGCGCTTTCGAGAAAAACAATAGTTAGGCAGGTTGAGAATTTTGAAAAAGTCGGAGTTGATGAAGAAAAAATTTCCGCCGCGAGATTAGAGCGCTTCAAAAAAGAAACAAAAAAAACTAAATTTGTAAATTTCAGCAGTGGGCTGCAAAAAATAAAATCAATAAAAACAAACAAGGAAATTGAAGCAATAAGAAAAGCAAATGAAAGAACAAAGGAAATAATCGAAAAAGTGAACAAAGAAAAAAGCGAAGTGGAAATAAAAAATGATGTAGAAAAAATGAGCCTGCAAAAAAACTATGAGCCCGGCTTCTTCATCGTGGCAGCTGGGAAACATTCCTCATTTCCGCATCACTTCGCAAGAGATGTCCCTGCAAAAAACAAAAATTTGCTGATAGACGCAGGGGTACGATACAAAAAATACTGGGCGGATGTAAGCAGGTGTTTTAACTTAAGGGAAAAACAGAAGAGAGAGTATGAAATACTGAAAGAAATATTCTGGGAAATTGTTGATTTTATAACTATTGGGGCGAGCGCAGCAGATGTGCAGAAATTCGCGCAGAAAATACTCTCGAAAAAATTGAAAAAACTGCCGCATGCAATTGGGCATGGTGTGGGGACAGAAATACATGAGGCGCCTTTCTTTTATGAAAAAAGCAAAGCAAAGATAGAAAGAAACATTGTGTTTGCAATAGAACCTGCACTCTATAGAAAAAATTACGGGCTGAGATATGAAAATGTATTAGTGATGAAAAACAAGCCGGAGATTATTGACGGAATAGCTTAATTTATCCATGTACTCTAAGACCGGGAAGAGAGGGCAGTAGCTTAATTAAAATAGCCGCGCCCAATGCTATGAGAATTGCATAAAGAGAAAACCCGAGTATAAGTATAAATAGAAAGAAAACAAAAGCCGCTGCGATTGAGGAGTTGCCTCTCCATATATCTGAAGTTGAGGTGTCGCCCATGCTCAAATTATGCAGATAGAATATAAAAATATTGGTGATTATGATACAATCCGCTTGCTCTAAGGCAGTTTAAGTTTGGCAATTAACGTAGTAAAACTTTTTAAATAAAAAAATATAAAAGCACTACTATGATGTTTGCCAAAAGGGCCGCGTACATAAAATATGCAATACGAGATGTAGTCGAGGAAGCGAAGAAAGTTAAATCAAACGGCAAAGAAATTATCAACTTAAATATAGGGGATCCGCTGAAGTATGACTTTGAAACTCCGAAAATATTAAGAGATGCTTTGAAGAAGGCAGTTGATGAAGGATACAACTACTATGCGGATTCAATTGGGGAGAGAAGCACAAGAGAAGCGATCGCATTCAAGGAAAAGGCGTTCAATGACGTTGAAACTGACCCGGAAAATATAATTATAGGCAATGGTGTCTCAGAAATAGTTTTTATGATTTCTGCGGCCCTGCTTGGAAAAGGAGACGAGATCCTTGTTCCGAGCCCTTCCTACCCAATTTATATCACCTATCCAAAACTATTTGATGCAATACCAGTAGAGTATAAATGTATAGAAGAAGAAGGATGGGCGCCAGATGTTGAGGATATAAGGAGTAAAATCACCGAAAAAACAAAGGCAATAGTTATAATAAATCCAAACAATCCTACAGGCGCACTCTATGGCGAGAAAGTAGTAAAGCAAATAACAGATTTAGCCGCAGAGCATGATTTGGTTATTTTAAGCGATGAAATCTACGACCACAACGTTTTGGAAGGAAAGTTTACAAGCACCGCAAAAATAACCGACTATCCAATAATCGGCCTTAATGGTATTTCAAAATCGTATATGGCAACTGGTTGGAGATTAGGTTATATGTATCTCGCAAACCCAGATGACAGGATGCTGCGCCTGAAAGAGGAAGTTGCAAAAGTTGCAAGAGCTCGTCTATGCGCAAACACCCCGGTACAAAAAGCATCCGAAGCATTATTTCTAAAAGAGCCGCTTGATTTCAAAGAAGTAAATAAAAAATACAGAGAAAGAAGGGATTTTCTTTTTAAGAGATTCAATGAAATCGAGGGGATTTCAACGCAAAAGCCAAAGGCGGCATTTTACATATTTCCAAAATTAGACCTGGAAGGAAAATTAAAGAGAGTTTTTGGAAATGACAAGGAATTCGTTTATGAGTTGCTATGGAAAACAGGGGTTTTGACTGTTTTTGGTTCTGGATTCGGAGAATGTGGAAAATCACATTTTAGAGCTGTTTATCTGCCAGAGCTGGAAATGCTTAAAAAAGCTACTGACCTCATAGAAAAATTCATCGGCGAGAAAATTAAGTAATTTTGCAAAATGCTAATTTCTTTTTTAAAATATCCGCTACTTATTATTAATATGAAAAAGGAAGTAAAAGAAAAGATAAAACGCGAGTATAAAATTGTAAAAAATAAGCTTAAAAAAATAAGGGCACATATAAGAAAAAAGAAGAAATATGAGATACCATCGCCAGAAGAAAAAGCAGTCAACCTCACAAAGTATTCTTTTTCAGCTCCAAATTATAGAGTTGGTGTTGCCATTGCTCTGGTTATCGGTTTCTTGTTCTGGTTTGTAAATGGGCTGCTGAAGGAAAATTTTGCATCCGCCCTGATTTTTGGCAGTTCTGATGGGATTTTACTCGGGTCGATACCTGCTTTAATCGCAGCGGCCCTTGCCGCGTCTATTATTGGAAGAAAAGAATTCAAGATAAACTTCTCAAGGATGCTTATTCTCTCAAATGTCTCTCTTGCAATATATGGAATAACAACTATAACTGCAAATTTGTTAAAATCCGCATCAAATAGTATTTTTATAATCGGAAATACCGCAATTTTCATTTTGTGGTTTATAGTACTTCTTGCAGTGCTGAATAAATTCCCAAAAGCTTTTATGTTATCGCTATTTCAGCCAGCTCTAAATCTCTCCTTCCTGGTTCTCTCTCATGGGTATGCTTCTATAGAAGCGAGCTCTCCGCTTCTCCTTATACTTAGGTTTGCTGTTTCTGTTGCTATTGCTCTGTTCTCATTTGCTCTCTTCTTCTTTATAGTTAACTCTCCGACTAAAAGAAATTTGGGAATTAATGGATTCGAGGCATTTAGTTTGTTTTTAGCTCAGTGGCTCCACCGCGATAAGGGGCTGGAAAATGTGCTAAGCGAAATGGGAGAAAACGCAATAGTACCTATAAATGTTGTTGAGTTTAGATCTAAAAAAAATAGAACACCAAAAGCATTTTTCGTTATTCCATCTGTTCATTTTGGGCCTGTTGGAAATATCGGCGGGAGCGAATATCCATACTTAATAGCTAAGAAAATAAAAAAAGCAACTAATGCGGAAACATTTGTATTTCATACCGCCGCAACGCATAATTTGAATCCTATCTACGCTTCAGATTATGAGAAAATATCAGAAGCTGCTCTAAAAATCACAAGAAGAATAAGGAAATTCTCAGAAAGGAGCAGCATATTGGAAGCGCATAATGCTGCAAAAGCTTTAGGAATAACTGCGGGCGATTCAATAATTACAATACTCAGCAGGGCGCCGGCAGCTACTGATGATATAGAAAACAGCGCGGGCGTCGCGTTAGAAGAGCAGATGAAAGTGAAGGGCTGGAAAAATGCATTCTTGGTGGAAGCCCACAATTCTTTTGCAGAAAATCATCATGCAGTAAATGCAAACTCCCCGGAATTCTTTGAATATGCAAATACTGTTGAAGAAATGAAAAAAATGTCAAGTGGAAATTTAAAACTCGGTGTTGCGACGACACAGCTGAATATAGGGGAAGCATATGGAGTTGGGAGAGCGGGCTTAAAAGTTGCTGTTTTTGAGATTGGAAAAGAGCGCGCTGCCTTGGTGCTAATAGATGCCAACAACATCGCAGTAAAAACATATGAAACGCTCATGTCAGAGCTCAAGAAAAAATTTGATTTTGTGGAAGTTTTAACTACAGATACGCATGCAGTAAATAGCTTGAGCAGAGTGCACAACCCAATAGACAAAAGAGCTGAAAAAATACTGAAGCGTAAAATTATTGAAGCAGTAAGAAAAGCAGAAGGAGACACGGAAGAATGCACCGCAGGTTTTGGGAGCAGGCTGATAAACATAAAAGTGTTTGGCAGCAACAGGCAGTCAGAAATTATTTCGACAGTGAATTCAATCGTTGCTGTTGCAAGAATTATTGCTCCACTTATATTTATCGGAGCAGTTGTGCTTGCACTTATCTCTCTTGCGATAATAAAATAAGCATGCAAAGAGCAAACAAATAGGAGCATAGGGGACAAAGGGTGAAAATAAAATGAGGATTGGTTTTTTCTCTGATACGTGGCTGCCAAATATAGATGGGGTAGTAGTGTCAATGATAAATTTCAGGGAAGAATTGGAGAAAAGGGGGGATAAAGTATATGTTTTTGCTCCGGGGACTGAAAAAGCGATAAATGAAAACAAAGACAAAGAGATCTTTCTTTTCAGAGCTCTAAAAATCCCGCCATACCCACAATACAAACTAGCTCTTTTCCCAATACGAGCAATATCAAAAGCAAAAAGCAAAAAAATACAAATAGTACATTGCCATGGAATTGCTTCCATGGGGCTGGCTGCAATTGCAACTGCAAAGAGACTCAAGCTCCCATTAGTTGGGACTTTCCATACAATGATACCGCTTGCAAGCAAAATTATAACTAAGTCAAAATTCGGACAGAAAATTTTGGGAAAGCTTGCGTGGAAAGCAGTCAGGGAATTTTATAGACCATTCAATTTAGTTATAACGCCAACACAAACAATAAAAAACATTTTAATTGAGAAGGGGGTGAGGAACAGAATAGAAGTTGTTTCGAACGGAGTTGACACTGATTTTTACAACACAAAAAAAGATGCGGAGTTGATGAGAAAGTTGCTGGGGATACCAAAAAGCAAAAAGATAGTTCTAATCTCATCGAGAATAAGCAAGGAAAAAAATATTGACGTGATAATAAAAGCAGCCCCTTATGTGCTGAAAAAAAATGATGTGATGTTTGTAGTGCAGGGCGGAGGGCCCGCGCTCAAAAGCTACATGCAGCTCGTCAAAAAGAAAAAGCTTGAAAAGTATTTTATTTTCACAGATTTCCTTCCAAAAAGAGAACTTCCATTTCTCTACAGAAGCAGTGACGTGTTTGTAACCGCATCAACATTTGAAACACAAGGACTTGTGATATTAGAAGCAATGGCATCTGGAAGAATTCCAATAGGGGCAAATTCTCTTGCGATACCAGAGTTAATAAAAGAAGGGGAAAACGGATTCTTGTTTGAGCCTTTCAACACGAAGGAATGCGCTGAGAAAATAAACTATGCGCTAAACTTGAACAAACGAGAAAAAAGAAGAATTGAGGCAAATGCGAGAAAAACCGCGATGAATCATTCAATCAAAAAATCCACAAAGAAGTTAAGGGCTCTATACAGAGAGCTTATAAAAAGGTGAAGTGATGGTTAGCTGGTTCGATCTCCCCCTTGTTATTTTGGTAGGCACATCCAATCTCACTCTAATTATGTGGCTGTTGCTCTATGCGCTTAGAAAAACTCCAAAAGAAAAAAAGGAAATGAAAAAATTCCCAAAAATCTCAATTCTAATCCCAGTGAAAAATGAAGAGAAGAATATCGGAAAAACTATTGAACACGTCCTAAATGCAGATTACCAAAAAAATAAAAGAGAAATAATCGTAATTAATGACGGCTCGACAGACAGAACTGGAGAGATTATAAAAAAATTTCCCGTCAAAATTATAACTCACAAAAAAAGTGTTGGAAAAGCAGCGTCTTTAAATGAAGCATTGAAAAGAGCTACTGGAGAATATGTATTCACTATTGACAGCGATACATCCATCCCAGCCGAAGGACTGAAAAAACTTATTTTAGAATTTGATGAAAGAACTGCCGCGGTCTCCGGCCTTCTCCTTATACACAATGACAGGGGGATACTCACGAAATTTCAGGTTGTTGAATATTTGCAGGCGATGTTCTTAAGGATAATACAAGACAAATGGAATGCGGTACCAACCACCATAGGCACTTTCTGCGCTTTTAAGAGAAAACTGCTCAAAAAGGTGGGGAATTTCCCTGCGGATACATTTAGCGAGGATGCGGACGTTTCTTTAATGTTAAGGAAAAGGGGATACAAAAGCAAAATAAGTATCTGCCTGGCAAAGACAGTTGCTCCGCAAAGCATCAGTGCATTGCTAAAGCAGAGAACACGATGGGTAAGGGGGAAGCTTCAGCTTCTAAGAAAACACAAGGATATTATTTTCAACTTCAAGTACGGCATGCTGGGATGGCTCACATATCCGTATGAATACTTCGGTATTGGGTTTGCGTTAATTGCGCTGCCGTTTGCAATAGTTCAAGGGGGAATTATTGCTTTTTTTGCGCTGCAGATAATGCTGTTCTTTTTCAATCTTTTTGTTGCTCCTATAAGTACCTCAACATTAGTAAAAGGTGTTCTGATGACTATTAACACATTAAACCCCCTCAACTACGGAGCGTTGGGTTTGACGTCTGTGTTCTTTATTTTCCTTTCATTCATTTTTCTTTTCTTAGGGGCTAAGGAGCTTGGGCAAAAGCAGAAAATTTCAAACTATATTTTGTTCTTGGCAGCATACCCATATATGCTGCTCCTCTTTTTAACGAACTTCATCGCCATAGTTAAAGAAATCGCCGCTCAAACCAAAGAAAAAAGCAAAACAAGAACATGGAGGGGCTTTACAAAACTATTTTAAAGATTATCACTTTTAGTATATCTATGATTTATGATATAGCAATTATAGGCGGCGGCCCAGCAGGCATTGCATGTGCAATTTATGCTGCGGCGAGGGAGATGAAAACTATTTTATTTGAACCGGCAGCAATGGGCGGGACAGTAAACGAAGCAATGGAAATTTTGAATTACCCCTCTGCTGGAAAGATAGAAGGCGAGGAGCTCGCAAAGAGATTTGCCGAACACCTTATGCTCTTCCCAAAAGTCGAAATTAAAAAGAGGATGGTTGAAAGGATAAGCAAAAACGGAGACCTTTTTGAAATACGCAATGGCGGCGGAGAAGTGATAAGCTCCAAAACAGTGGTGGTAGCAACAGGAGCGAAGCATAGGGCTCTTAATTTACCAAATGAGGAAAAATTTGCTGGAAGGGGGGTAAGCTATTGTACAACATGCGACGCACCGTTCTTTAAGGACAAAGTAGTTGCAGTTGTTGGCGGCGGAGATTCAGCGCTTAAATCTGCGATTTATTTAAGCGAAATAGCAAAAGAAACAATAATCATCCACAGAAGAGATGAGTTCAGAGGAGAAAAAATATGGCAGGAGAAAATTGATGAAAAAGGAGTAAAAAAAGAGTTGAATAAAGTTGTCGTGGAGCTAAAAGGAGAAAACAAACTGGAAGCAGTAGTGGTTGAGGATGTTAAAACAAAAGAGAGAAAAGAAATCAAAGTTGATGGGCTGTTTATAAATATAGGGAACACGCCAATAAGTGAGTTGGTTGAAAATATGGGAGTTGAAATGGACGAAAGAAAATTTATAAAGGCAGACAAATGGAGCAGGACAAACATTCCGGGCCTGTACGCAGCTGGTGATGTTACTGGTAAGGGAATGCAGATAGTGGTTGCAGCGTCAGATGGAGCGCTCGCAGCACTCGATGCTTATCTATATATTAAACAAAAATTTCCCGAGAAGAGCTAAAATTCTACCCAAAAATCTTAGAATAGAAATCCAAAATCTCCGCTTTCTCGAAATCTCTCAGAAAGCTAACTCTTTTTCATGGTGAAGAATGCAGAAACTGAACGCGTTTCTCCGGAATTTCCGTCCTTAACTTTAAACTCTATTTCATACAACCCATTTATCCAGTAGCCCTCAAAAGAGCTAATAACTAAATGACCTGGGACTGGTATCTTTGCAATTTTTGAGGTACCGATATTTCCCTCTTTCTGGAAGAAAATATATGGAATACTACCACCAATTGCTGCGTATTTCTGCCCGTTTCTCCATTCGTAGAGAGTAAGATAATCTGTTATTGATTCTGTATACTCTCCATTTATTTTTTTAGTCGTTGCTCCCCCTATCTCGTGGTATAGATAAATGGTGTCTCCAGGAGAATAAACGGGGTTTTTAATTTCATTACAAAAGCCATCTTCTTCAACATTGTTTGAGCAGAATTTAATATTGCTTATGCAGAGCGAAGTGCACATAGTAACATCATCTACACCGTATTTAGGGGTCGGAGTTGGTGTTGAGGTAGGTAATGGAAGAGTGGGCGTTGGACTGGGAGTAGTGGTAACTGTCTGTACAATCGGCGTTGGTGTTGGGCAGGAGGAGACAACTTTCCAACCTTCTGGTACATCGCAGGGCGTTGTAAAAGAGTAGCATAAATTATTATTTGGGTTTATGGCAAATGTCTGGACCTGCGCGCATGTAGTTGGAGAAGAGGTAGGAAGGGAGACATTATGCGGGCTGGGAGCAGGTGAGACCGCAGGTGTTATGCAACCAGCAAATAGCATAAAGAGACCAACAACAAGCAGATAATACTTATTTACATCCATGCATCTATTAAGCCTGCATTAATTTAATAATTTTCCTGTCCAACTAATTAAAAATGTTTCTGAATTAAATTTTCTATGAAGCGTGTAGTATTTTTTGTTGTTTTACTGCTCACTTTTGTGTATTCTCTAAGCGAATATTCCTTTCTACTCTATGGAGAA
The DNA here is from genome assembly GCA_015522865.1 of Microcaldota archaeon. Taxonomy (GTDB): domain Archaea; phylum Micrarchaeota; class Micrarchaeia; order Norongarragalinales; family WALN01; genus WALN01. The sequence continues at coordinate 10,785 of WALN01000063.1, forward strand.
AGCCCGGATTTGACCTATTTATATATAACGCCAACAAGCTGCGAACAATTCAAAAATTTGAACATCACTTCGCCTCAGGCAAATGCCGATTTTTCAGAGAGCTTTCAGCTGGCAAAAAGTGCGAGAGTGGAGGCATACAGAGCAAGGATGGAAGCGGAGAAACAGAAATGGAGTTTCGAAGAAGACCCGCTCGGTTATACTGTTTATGGGCATGACTGTACAGAACCCGGCATCGCCTCTTTAAATTATGCTTTAGAAGCTGCTCAGAAAGGGCTATTAGTTGTCGGAAGAAGCGCTGAAAAACTAAAAAAAATGGTTGGAGAAAATTACTCTGGATTTGCAGCTGGAGTGCTGGAGGAAGTTGAAGAAAGTGAAAGCAAATTAAAGAATTCTGAGAGCGACAATGATTCTCTCGGCGGGAGAATAGTATATGCGGGCATGAAAGCGCAAAAGCTCTTTGAAGAAGCTGATGAGGGGAGGGCTCTCCCGGAATTCGCAGAACTGATAGAAAAATGCGCTGGCAGCAACTCAATTTTAGAAAAAGAAATTGAATTAAATGAGAAAATAAAAAAAGCAATCGAAAATCTGCAAATTGAAAATATAGATGCAAAACAAAATGCTACCTCCAAATTGAGGGAAGCAAGAGGCGCGCTCGAATCTGCAAAAGCTTTCAGCACAATTGATAAAAACGCATTGGCTTTCGTCTCTGCGGGGGGAATAGCGAGCGGCGGGGAAGCGATTGCACCGAGTGAGATGCTGAAAAAAGCAGAGAAAGAGTTGGAAGAGGGAGAGAAAGCACACTTCGCTGCGCAAAAAGCAGAGAAGCTTACTGACTCTACAAATGAGTATAGAAAAGCAAAAGAGAGGTTTGAAAGCGCTATTAATTTGGTGAAAGAAACAGAAAAAGAAGGAAAGCAGTTCGAGGAGAGATTTGAAAAGATTGAGGCGGAGGAAGAGGAAAAACTAAGCGCGCTTATTGAAAAAAATCCAAACTCTCCTTTTGTTGAAAAGGCGCAGCTAACCATAGAAAAGCAGGCGCAGAATTTAGGCGAGCGCATAGAGAGAGTAAAGCAAATGAAAGATATTGAAGATGCAATAAAAAAATATGGTGAGTTATCGATAGCCAAGAGCGAAGCAAAGAGGGCGCTTGATGTGCTTAAAGAAAATATTAAAAAAGCTGAGAAAGATGGGCTCGAAGCAAGCTACGAAAAAAGCAAAGAAGAGCTGCTGAGAGAGCAGCTCAAAAAAGCGGGGGAAAATATTATTTTGATAAATGAGATCGGGGATGAAGCTGAAAAAGAAAATAATTATTTGTGGTCGAGGGAAATCAGCGAATTTTCAGAACTGCCTCAAAAATACGAAGAGCTGAAAAAATATGTAAATTTTATGAGCTCATCTCAGCGTTTGAAAATGGAGGAGATTGGAGAAATATTCAACTCAGACAATACACTAAATATACAATACATGGGCAAATTAAGAAGCGCGAGATTGAGTTTAAATGAACTTTTTTCATCTCTTTTCTCCAACGCGCCTGCTCTGATTAAGAGCGAGCTGGAAAAAAACCTAAAAATCAGAAAGAGAATTGGGGAAGTTGAGCTTGACAAACCAGCAACAATCGACTATGAGATACAAACCTACAACTCGGGCTTGAGTTATAACGGAAAAATAATAATAGATAAAATAAATTTTCCAGAAGGAAGTAAATTGATTGAAGGAAATTTCGAACTTTCCAACGGAAAAATAATAATAAGTGATTTGGATGTGGGCAGAGAGTACAGCGGAACAGTAAGAACATCTAAAATTTTAGCGCATACAACAGCAGACAAATTCCAAACAGTTTATGCAAATGAGAAGGAAGGCAGAATAAGAGAGAATATTGAATTTAAATGTGAAATGGAAGGGGAGGTAATTATCAGAAGAAAACTCAATAACGCCAGGGTCGAGCTTAACGGGGCGGGAATTATCTCTACTTATTATAACGCCACAGACCTAGCAATAGTAGTGCGTGCAGTCAAAGGAAAAAATAAAATTTCAATAGATTATATAATAGAGCATCCCATCTCAAAAGAAATTTCTGCTTCAGTTACAAACAATTTTATAGAATATGATGTGAAGTTCAAAGACGAAGCGCTTGCTTTAGAAAATGCAGTTGTTGAGTTCTCAGAAAAGTTGGCATGCACACCGGAAAACATAGAAATAATTGGAGAAATGAAAAATAAGAAAATATTAGTTGGAAATGCTCTGTTTGTAAATTTCGAGGGTAAATTTGAGAATTCCGAGCAAAAGGAGGAGAAAATAATTGTTAAATGCGATATATTTCAAACAGATGTTGAGAATTTGTACTCTGAACTCGAAGCAAACCTCTCCGAAATGGAAGAAATGGAGATAAGGAAAAAAATAGATGGTGGAAAATTTGGAGACGCGCTCAGGCAGCTGCTCTTAGTAAAAGAGGAGACCAGGAAAAAGGAGCTTGAGGAAAAAATAAAAGCAGAGAGGAAGGAAAAAATTAAAATGAAAGTGGAAGAAATGCAAAAGACAATCTGGCCGGTTCTCCGCTGCAGCAATTGCAGCTCTGTGTTGATTGAGGAGATAAATAAAGTAAATGAAGAACTGAAAAAAGCTTCTGGAGAGGACGCAGAAACTCATTTAGAGAACGCAGAGAAACTCATGGAGCTAAAGGGATGGACAAAATATATGGAAGGGAAAGTGAAAGAAATGGGAAAATGTGGGATTGAAACAAACGAAATTTATGGAAAAATTGAAACTAAGGAGCTGCTCAAAGCGGAGAAAGAGCTGAGGGAATTGGAAAACAAATG
>WALN01000064.1 GCA_015522865.1 Microcaldota archaeon
GCTTTTGACAGTCGGCTTTGTAGAACGTTTCAACCCAGGTGTTCAGAAATTTATTGAATTGCTTAAAGATGGCAAGCTTGGTAAGCTCTATGCCATTCGCTCCCACAGAAGAGGACCATTCCCCCCGAGAATAAAGGATGTGGGCGTGGTTATAGATTTAGCAGTTCATGATTTAGACATAATTACCCAATGTGACAAAAATAAAATCGAGAGAATTTACGCTGAAACTGCGAGAAATGTCAACAGTAAATACGAGGATATTTTGTTTGCTCTGATGAGATTTTCTGATGGAGTGATCGCTTCTGTTGATGTTGACTGGCTTTCTCCAAAGAAGATAAGGAATATAGGTGCAATCGGAGAGAGAGGAAGCCTGTGGTTGGATTATATTACGCAGGATTTGTACTATTATCCTCCGAGGAAAAATGGCTCTTTAGTGAGGGAGCATATCGAGCTAAGGGAAGTTGAGCCATTAAAAAACGAACTTTCGCATTTTATTAGTTGTATCACTGATAAAAGACAGCCAGAAGTTACCGCAGAAGAAGGTGTTTTAGTTCTAAAATTGGCTAAAGAAGTTCTGAAGGACGCATATATTTAAAATTGAATTATTTTTTGTATACTCTATCGTGGTGCTCAAAATCTACTAATGTAACTGTTTTTGTATTTTTGTCAACAGAAAAAATTAATACAAAATGTTTGTCTATGTGTACTCTTTTGAAGCACTGCATTGGAGCCCGCAAATTTTTGTAGTGTTACGGGTCTTGCACAATTTTTTCAACCTTTTTCATGATTGTTTTATATAATTTTGCGTTCTTTTCGAATAACTTTTTAAGTTTTTTATCTAGAGCTGGTTTGATTTCGAGGCGGTACACTCATTTCATCTCGTATCGCTTTCTTAGGTTTCCTAAGCTGCCTACTTTAACGGATTTTTCTTTCTTGATTTTCCCTAGTTTTTTGATGTATTCTGGCCTGAGCTGTGGCTCTAAAATCTCCTCTGCATACTCTTCAGTTACAATATTTATTGCTTCGGATTTATTTTTGAGATCATATTTAGCCTTTACAATATTCAGAATTCTATTTGCTTTTTTATTTATATTAATAATTGCCTGCACCATAATAACCCCCTAATATTATATTAATATCATATTAATAAATATTTTCCGCTACACAAATTTCACTATTTTTAGAGAGTGCATATATTTAAAATTTAGAAGTGTACGCTATTTATGCATCTGAGTTTTCTTGTGATTTTGGAAGTATTTTTTGCGTTTTTAATTGCTTATTTTTCTGTTCCTGTACTTATACGAAAAGTTAAACAGAGAGGATTTTTGGCCCCCGATATTTACAAACCTAAACACCCCAAAATTCCCGAACTTGGAGGTTTAGCTATTTTTATTGGCTATATTTTACCACTTCTCTTTGTTCTTCCTTTTATCCCATATCTGGACCAATATCACCTACTTGCAGTTATCGCCACTGTAATTTTAGTTGAGCTTATAGGTATTATAGATGATATTTTTGCTATACGCCAAAGCGTGAAAGTCATCCTTCCACTTTTCGCTGCGATACCACTTATGGTAACAGAAGCAGGAACAAGTTCAATGTTTTTTCCACTTATTGGAACTGTAAATTTTGGAATATTCTATGCTCTAATTTTAATTCCAATCGGCATAACTGCAGCCGCGAACTTAACAAATATGCTCGCTGGCTTTAATGGGCTGGAAGCAGGCAACGGGTTCATTGCTGTTCTAACTGTTGCAGTTGCAGCATTGTTACTTGGACATATGGAAACAGTAGTTATTCTTGCCCCGCTTTTAGGTGCTTTGCTCGCTTTCCTCAAATATAATTGGTACCCTGCTAAAATATTTCCTGGAGACTGCGGAACTTTGCTGATTGGGACGGTAATAGCAAGCGCGGTAATAGTTGGGAATATGGAGCTGGTTGGCGTGCTTTCCCTTTCCCTTTACATTTTTAACTTCCTTTTGTTTATTTTCATAGTTAACAAATATTCTCCGAAGTATAAATTTGGAAAAGTTGACAGCAAAGGGTATATTCATCCACCCGCCAAGGAGTATTTTTATTCGCTCTATTTTCTTATAGCCAAATACAAAAAAGTGAAAGAAAAAGATATCGTAAAAATTATACTGAAACTTCAGTTGCTTGTTTCCCTGGCTGTTGTTTTATGGGTCTGCTCTCTCGTTTGGTAATATTATTTTAGAGTGTAATAAAAGCTATTGAAAAAATAGCAAATAAGATTTGAATTAGCCATAATGAATATACTATTTGTTTCTCATTTAAGTTGAAGTATTTCATTAGTACATGGGAAAGCGAATAAATTTTTCCGTTATATTTTAAATTTTTGTTCTTATCCAACCTCCCGAAATTTTCTGCTTGAAATTTACTTCTTGCCTTTAGAAAAAACTCGATAATTTGGGGCCCCATCAATATTATCGCTGCAACTTCTACATTTGCAATTATTGAAATAGTTCCTATTGCTCCTCCTATTAAATATGTGAGCGAGTTACCGCCCAAAATTTTCGCTGGATACCAGTTATAAATTAAGAATCCCAAGCATACTGCAACAAGCGCGGTTGATAATAATGTTCCTATCTGGGAGCCAGCTATAAAGGAAATTAATGCCATAGTGATGCCCGCGATTATTCCAATACCTACTTCCAAACCATTAAACCCTGCCAGTAAATTAACTAAATTTGAGGAGGCAACTATCCAGAGCGGAATAAAAATTATTGAATATGCAACACCAAAATTTACTACGCCTAAAAACGGTATTAGAATCAATGTAGAATGAAAAACAGCAATGAGCGGAAGTGATGCAAACAGTGGAAGAAAAACTCTATAAATTTGCTTCATATGAACAAAATCCTCAACAATACCAATAGTTGCAATCAGAGTAATTGAAAGAATAGCTGCCAAGTAGTAAATTAGTTCTTCTTTTGCTATAAAACTCATAATAATTAAAGCCGTTACAAGAAGAGAGAAGGTCACTGCTATACCTCCTCCGTTCACCACTCTGTATTTAGCAAATTTTTCCGAATATTCTTCTTTCAGTTTCTTTATCTCTCTCAATGAGAGCTTTTGTGGAACTTTGTTTAAATCCACTATGAAAAATTTTCTTTTTTCAAAAGCAGCCAAAACAGCAAAGGTTGAAAATAAAGAAAGTAAAAAAGCAAATAAAAAAATTCCACAAAGCACTAAACACATACCTCAATTTGTAGTTTTATATTTAAAATCCTGTCCCTAATTACTTTATGTCATTTAAAAAATTCCTAGAACGTACCGGAGCAGTCACTTTGTTAAATGTTCTTATGCAGCTTAGAGGTTTGCTCTACTTGCCTGTTCTCTCAAAAATATGGGGGACTTTCTATTACGGAGTTTGGTCGCAGGTGACTGTTACACTCGGGGTTTTTCTTCCATTTGTTGCGCTTGGAATTCCAACTGCGATGAACAGATTTTTACCAATTAAAAAAGGAAGAGAATTAAGCAAGGGATTTTATTCTGCTTTTCTAGTAATGTTTCTGAGTTCTATTTTTGTCGGGGCATTGATTTTAATTTTTTCTTCCTCCCTTGCGGCTTATTTCTTTGGAGGGGCGGCTCAGGCAGTTGTTGTAAAAATAATTACGCTTTTGTTGGCTTCGCTTGTACTCAATCATTCTATTGCCGCTCTATTGCAAGCAAAAAGGAGGATTAAGTTGTATACCTCCATATCCACAGTTCAGCTGATTATTGAAACTGTTGGTGTAATAGCGATGGTTTTGTTTAATTTTGCAATTGTTCCAGTTCTGCTCTTCTTAGTTGCAACTAAGATTGTTATTTTTGCTGCTGTTTGGCTCTTCTGGGTCCTCCCAGAAATTGGTATTTCCTACCCGCAATTCTCAATAATGAAAAAATATCTGAAATTTGGCGTTCCAACTATTTTTGCAGGTTTTGGCTATTGGCTACTAAATGTTGGAGACAGGTACGTTATCGCTTTCTTTAAGGGAGCCTCTGATGTTGGGATTTATTCTGTGGCTTATAAAACCGGTGCTATTTTACTGCTTGTGATATACGCAATTTACTTTGTATTATTTCCAACTCTTTCGAAGCTTAGAGATGAAAAACAGTTTAACGAAATAAAAAAATATGTTGCGAGAATATTCAAGCTCTTTATTATATTTTCTCTGCCTGCATTCTTTGGTTTGTTGGCTCTTTCTCATCCAATTATACGCTCAATCTCAACGATAGAATTTGCATCCAAGAGCGGTCTTGTCGCTCCGATAGTATCGCTCGGTATTCTATTTTATGGAATATTTTTGTTGTATGCGCTTGTTATTTTAGCTGAAAACAAAACAAAATTGTATGCAAAAATATTGCTTTTGGGCGCTGCAATTAATTTAATCTTAAATCTTTGGCTTGTCCCAATTTACGGAATTGAAGCTGCCGCCTGGACTACTTTATTCTCATTTCTCCTTATTGCCATATTGGCCTATTACTTTGCTCCAAATTACTGCAAAACGAAGATGAAATTTGTTTATATGCTTAAATCATTTATTGCGTCTTTGTTGATGTACTTTGCAATTTCTTTGTTTAATTTGCAGTATGTAAGATGGTATGGCGTGTTGGCAGTAGTTGCTCTTGGGGCATTAGTATATTTGTTTTTCGTATGGCTGCTCAGAGTTTTTGACAAGAAAGAGCAGCAATTTATTTTTTCTCTTTTAGCTGCAATTACCTCTAAATTTTCCAGATAGCTCATTTTATTTAACAATTTAGTTTTGTGGTCTATATTTTAATAGCGTCTAAGCTTTCAGTAAAATACATACAACAAATCCAGCAAGAAAAGCGAGAATTATCCATGTCCAATTTATGCCTGCGTTTCTATACGCTCCAAGTCCCTGCCTCTGCGCAGGTGGCTCTGACTCTTCTCCATATTTCGCTTTATGTGTTTCTATCCTTTCCTCTTCAGTCTTTGGCACTCCGTACGGCATATAGCTATTTGCTTTTTGCTGTTTTTATTTCTATCTTTTTTTATCTATATTTATGAAAGCTGAATAAACATATTTTAACTATTATTGCTTAATGTTTCTATGTTGCTCATAAAAAATGCGACAATTATAACGCAGAACTCAAAGCGCCAAATCCTCAGAGATTATGATGTTCTGATTGAAAAGAACAAAATAGCAAAAATCGGCAGAGGTCTGCGCGCGCCGAGTGCGGAAACAATAGATGCTCATAGAAAAGTAGTTTTGCCCTCGTTTGTCAATACGCACACGCATATAGCAATGGCAATTTTGAGGGGCTATGCAGATGATTTGAAATTGAAAGAGTGGCTGGAAAAGGAAATATGGCCGATGGAAGCTCAGATGAAAAAAGAGGATATTTACTGGGGCTCAATGCTCGGAATTGCCGAACTGATTCACTCAGGCATTTCCGCCTTTTTGGATATGTATTTCTTTCCGGAGGCTACTGCAAAGGCAGTTGAAGAAAGCGGTTTGAGAGCGAATATATCCTTTGTTATGCTTGACGAAGATTTGAGCAATCCTAAAGATTACAATTTTAAAGTACCCGAATGGAAAAGCGAGAGAGTAGATTATTCAATAGGCCCGCACGCCCCTTATTCTGTTTCAGAAAAAAATTTAATATACGCAAGAAAATTTTCAAAAGAGCATAATGTATTGGTTCACACACATCTCAGTGAGACAGAAGAGGAGGTGAGAGAGATAAAAAAAAGAACTGGCAAATCTCCAGTTGAGTATCTGCGCTCTCTTGGTCTGCTTGGTAAAAACACAGTAGCAGCACATTGCGTTCATTTATCCAAAAATGATATTAAGCTGCTAAAAGAGACGCAGACAAATGTTTCGCATAATCCAACAAGCAATTTGAAGCTTGCTTCTGGCATTTCGCCAGTCCAGCAATTGCTGAACAGTAATATAAACGTCTCGCTTGGGACTGATGGCGCAGCTTCAAACAACTCGCTTTCAATTATTTATGAGGCAAAATTGGCTGCCCTTTTGCAAAAATATTTGACAAATGACCCAACTGCGCTAAATGCGCAAAAAGCGCTGGACATGGCGACATTAAACGGAGCAAAGGCCCTGCGATTTAACGCTGGTTCTATTGAGGAAGGAAAGCTGGCTGATTTAGTTCTGCTGGATTTGAAAAATTCCAGGATGAACCCAGAATATAATTTAGTTTCTAACATTATTTACTCTTCAAATTCCTCATGCGTTTCAGACTTGATAGTTAATGGAAAACTAGTGATGAAAGATGGAAAAATACTGACTTTTGATGAGAGAAAGGTTGTTGGGAGGGCGCAGGAAGTTGCCGAAAACCTGAAGAAAAGAGCAGAGGTGAAAAAATGAAAATAGCTGTGATAGGCGGAAGCGGCTTGTACTCGCTTTTGAAAAATGCTGAAACAAAAATGGTTGCAACAAAGTATGGAAAGGCGAAGGTGCACTGCGGAAAGATAGGAAAAAATGAAGTGTTTTTTGTTGCCCGGCATGGCGAAAAACACACTCTGCCGCCGCACAGAGTAAATTATAAAGCGAACATCTCGGCACTTAAAAAATTGGGCGTAGAAAAAATTATAGCAACTGCTGCGTGCGGTGCGATTTCAAAATATGCGCCAGGGGATTTAGTTATCGCCGAGGACATGATCGGTTTTTTTGCTCCAATAACTTTTTTTGATGGCAAAGTAGTTCATACTGATTTTTCGCATCCCTATTCTCAAAAATTGAACAAGGTGTTGATTGAAGCGGCAAAGAGAAATAAAATTAATATGAAAAGAGGAGGAATTATAGCGACTATGCGCGGACCTAGATTTGAGACGCCTGCCGAAATCAGAGCGTTGAAATCAATGGGGGCAAATCTCGTTAATATGACAAATGCATATGAATGTGTTCTTTCGCGAGAGGTTGGGATAGAATACTCTACTTTAATAGTTGTCACAAATTATGCTGCAGGCATCTCCAAGCGCCCACTTTCGCATAAAGAGACTATAGAAATGGTAAAAAAGAAGGAGCACGACCTTCTGGCACTAATAAAGAGCGCCTGTTCTGTCCTTTAATTCTAAATGCTTGGAAAAACAATTATAAATGCTTGAACAGCTTATTCCTTTATGGGCACTAACAATCCAGAGAGCGGACCTGAGGTAGATGGAAATAAAAAAATTTTTATCGCTGTATTTGCTATTGTTGTAATTATTGTGGCTGCACTTTCAGCGCTGTACCTGTCCGGAGTTTTCGGGACAAAGGGAAAAGAAGTGAGCGCCACACCTCCGGGTGTCTCTGCGCATGCGACCTCAGAAGCGACGGCAACTCCAGTAGCACTTACAGAAAAAGAACAAACATTGAAATCAGAAATTGAGCTGATGCTGCAGCAAGAATTTCCTTTACTAACTTTTGAAGGTTATAAAAAAATATTAGAGTATACTCAGTTAAATTACTCTGCCGAAGAAAACATGTCAAAAGAAGAGTTTATGAAAATTGAAGGCTCCTTAGCTAAAGTTTTACGAAATAGTGGATATCAGATTAAGTCTACTTTTTCTGTCGGGCAGGGGACTATGCAGATAGGGGGCAAAAGCATCTCAACACCAGCACAAATACAGATAGACTCTATTAAGCAAGGCTCTGAAATAATTTTTAAAATAGAGAAAATGGACAAAAAAATAAAAGTCGAAATTCAGATAGCTCCAATCAAATAGGTTTACTGTTCGCATGTAAATGTTTTTAGAGTAGGGAAATATCAACCCCCTAAAACATGAAAATGTTTAAATAATTCGGGAGAGAAATTAGTTTATGAAATTGCGCTATGGGAGTATTATTGACTTCAGCGACAAAGATTTTCCAGACCACGCTGCTTCTATCCTTCTGCTAGGCGGCTGCCCATTTAGATGTCCCTATTGCTATGTTCCTCTGCTTCTCAGTGATGAACACTGTGATGAAAAATCAATTGATTATTTTGTGGAGCATTTCAGGAAGCACAGCGATGAGATTGAGGGGGTGGTCATTTCTGGGGGGGAACCATTACAACAGGCGAATGCAGTTATTGAGCTATCAAAGCGCCTGAAAGAGCAGGGGCTCTTGGTGAAAATAGAAACAAACGGCTTTTATGCTGGAGAGCTTAGCACTTTGTTGAAATATGTTGATTATGTAGCTATTGATGTAAAAACAAAACTGGAAGCCGATGCGTACAAACAAATTACCGGCTATGACGGAGATAAAAATTTGTTAATTGCAAGAGTTTTACAGTCCCTTGCATTTTTACAAAGGTCACCGGTAACAGTTGAAGTGCGCACCACAATAGTGCCCACTTTAAATGATTCTCCAGAAATTGTCAGGAATATAGCAAAGCATATTAAATGGGCAGATCTGTATGTGTTGCAACAATTCAGAACAGATTTAGCACTAGTTGACCCCGAACTGAGGAAAGTTGGGCAGACAACTAAGAAGAAACTAAAGGAACTCGCCTCTGTTGCAAAAAAATATGTTGATAAAGTTGAGATCAGGACCAAGTGATAAAATGCTGGCTAATATTGAAAAGCTAGTTAGCAAGCCAGGAAATATTCAAATTTTTTCTGATGAAAAGATTAGAAGCAAGAAACCAAGCATAACTGAAGAGGACAAAGTCCCCCTCATAAATACTTTAAAAAAGCCTTTTATAGAAGTTTATAAGTATAGCCCAGAGCTATATGACAAAGTTTCAGGAAGGTTTTCGATGCATCACTATAATCTCGATAATGAAATGGGCGGAACAAAGCCCATCGAAGGATATCTTTTTTTCCATTTACATTTTAATGTTATGGGTCCTCCTGGAGAAGTAAGCACTTTCAAAGAAATTACAAAAAACTTTTTAAAGATGAAGGGCGTCTCTCTTGAGTTTGATATTAGACGCTTAGATAAAGAATTAGAGGAAGCTAAAAAAACACATAAAGAGTTAGCAGATGCAATTTCTACTATTAAAGATTCCATCTCAAAACGGTCAGGTTCAAAAATTGGCGTTTATAATTTTCGTATTCATATTCACTCGCACCCACTTGCAGACCACAAAAAATTAATACAATTAATAGCACAGTATGTTGAATTGGTGAAGAATCATTCAGTCCGTTGAACTATAAAATAATTGGTAATATCATCGCAGCTATTCCGCCCACAAAGATAGCAAATGCTATTTCAAATACAGATATTACTATTGCCTTTTTTACTCCAAGTTCTTTTATCAAAGCCGCTATTGTAGCCACACATGGAATATAAAGCATACTAACTATTGCGAATACCATCATTTGAACTGAGGATAGTACCAATGAAAAATTAGTTGTGTTAAATATAGACGCAAGCATAACGAGGATAAGTTCCTTGCGGAGAATTCCGAATATGAGTAGCGTCCCTGTTATTGTTGGTAGATGCAACCACCCCACAGTTATTGGGCCAATTAGCTCAGACATTACTCTTAACCATCCTAATATTTGCATTATTCTTATAAGGACTGTTACTGCGATAATTACAGGAAATGCGATATATATAAACTCCTTAATTCTGAACCACGCCTGCTTTAAAGCTATTTTTATCTGCGGTATGTGATATCTCGGCATCTCCATTATTAGCCCTACTGGCTTTCCAGGAAGTATAAAATTCACTGTTTTCCCAATTAGAAATATAATTACTAAATCTAGAGCATAGAGCGCAAAGGCCCATTTTATGCCCACAAATTTTCCTACGAGCCCCAGTATTATAACTGTTCTTGCAGCGCACGGAACTAAAGTAGAGAGAAAAGCAGTAATTGTTTTTTCCCTTTCCGTTTCCATTATCCTGCTTGCGAGAACTGCCGGCACATTGCAACCATAGCCTAAAAACATTGGTATGAATGCTTTTCCATGGATACCTAACTTGTGCATAATATTGTCTGTAAGAAATGCAATTCTTGCGAGATACCCCGAATCTTCGAGAAGTGCCAACAATATGTAGAAAGGTGCGATGTACGGAAGCACTATCACCAGCGCTGCTACTATTCCCTCATAAGCCGAAGAAATTATTTCTCTTAGCCAAACATTTTTGACCCAATGAGAAATTAGCATATTCGCGCCACTTAGAAATTCTTCCAGATATCCCGAAAACAAATCTCCCAATTTAAATATTGTATAAAGTATTATTCCTATAACAAGGGCCATGATAATGTAACCTAAAACAGGATGAGTAGTGAGTTCATCTAATTTTTCTTCCAGAGATATTGCAGTTTTACCTTTTTTCAGTACTTTCTTTATTATTTCCGCAACCAGTTTGTATCTTTCCATTGCGAATATTTGTCCTATTTTTTTGTGAAAAATTTTTTCCAGTTCTTTTCTGTATGCCGTAGCCTTCTGCAAAATTTTTCTGTCTTTTGTTTCTCTAACTATTTTCTTGTCATTTTCAATTAATCGTATAGCAGTCCACCTGGGAAAGTCGCTTAATTTTTTGCCTGAAAGTTGCTCTTTCAGTTTGGATATTTTGCACTCTATTCTATTTTCGAATTTTATAGTTGCAGGTTTTTCCTTTTTTCTATATGCCTCTATTGTTTTTTCAATCAATTTGTATGTTCCTTTCCCTTCAGTAGCCACCATAGGGACAACAGGGGCGCCTAAAATTTTGGATATTTTTTTGTAATTTATTTTTATTCCGTTTTTCTTTGCAACATCAATTTGATTTAACCCTACAACTGTTGGAATTCCCAGCTCTAAAAGCTGTAATGTGAAGAATAAATTTCTTTCAAGATTTGCAGCATCTATTATATTTATGATTACATCTGGTTTTTCAGTGATTATAAATTCTCTTGAAACTATTTCTTCCTCAGAAAATGTCGAAAACGAGTATATGCCCGGCAGGTCTATTATTTCTATTTCGTAATTTTTAAAAAACAATTTTCCTTCCGCTTTCTCTATAGTTTTTCCGGGCCAGTTACCTATGTGCTGATGAAAGCCCGTCAATTGATTAAACACAACTGACTTTCCGACATTGGCATTACCTGCCAGAACCACCTTCAATTTCTTTTTCATTAATTTTCACCAAAATTTTTGCAGCAAGCCCCCTTCCAATCACAAGTCTCGATCCCCTAACGTACAATTCAACCGGCCCTCTGAAGCTACTATTTCTCAAAATTTTTATTTTTGTGTTTGAAGTTAGCCCCATTTCAGCAAGCCGCTGCGTAGAAGTAATGCCGCCCATTATTTCCACTATCTTTGCTTGCTCTCCTCTTTTCAACGATAATAATGGGACGGTTTTGTACAATTTTATCACATAAATGAAATGAAGATATTTCTTAATTTTTCCAATTTTTTTAAACGTTTTGCTTATGGAAATTAAGCCTACCCAAAAAAGCTTCTTGCAAGTTCGTATAATTCTGCATTAACCGTTTTTGTTCCTTCTGTAGCTTTTTTTAAATCAACTGGCGTTATTTCTTCGCCTTTAACTGCAGCCATCTTCCCAAACCTACCTTCATCAACAAAATCTATTGCAGCAGCTCCCAGTCTAGTCCCCCATATTCTGTCAGTTGATGTTGGCGCGCCGCTTCTTTGAATATGCCCTAAAACAACTGCCCTTGTTTCAATGCCTGTTTTCTTTTGTATTAATTTTGCGATTCTCTCGCCAGTTTTCAATTCAGATAAATTGATATGGCCGAAGGCGTCTTTCTCCACCTTTTCCAGAACATCCACTTTCACCCCTTCAGAAACCGCTATAATTGCATAGCTTTTTCCCTGCTTTTTTCTCTCCACCAATCTCTCGCATAATCCGTCCAAATCAAGTGGGACTTCTGGAATTAGTACTGCATGCGCTCCTCCTGCCAAGCCAGCCATCAACGTAATCCAGCCCGCCTGCCTTCCCATTAGTTCAACAACAATAATTCTGTGATGGGATTTCGCTGTTGAATGCAGACGTTCAATAGCATTTGTTGCTGTTTGTGTTGCAGTATCAAAGCCCAATGTGTAGTCTGTGAAATTTAAATCTCTGTCAATTGTTTTTGGAACCCCGACAATACGCGCTCCTTTTTCATACAACTTAGCAGCAACTCCCAACGTGTCCTCGCCGCCCATTGCGATTAATGCGTTAATTTCTAATTTTTCTAAATTTTTGATTATTTGCTCTGAGCCGCCTTCGATAGCAAATGGGTTTGTCCTTGAACTTCCCAAAATAGTTCCACCCTCTTTATAAATATCTTCAACATCTTTTCTTTTCAACTCAAATATTTGTGGGGGGCTAAGCAATCCTTTCCATCCATCTCTTATCCCGACAATTTCATAACCTTTTTCGATCCCTCTTATAACTACCGCTCTTATCGCTGCATTAAGGCCGGGCGCATCTCCCCCGCCTGTCAGAACACCTATTTTCATTTTCCTGCCTCGCTTAATTTACAAATTTACGCCGTAAGTTTAAAATTCTTAAATTAAAAATCTAAAAATTATTCTCCTCTTATTACTTCAACATCTTCGATTCTTTCAGCATATTTTTTATACCATGGAGTTCCGTGTTCTCTTACTATTGATGAAAGCTCATTTAATCTTTCTATTCCGGTTGTTTTTAGAAATTGTTCTAAGTTTTTGTTAATCACTCCTTCTTTCCATATCGCTCTCCCAGCAAGAAATCCGGAAGCGCCATTTCTCGCTGCATACTTTACATTCTCTTTGAACTCTGGATAATCCACTCCAGCACTGAGCACAACCCACGGAGTCCTCGAAGCTGTATCCAATCTTCTGCATGCTACGTCCGGGTCTTGTTTGAGTGATTTTGCATATTTTAAGTTGAGCGGGAATTCTGATTTTAAGACATCTATTCCGTATTCTTCTCTTGTCAGCTCTTCGGCGGTTTCGATGACAATATCCGGCTTGAGCTTAGCAAATTTTTCTGGTTCTTTTTTTGGATGCGGTTCCCCCTCAATTGGGTGTGCCACTGGTTCAAGCAAGAATGCGATATCAAATTTTTTGCATGCCTCTCCCACTTTCCTTATCATTTCTTCCTGATGCTCATGTGTTGGTCCATTTTTTCTATAATAAACAAGCATTTTCACTGCAGCTCCTCCCCTCTTTTTTATTTTTTCTACTGCTCCCTCCGCGTCCAGGCCATCGAATATACTTACCTTTGGAGCGTATTCTCCTTGTCCGCCATAGCCAGAGGATTCAATTCCCATAAGCATCCCTACATATGACTTAATCTCGCAGCTTTTTAGGAATTCTCTCTCGTACGAAAATTGAGGGTCAACTAATACTCCAGATGCGGTATTCTGCGTGCCTCTGCCCGCCAAATATTTTATTAAATCTCTTTTAACTTCCTTCATTTGTTCTGGGGTTACTGAACCTGGGTCTTTTGGATTAATCATTTTTTTGAGCGAGCCTCTCTGGTCTGTTGCCACCATCATGAATAGCCCTTCTATACTTGCAATATGTATAATACCTTCAAATTTTCCATTTGTTATTTCCATATAACCTCCTCTTATATTTGTAAATTAAAATAAATAATTTTGTATTTTTTTATATTTTTTTAGTCTATGTCTTTGTCAATTCTTCAACTTCTTTCTTTCCTTTCTCTATTTCCTGTACTTGCTTTTCGTCCATTTTTTTCAACATCTCTAAGAATTCTCCAACATGTGTTTTTTCTTCATTTGCTATGTCTGTTAAAACTACTTTTATGTTCTCATTATTAGTTTCCTCAGCTAACTGCTCGTAGAAATTAATAGCATCTAACTCCGCAATCAGCCCCCACCTTAAAATTTCTTTATCTTTGAGTTTCTGGTTGAGATTTTTCAAGCTCATAGGAACGCTACCAAGCATCTTATCGCCTTTTTAATTAACCTTACTTCTTTTTTAAATATTATCCATTAATATATATTGCAAGGTGATATTATGAAAGTTGCAATTAATGGTTTTGGCAGGATTGGTAGAAATGTGTTGAGGGCTGCGATTAAAAAAAAGTCGAATTTGGATTTTGTTGCTGTTAATGATTTGACCGATACAAAAACTCTTGCTCATCTATTTAAGTATGATTCAGTTCACGGGATTTTTGACGGAGATGTTGAATATGGAGAAGGATATTTGAAAATAGACGGGAAGGAAATTAAAGTTTTGAGCGAGCGCGATCCCGCAGCGCTTCCGTGGAAGGAGTTGGGAGTAGAAGTAGTAGTAGAATCCACAGGGAGATTCAGAAAAAGAGAAGAAGCTGTAAAGCACATTGAAGCAGGAGCGAAAAAGGTAGTAATCTCTGCGCCTGCGAAATCTCCAGTTGATTTGACTGTTGTGCTGGGAGTCAACGATGAATTGTACGATCCAAATAAACATCAAATAATTTCTATGGGTTCGTGTACAACAAATTGCTTAGCTCCAATAGCAAAAGTTTTGAACGATGATTTCAAAATTAAACATGCATTTATGACCACTGTCCATGCATATACAAACGACCAGAGAATTTTGGATTTACCACATAAAGATTTGAGAAGAGCAAGAGCTGCTGCAGTATCTATTGTCCCAACAACTACTGGCGCGGCTGCGGCAATTGGCCTGGTTATCCCCGAGTTGCAAGGAAAAATGGATGGGATGGCAATGAGAGTCCCGGTCTCAGATGGTTCAATAGTTGATTTGACCGCAGAGCTTGAAAGGGAGGTGACAATAGACGAAGTTAATACTGCAATGAGAGAAGCAGCAGACAGAAAAATGAACGGAATATTAGAATATACAGAAGAGGAGCTGGTTTCTACTGATATAGTTGGCAATGCTGCATCTTCAATATTCGACGCAAAATCCACAAAAGTGTTGGGAGAAAAGAGCAATTTCGTAAAAGTGCTTTCCTGGTACGACAATGAGTGGGGTTATTCGAACAGGATGGTTGACTTGCTGGAACTTATTGAAGCAAAAGGAGTTTAATTCTCCCCAACAAAATAAAGTTAAGGAGTGAATGCATGGAATTCTATACATGGAAAGATTTTCAACTCAAAGAAAAAAAAATTTTGCTAAGGTTAGACTTGAATTCCCCAGTTAAAAATGGAATTGTTGAAGATTCGCCGAGGATGAAAGCACATGCATCTACTGTTGAGTTGTTGTTAAAAGAAGGTGCAGGCGTGGTGGTTTTAGCGCATCAGAGCAGGAGGGGAAAAGCTGATTTTACAGACCTTTCTCAGCATGCACGACTTCTTGAAGAACACTTAGGAAGGGAAGTAAAATTCGTTGATGATGTGATTGGAGAGAAAGCAAAAAGCGCTATTAAGGAGTTGAAAAGTGGAGAGGTGTTGATGCTTGATAATGTTAGGAAACTTGACAGTGAAACTGCAAAGCTCTCACCAGAGGAGCACGCAAAAGGAGAGGTGGTTTTGGCACTCGCCCCTTTTTTCGACTATTACATCAATGATGCGTTTTCAGTCTGCCATCGTTCTCAAGCGAGCATAGTTGGCTTCCCCTTAGTTCTGAGGTCAGGGGCAGGGCCCGTTTTGGTGGGTGAGTATACCGCAGCACAAAAATTAATCGCTGAAATTAAGCGCCCTGTTGTTTATCTAATCGGCGGAAAAAAAATTGATGAGGTTTTTGAATTAATGAAGACGAATCTTGAGAACGGAAAAGTTGATAAAATATTAGTTGTGGGGGCAATTGCTCAGTTAGCTTTAGCTGCAAAAGGAGAGGAGTTGAGCGAATCAAACAGAAGCTTTGTTACCCAGAATTATGCCGGGTGGATCGATAAAATGAAAGAGTTGCTTACAAAATTTTCTGACAAAATTGTTTTGCCTGTAGATTTTGCCGTTGAGGAAAATGCAGGCAGAGTGGAGTACGAGCTTGATAAATTGCCAGATGTTCTAATAGGCGATATTGGCGAAAAAACTATAGCTCAATACAAAGAGATATTAGAAAATGCTAAAACTATTTTTGTCAAAGGGCCCGCAGGAATTTTTGAGAATTCATTGTTCATGAAAGGAACAAAAGAATTGTTCAGTTTTGTCGCAGATTTGGATGCGTTTTCCCTCTTGGGCGGAGGGCATTCTTCAACTGCTCTCGAGCAGATTGGGATTGAGGAAGGCAAATTCTCACACATCTCTCTTTCCGGCGGAGCACTTGTAGAGTTTTTAACTGGCAAGCCTCTACCTGGAATCGAGGCGCTGAAAAGATCAAAGCAGTTGTTCTCCTCCTGAGATTCTACTGAAACCTATGGTTAAATCACAGAGAAATTGCTCCTATGATTTACGTGTTTTAAATACCGAGCTGATGGTTGTTGCAAATAGCAAAAGCTTATCCAGCGTTTATATTTATTAAATTTTCTGCACCAATTTATTTATCATTTATATTAACGCGATTATATGAAAATTATAAGACAGGCATATTACCTTCTTCTTGCTATAGTTTTTGTTCTGTTTGTTTATACCGTCTCCCTCCCAGTAGACAATGTTTTAAAGCTGTTGTTTGCTGTGGTTGAGCTGCTCAGCGCAAGCTACATACTCCAGCATTTGTTTAATTTTCAGCAGCAATACGGCATGCTTCTAATAAGAACAAAAAAAGGAGTACGTTTTGTAGATGTTGTTGCCAAAAAGTGGAAGAAATATTGGAAGTATGCGGTTGAGTTTGGTTTGGTTGCTGGCTTTGGGTTAATTTACGGCTATTTTGTGACCAAGAATAAACGCAGATACGCAATATATTCTCTCATCACTCTTGTTTTCTTTGTGCTGATGGGATACTCTTTACTTCCTTCAGTACGGGCATTAAAGTTCTTAGTTATTGGCAGCGGTGCTGTTGGAGGTCTTTTTGGCTTTGGTTTATTTTTCATTCTATTTCAGGCCTTCAAAATTCTTACAATCCCAAATACGCCCGCTGGTATCCAACCAGTTATACCGGGAACTGCGGGCTTCCCCTTTTTTGAGACCATAATTGCCATTATAATTATTGCAGTTACGCATGAACTTGCCCACGCAGTAATTGCAAGAACCTGGAAAATAAAATTAAAATCGTTTGGTGCTCTTTTGTTCGGCTTCATCCCTGTTGGTGCATTTACAGAACCAGATGAAAAACAGCTTGAAAAATCAAATATCCAAGCAAGGAGAGAGGTGCTTGTTGCGGGAAGCACTGCAAACCTTATTTTCTTCCCGATTTTTATTTTACTGATGCTTCCGCTTGCTTTTCTCGCCTCGAGCATGGTTAATGGTGTGCAAATTCAAAATGTTGTTGCTAATAGCAGTGCTTCTAATGTATTGCATGAGGGAGAGCTAATTGTTTCAGTTAATGGAATTCAAATTAACAATACAAAAGATTTATCATATATTCTGAAAAATAAGAAAGAGGGCGATGAGCTGTTGGTAAAAACTGATGAAGGTATTAAAAAAATTATTTTAGGTAAGGGGGGGAAAATAGGCATATTTGTAAAAGAAGTTGTTTTACCTTCTAACAAATTCTTCTTTGCAATACTTTCATTTGTCGGCCGCATATTCTTCCTCTCAGCTCAACTTTCCTTTGCCTTAGCAGTTATTAATCTTCTCCCGCTCTTTATAACCGACGGCCATAGGATAATATTTGAAGAGCTGCGGGAAAAATTCGGCATTAAAAGAGCAGCAAAATATTCTGCGATAATCGGTATAATTACGCTCGCTATACTAGCATTGAATGCGCTCCCCTATTTCACATAGCTTGAGCTTAACGCCCCCCAAATATAAGAAAAGTTTTTAACTTCTTTCTCCCTATTCTCTTTAGGTTGTATGAAAATAGAGATTTCTGGCCTTCCGAAAGGCGAAAAACTGTTTAAAGAGTCTATTCAGTATATCTGCGAAAAATCACTTTCAAAATTCGAATCTAGCATTAAATATTTCAAGCTGTATGTAAAATCAATTCATGAGGGGCATGGCAAGAAAAAGTTTGAGTTAAACGCTCAGGTCGACCTTCTCAGGGGCCATTTCTCGGTTAGTATTGTTGACTGGGATATTTATTTCGCTATAAAGAAACTGCTTAAAGAAGTGGAAGGCAAGCTAATTAAACTTAAAAAATAAACTATCGAGTTAAAAAAGATGCAGTCTATTATTTAGTAAGGGGGTGTAAAATTTGAATAAAAAAATTATGAGTTTAGTGATGGTCGTGATTGGACTTTGTGCTACCGCTCTCTTTGTTTATCAGTTGAATCAGTACATTTCCACAAGTGCAACGTTTGGGCCGACAATGTCCAAACTAAATTCCTTAGCAGACAATCCATCTTCGCTTGCGGCACTCGGGATGAGTGCATCTGACATTGAGGCAACCAAAAATATTATTTATGGAACTACCAGCGGTATCATGAACGCTGCTGTATTAGACGTTGTAATCGCAGTAGTTTTTCTCGCAGCTGGACTTTTGACTTATCCAAACAAGTGATTTCATGAAAAAGGAAATTCTTTAATCTTTTAATTTATTATAGCTGTGGTGATGAACTCTGTGGATATGCAGCCGTTTGGAAAGAGAAGTCTTAATTTATTTTCCTTGTTGCTCCAGTTTAACATGAACTAGTTGCGAGCCCGCCTTAGTCATAGCTACCCCTATTAATGTATCTGCTTTTCTATATACGTCAAGATTGTGGGAAATCACTATAATTTGAGATTTATTTGATGCAAGTTTTTTTAATAATAGCGCGAGCTTGCGCGAGTTTTCGGGATCTAAAGCGGCGTCTGCTTCATCTAATATATAAATTGAAGAAGGATTGTACATTTGTATTGCAAGGATAAAAAGTAACGCGACCAGACTCTTTTCCCCCCCAGACATGAGCTCTAGATATTTAATTGGTTTTCTTTCAAGTTTTATTTCCATAGTCAGCCCGCCTTCAAACGGTTGTTCTGGGTTTTCGAGTACCAGCGAGCCCTCTCCTGTAAAAATATGTTTAAATAATTTTTTAAAGTTTAAATTAAGGACGTCAAAAGTTTTCATGAAAGTGTTTGTTTTTTTAGTTTCTATTTCATTTATTAAACCAATAACTGCTTCCTTTTCTCTCTCGAGTTGTTGCACCTGTTCAATCTGCGCTTCATACTGTTTCTTTTTTTCTTTAAACGCTTCTATCGACCTTAAATTTACCTCGCCTAAATCTGCGATTTTTCCTTCCAGTTCTTTTCTCTCTACGAATAGCTTCTCTTTTTTTTCGTTTATTATTTCTATAGACTCAAACTCTTCGAATTCTGCTTTAAATATTGCAAGCGAGGATTCTAAAGACGCTTTTTCAGTTTCTAATTTGTGCAGTTCTCTTTCTATTTTCTCTTTCTCGAATTCTTTTTTGCCTTTTTCATTTCCAATTTTCGTTATTTGAGCGTCTATCTCTTCTCTCTGCTTAAAAAGCGATTGGAGTCTTGAGGAGATATTCTCCTGCTCTTTCTTTTTCTCACCCAGCTCCTTGGAGAGTTCTTTTATTCTTTCTTTATGCTCTTTAATTTCTTTAGATTTAGCTTCAATTTTTTTCATCGATTCTTCGAGGTTTTTCTTCAAATTTTTTATTTGTTTAATACGCATTTCATATGAATTGCCCAAAGATTTTATTTCGCTCTCCAATTCAACAATTTTGATTTTTAATTCAGACAAGTTTTTTTCTTTCTCCTTTATCTGCATCCCAAGCGTTTTTTCTTTTTCTACGTCCACATATTGCCTCGCGTCTACCAATTCTACATTTATCTTAGAGATTCTACGCACCAATTCATTTCTTTTTTCGTCCATTTTCTGTATATTCTCTTCAAGTTCTTTCACTTCTTCCATTGCTTTTCCAATAGCCTGCTTCAAATTATATTTTTTCTCCTCATCTTCAAGTTCTTTCTTATTTAAGTGCTCTAGCTCCAGCTCCTTTGACTTGCTTTCTATTTCTATCTTTGCCTTTTCTTTTCTTTTTTCTCTAATGCCTTTGTTTAGCTCGGCAACTTCTATTATTAATTTTTGCTTCTCTTCCTTATATTTTTCTATTTTTGCCTTCAACTCTTCCATTTTTTTTTCTGCTCTAAGCGGATCAAAAATTACTGTTTTCCTACCGCCGCTTATTACGCCCGATTTTTCTACTATTTCTCCTTCTAATGTAACTATCCTTACTTTATTTGCAAATTTTTTTGCTTCATTGATATTTTCTACTATAAGCGTGTTGGCACATGCATATTCAAAAGCTTTAGAAAATTTTTTGTCAAATTTTAAAATGTCCACTACATAGTCTATTGCCCCCTTTTCTCTTAGTAGCTTCTTGTCTCTCGCGTTTATGTAATAGAGCTTGTCCAATGGAATAAAAGACGCCTGTCCGCCCTTCTTCTTGAGAAATTCTACTGCTCTAATTCCGTCGTCAAATCTCTCTGCTATAAAATAATCTAAACGTTTTCCAAGTGCGGCCTCGACAGCTAACTCATACTTCTGGCTATAACTACACAAATTGTAAAGGGGCCCATTTATTCCTTTAAGCTGCCCTATCTGTTTGTATAAGTTTATTTTTTCGCTTCCTTTTTCTCCATAAGCTTTTACTCTAGCATTTAGGTTCATTATTTCTTCTCTTACGTTCAGAATGAGGTCTTCCAATATGCCTATCCTTCCATTTATTTCTTCAATTTTTTTATTATCTTCTTCAATTCCCCTTTCCAGCTTTTCATAATTTCCTTTTAAATCTTTCATTTTGTTTTCAATAGCTTTTTTTTGGATAGAATAATCTTCCACTCTTCCTATTCTTAGCCTTTCAATTTCATCTCTTTTAACTCTTTTTACTTCGTCAAGTTTGCTTATTTCTCCCTGAATCTCAGCGAGGGCTTCCTTAGTTTTAATCATTTCTTCATTCAGTACTTCTATTCTCTTTTTAGATTCAAAATATTTACTCGAGAATTTCTCCGAAGCTTCCGTAATTTCTTTTAATTCATTTCTTTTATTTTTTAGTATTTCCTGCACGCTATGAAGCTCCTCCTCCTTTTCCTTTTTTTGCTTTTCTAATGCCCTGCTTTCTTCTTCTATATTTTTCAGTTCTATACCCTCTTCTCTTTGCTTAGTTTCTGCTTCTTCTATTTCTTCTTTATCGTGCTTTATCATCGTTTGTCCTTCGCTCATCTTGCTGCTCAGCGTATCTATTTCTTTCTGAAGTTCTATTTCTCTATTCTGGCCCTTTTCCGAAATTATTTTGTTTATCTCATCTTTCTGTTTTTGTTTTTGCTTGATATTCTCTTCCAACTTACTGATTTCTTCTTTTAATTTAGAGGAGGACTCGCTAAATCCTTCCATTTTCTTCTCCGCACTTTTTAACTTGTCTTCCGTGTTTTTCAGGTCGCCATAAATTAAACTCCCTTTTACTTTTTTGAGCTGTTCCTGCAACTTAAGATAGCTTTCAGCATTTTCCTTTTCTCTTTCCAGTTCTTCTAGGTATCCTTTTCTTTCTGAGAGTATAGCGGACGCACTGTTTAATTTGTCCTCCACTTCTTTTAGCTTTTCATACGCTTCTTTTTTCTTCTGCTCGTATTCAGCGACGCTAGCTACCTCATCCACCAACGCCCTTCTTTCTTTTGGGCTCATTTCAACTATTTTTTGAACTGCTCCCTGCATAATTACGTTGTTGGTTGATAGCCTATGAGCTGCGAGAAAATCATCAATAACATATTTTTTTACTCTTTTTCCGTCAAGGTAATAATTTTGATTCCCCTTTCTTTGGATTGTTCTTTCTATAACATGTGATGGATTCTCGAAATAAAGGGTAACACTTGAAACCTTTGAATTTTTGAATGTTAAGTCAGAAGCTTTTTTGGCTCTTAGCTGCTTCATGCTACTTTCTCCAAAAGCAAAAAGGGTAGCATCCACTATATTAGATTTGCCGCTGCCATTAGGCCCAACTATGCTGTTAAACCCCTCCCTAAATACCAATTGCGCGTTTTTAAAAGACTTAAAATTGTGCAGTTTTAGCTTACTTATAAACATATGGAGGTATAAGGAAAGATAATTTATTATACATTTTCCTTTACTATTTCAGTGGTAGCGACCTCCCCCCCACATTTTGTTTTTAAACAAGCGGTGCCGACTTAATTGGTGATAGCATGAAAATAGACGTAAGTACGCTTTCGTATCGCGAAGCAGCCGGCTTGATAAAAAACACAAAGAGAGAAATTACCGGTTTTTCAAAAGTAAATAATACTGTTTTTTTATTTTTTTGATTTCTATTTTTTTATATACTCTTTGTGGGTGGTTGCTGCTCTTCTCTCAGAATTATACTGATAAATTTCCATATAGATGTTGCAAGCGGAGTATTTGAAACAACACCATAAATTTTATTTTTGCTTTTAATCTGCCCTGCAAGCCCCTTTATTCCTATTGGTGCTTCTGATACTATTTTGATAAGCAAAAATGGTTTTCTGCATAAAATGATCAACGAGTTTTTGTCCGAGAAGAGTATATAGTATTTTATCTTTTTAGTTACAAGCACATGAAGAACCCTGGCGCGGATTACTTCTAATGAAAGCTCAGTATCTATTTTATTTTTGGCTTTTTTCGAGAGCGAGTTTTTTACATAGAATAAACATAGCCAGTAAACCACCATATAAACGAAAAGAGGGATAAAAATTGCTACTAGTAGTAGTGCTACCTTTCCATAAAGTCCAAATTTATTTGCAAGCTCAACATACATGAAGGCGGAAAAAAATGCAACGATTAATATAACTATTGCTTTGCCTTCAAAACTTTTCAATTTTAGAAGCAATTTTGAAATTAACTCCGCTGCTTTCATATTATTACCACTTAAAACATTAATAAAAACATAACTATTAGCTGAAACAATGGGTAGGAATAAAAAATTATTCTTCATGTTTTATTTATAGTCCCGTAGTCTAGTGGCCAAGGATGACAGGCTTTGGACGAAGCTCTCTTTTTCTTGTAAGAAAAAGAGACCTTCAGGAGAGAAAAAGAACGGGTTGTAGAAGACCTTCAGGAGAGAAAAAGAACAAAAATGAAAGAAGAACTTCTTGATGCAGCTTCTTTCTAAGAAGCTGCTTTGGAACATCTTAGTACTTTCTTTCTTCTTAAGAAAGAAAGGACCAGCACCTCTCTTAAAAAGAGAGCTGCACCAGAGAACTTCTTGATGCAACTTCTTTCTAAGAAGTTGCTAGGAGAGAAAAAGAACAAAAATGAAAGAAGAACTTCTTGATGCAACTTCTTTCTAAGAAGTTGCGGAGAAACCTGTAGACGCCGGTTCGAATCCGGTCGGGACTATTTAAAGAATAATGGTGAAATAATATAGGTGAGATTGAATTGGGCAGAGTAAAAGGAGTTATGATTAGAAAAACGGCTGAGGTCTTACTTAAGAAATTGGAGTTTTCTTCTGATTTCGATTACAACAAGAAGAAACTTAAAGAAGTACCCGGCCTTAATAGTAAACTATTCAGAAATAAGATAGCTGGCTATATAAGCAAAAAACTGCATAATGAATCAAATGTTTAATACTGCCTGGCTACGTAGACTTTATATCTAGCTGGCTTTCCGCATATTATGCATTTTTCATTAGTTTTTTCTATTTTTGTTAAATTAGTTGAACTCGTGTTTGTGTCTGCAATTATTCCCCTTACTTTTGCTCTAGTTTTTTCCTGCAGCTCAGCAGCGCATTTTTCTCCCTCTTTTTCAATAGAGCAAAACGGCACTTTTGCTATGCCTTTGTTATCCAATATTTTTTCAACTTCTTCCAAGCTATGCGCTTCAATTATGTGCTCTGAAAAATATTTTTCTGCCCTTTTTTTCAACCTCAGGTCAAAAGAATTTAGTTCTCTTTTTATTGCTCCCACTATCTCCTCTTCCTTTACTCTTATTTTCTCCTTGTTGTCTCTAAAGACTACGGTCATTTCCTTTTGCGCTACCTCTTTTTCTCCTATTTCTATTCTTATCGGCACTCCCAGCATTTCCCATTTGTTGAATTTGAATCCGGGGGTTTTTTCTGAGCTGTCCACCTTAGCGGATATACTTTCCTTCTCCAGTAATTTTTCTGTTTTGGCGCATCTGCTTAAAACTTCTTTTTTGTTTTTTTCTTTAAAAATAGGTATAATTATTACTTTTAGTGATGCGACAGAAGAAGGTAAAATTAACCCCTTTTTATCTCCGTGAATACTCACTATTGCTGCAAGTATCCTCCATACGCCCGGCCCAAAACAGGTCTGATAGACATATTTTGCCTCTCCCTTTTTGCTTCTATATTTTATATTGAACGGTTTTGAGAAGTTTTGGCCAAGCAGATGCGTGGTTGCAATTTGCAACACTTTTCCATCCGGCATCAGAATATCGTATGCAAATGTTTTCTCAGCGCCCGGGAAGGTGTCCCAATAGGGTCTTTGAAAAACTAAGAACGGAATTTGCAATTTATTTTTAAAAATTTTTTCAGTGATTTCCATATCTTTTTTAACTTGTTTGACCGCCTCCTCGCTGCTTGCAAAAACATCATGAGTCTCTATCCACAAAAACTCTTTGCCTCTTAAAAATGGTGCAGGTTCTTTCTCGTTTCGGAATACAGAGCAGGACTGAAAGAATTTGAAAGGCAGTTGAGACTCTTCTCTGAGCCAGAGCGAATACATTTTATAAAACGCAGTTTCGCTTGTTGGTCTCAGAAAAAGCTTTCTTTCCAATTTTTCACTGCCGGCTTCTGTAATCCAAAATACCTCCGGGATAAAACCTTCCAGATGTTCTTTTTCTTTTTCTAAATTCTCCTCTGGTATAACCGTGGGAAATAGAACTTGCTCATGAGCATCTTTTTTTAGCTCGCTCTCAAAAAATGCATATATTTTATTTAGGATGAACATCGCTCTTGGCTTGTGGACTATAAACCCTTTCACATTATATCTGTTGTCTGCCAAATCTGCCGCATAAATTATAGTGTTGTACCACTCTGAAAAATTTTTCTCTTTATCAATATCAAACTCTCTTTTTTCCATCATGCATTAATATATGCTCCAATATTTAAAAAACTAGAGATGCCCTACTCTCTGCGAAATCTATAAATTTGGCAAAGAACATAGACATTTATGAAACTATTTGGGAAGAGGCGCGTAGAGCTAGAACAATTGAAAGGCCGAAGAACGCCGCAAAATATCGCGCTTAGAGCAGTGATGAGGAAATCTCCCGAAGTTGCAAAGAGATTTTTAGATGCGCTCAGTGAAAGCCAATATAAAAAATTTGAAAAACTTGGAACGCGCTATGTGAGATTTTTGGTCTACAAAAAAAGAGAGATTCCCCCAGAAGCGCTTAAAAATGTGCTTTACGGGAGGGAACTCTCAGATGAAGAGAAAGAAAGAATAAAGAAAGGATATGAATGGTATCTTACACATTTTACAAACAAATCCCCAGAAATTAGAAAAAGATTAGTCGAGGAGGCTATGGAACACACCAGATATTTTAGCGCCGCAGAGCCTTTTTTCTTCGGTCCTCATTCAGTTCCAAATATTCGACACAAAAAACTGGAAATTGAAAGGATAAAGAAATGGGGGTTATACCCCGACTATGGCATGGTGCGGCGCAATATGTTTTATCAAACGGACGTTATATCTTTACACAAAATCCCATTCGAAGCCATTTCAGCTCATGAATTCTATCATTTTAGAGCCATGGGTCAAAATCTTAATTCTGAGATTACTGCCAACGCCATCACTACTTTTTTAGCGAGGAGAAGGCTGTTTTCTCCTTCGCTCAAAACAAAACTAATTATAACTTTAAATCGCCTAAAAATTTTGAAAAATATTCCGTATAGCGCGCATAATGCTTTCCTCTATTTAGTAGGCCAAAAAGTGGGATATATAGCTCAAAAATTTGAAAGAAAAAAAGAGGGCCGGGGAGTAGCATTTATGAGATTTCTTGATAGAAAAATGAGAGAAAAGTTCAAAAGTGAAAAGGAAATTACGCCCGCAATTTTCGACAGTTTTCTAAAAAGCTCTCTAAGAGGATTTAAAAATACTGGCTCCTAATCGTTATGTTTGCTGTCGGTGTAGTTATATGAAAGTAGTGATTATTGGAGCCAGTCCGGCACTCTTCTTTATGCCCCCGAGATCAAATTCCACGCAATAGAAGTATCGGTAAATGCTGACATGCAGACGCCTGTGAAGGGACTCTATGCAATAGGAGATGGGGCAAGAGTTTCTCGCGGTATTGTTACTGCCGCAGCAAGCGGCTTGTTAGCTGCCCAGTCCATTAACTCCGAAAAATATTAATAAGTAATTTACCATTATATTACTGATACCATGTTTAGACCTCAAGAGCACATAAAATTGGTAAAATCAGAAATGAGAGCTAATGAACAGTTGCGCAATATTCTTAAGAAGCATAAAGAAGACTTAGTTTTGGGGCGATTTAATATAGAGAGCGCTTATCCCAAAGCTAACCTGCCCGAAAGAAAAAGTTTGGCAGGTAGGCTTAAGTACAATTTTGTGGTTCACCTGAGGAAATTGAGGAATCGAGACCTGAGAGAGCTATTTGAAAAAGTTGGAGACCTGAAAAAAATGAACAAAATTGCAAGAAAAAAATTAGTGCCTTTAATTAAAAAAGAAGGAAAGGAATATCTCCGGTCCAGGAAGGAAAAAATCAAGACTCAAAACTTCAAGCAAGCTTTAGACGAGATAGAAAATATTAAAAAAGAAAATAAGAAGGCGGTTGAAGATAAAATAAAAGAGTTGGAGGAGCGCAATAAATATTTAAACCAATATCTATCTCATCTAACCTCTATTTCTATTACTTCCTCTGGCGGAGCTTCTTTTGAAGATGTTTTAGGCAATCTAAAAAATAAGAATAAACAATTACTTCGTGAATTAGAGAAACATAAGAGCAAGGTAGATTCTCTTAAAGAGGCGCTTAATGCGGCCGAAGCGGATGCGCGCTCTGCAAAGAAAGAAAGGGAAAAGTTGTTAAAAGAAAGAGAGAAGCTAAATAAACAAATATTGCAGCATCAAAAAAGGGTAGAGGAGCTTGCTCACCAACTCAACGTCTTGTTGAAGCTGGCCCCCCAGAAAGAGCTTAAAAAAAGAATAATTAACAAAGAGCTGCTACCACTGCTTAAAAATATAGAGAAGGCGAAGGCAAAACCGCCGAAACGCAAAAAATAACTACTTCATATATACCGGCATACATTCCTCTGCTTGGCATTTACAGCCTGCGATGTTATATTCTTTTCTACAATCTGTGTTGCACGTTTTATTCTCAACATCTTCTGGTCTCTGTCCTTTGGTGTAGCATTTACAGTCGCATAAGCTCAAAGAACAATTTTTGAAAGAAGTGCATTTGTTGGCATTTGTTTTGCCAGCGGGATATTCTATAATTATTGCAATAATTGATATTAGTACTATCACTCCTATAATTATACCTATCAAATATTTTTTCATTTGCTCACTCTGCTAAAGCGCGCATTTATCTCGACATTCTCAAATTTTGCGTTTGCTTCAACTTCTCCGTTAAGTATGCCTATATCTATTTTTTCTGCCCCAACAGTTTTAGCAATTTCTTCCTTCCTTCTCTCAAAAAGTTCCTGAATTTTTTCGTTTGACCTTAAAGTTAAATTTATTTTCTCCTGTACTTTAAATCCATTTTTCTTCCTTGCCTCTTGGATTGCTCGGGTAGTTTCTTTTATTATTGCTTCTTCTTCGCATTCCTTATCCAGCTGATTGTCTATAAATATCGTGCCCCCTTCAAATTCTGCTTTGGTAAATTTTTCCTCGTCTACCTGCTCTTTAACAATTTCGACTTTTTTAACATTCGCGAGTTTTCTTATAGTATCTTCCACTTCCTCTAAGGGGCGTTCTTCCACTTCATTTAATTTTATTATTGCTCTTGGTATTGGCCATCTCAACCTTAATTTAGCCTTCTGCCTTGCGCTCATAATAGCTTCTATTATTTTTGCCGCCCTCTCCATTTTTTCTTCTAATTCTAAATCTATTAACGTATCATCCGCTTCTGGATACAGTTCAAAATGTATCGATTCTAAATTCAAATTATTGTCTATCTCCTTAAGTTTGCTGTAAATATATTCTGAGATAAATGGAGTTATAGGGGCGAGTAGTTTAGCAGTTGAAAGCAAACAATAATTAATCGTATTAATACATTTGCTTTTGCTTTCATCTTTTGAGTGTATATCCATTCTGTCTCTTACTAATTTAATGTATGTTCTCGAAAATTTATCATTTACAAATTTTATTATTTCTCTGCCTGCTTTATGAAATTCGAAATTCTCTAAATGCTTTGTAACTTTTTTAGTCAGCGAATTATTTGCTGAAATTATCCATCTGTCCTCTACCGGATACTCTTTCATATTTTCTATTCCTTCTGGTTTGATTTCTCCCCTGTAGTTTGTATAAAATTCCAAAATATTAAGCAAAATATTTAAAGATTTTTTAACTTCTTTTGCCCTTGAGAAACTAAATCTCTGCACTTCAGATGGCGGGACCTCAAAAGAGAAGTAGAGGCGTATAGTGTCTGCTCCTAGCTTTTCTATTCCTTCCAATGCACTTATTACATTTCCTCTGCTCTTGCTCATTTTTTCCCCATTTTCATCAACAACCCACCCCATCATTGCAACATTTTTATATGAAGGGATATCAAAGGTAGCTATACCGTAGAACATTAGAGCATAGAACCATCCTCTTATCTGGTCCTGCGACTCGTTTATTAAATCAACTGGAAATAATTTTTCGAACAGCTCCTTATTTTTATATGGGTATCCCATAGATGCCCACGGAGAAATGCCGGAATCAAACCACACATTGAAAATGTCTTTTACTCTATGCATTGTCCCTCCACATTCATCGCATTTGAGTTCTATTTTGTCTATGTTGTGCCTATGCAGGTCGTTAATATCTTTTGGAGCGTTAATTGCTTTTTTTAGCAGCTCTTCCTTGCTACCAATTACTTCTGTTTTACCGCACTTGTCGCAGACCCATATAGGCATGGGAATGCCCCAATACCTCTGCTGCGATATACACCAATCTCCAGAACCCTCAAGCCAGTTCGCAAACATCTCTCTCCCGGACTCAGGCATCCAGTTGACTTTTTTGTTTGCTTCGATCATTTTTTGCTTTATCGGCTCAATCGAAAAATACCATTGTTTGCTCATCCTAAATATTAATTTGCTCTTGCATCTCCAACATAAAGGATAGCTGTGTACTATTGTCTCTTCTCTCAATAACTTATTCTCCTTTTTAAGCAATTCTATTATCTCTTTATCTGCATCCTTAACAAATACTCCTTCAAATCGCTTCACTTTCTCAGTGAATCTTCCTTTTTCATCAACTGGCGATACAGCAGGCAGGCCGTAGTGTTGGCCAACTAAATAGTCAGTTGCCCCATGTCCCGGTGCACAGTGCACTATCCCGCTTCCCTCATCCATAGTTACGAACTCTTCAAATTCTTCTTTTCCTTCTTCGCTCTCCTTCATTTTGTGTTTTTTATACTGTTTTTTCTTCATTATTGAGATGCTTAAATAGATTTTATGGGCTTTTTCTCCGAGCTCTTTTTGCTGTTCTACATCTAAGAGAGGCTCGTATTCCATTCCATCCAATTCTACTCCCTTAAACTTTTTTACTATTTTATATTTCGTATCTTTGAGTACTTCTGGCACTCTCTTTGCTCCAAGTATATAATATTCTTCGCCCACTTTCACTTTTACATACTCTTCCTTTGGATGAACAAAAAGAGCTACATTTGCAGGCAGGGTCCATGGCGTTGTAGTCCAGACTATAAAATAAGTTTTTTCTTCTCCTTTCACTTTAAATTTTACAAATACGCTAGGATCTTCTACATCTGTATAGCTATCGCTTACTTCATAGCCACTTAACGCTGTTTCGCAGTGAGGGCACCAATATATTGGCTTTTCACCTGCATACAGCATAGATTTTTCATGCAATTTCTTCGCAGTCCACCAACCACTTTCAATGTAGTAGTCCTTATATGTAAGATAAGGAGCAAAGAAGCCCCTCCACGCCCCGAGTTTTTTGTAGTATCCCAGCCACGCGCTCTCATTATTTCTTACTTTCTCAAGGCATTTCTTGTCGAACTCTTCTATACCTATTTTTTCTTCTATATCTGATTTTGAAGTAATGCCTAACTCCTTTTCAACTGCTACTTCTACTGGCAGGCCGTGGCAGTCAAAACCGGGTTGTATAAATGTGCTGTATCCCTGCATATATTTGAAGCGCGTCCAGATGTCCTTGTATGTTGTTGTTTTTACATGCCCTACGTGGGGGGTTCCATTCACATATGGCGGGCCATCTAGCAGAAAAAATTTTTTCTTCCCCTTTCTCCTCTCTTCCAGCTTTCCCGCTATATCCTCTTTCATCCAGTACTCTAAAACTTCTTTTTCTATCTTTTTTGGGTCGTAGTATACCATGGCTTTATTTATCTCTTAAAATTTAAAATGTTTGCTTCTGCACTTTCTTTAAATTTGCCTTTTTTGTGATTTTAAATACTCTATTATGCTGTCTAAGCTTAACATTTTTTCTTCGCCGGTTTTCATATTCTTCAATTTTAACTTGTTTTCTTCGATCTCTTTTTTTCCCATAATTGCTACGTACGGGATGTCTCTCTTTGATGCATAGTCTAAATTTTTTGAGATCCCCCTGTCCATTAAATCGATGTCCGCATTTATTTCTTCACTTCTCAACTTTTCGGTTACTTCTAGTGCTGTGTTAAATGTTTTGATGGGTATTACGAAAACTTTTATTTTCGTTTTCTTTTTGTATTTTCCTCCAAGCGCTTCGCATATTCTTTCAGTTCCAAAACTTATTCCGACTGCGGGATATTCTCCCCTACCAATAAATTTCCCAATCATTCGATTATATCTTCCGCCAGATGCTACTGCTGTTTTTACCTCAGAATTTTTCAAAAAAGTTTCAAAAATTGTCGAAGTGTAATAGCTCAGCCCTCTTGCAAGGGATAAGTCAATTTTTATATTTTTCAACGACAATATTTTTACAAAACTCAGCAAATTTTCCAGCTCCGTCACCCCCTCCTTTCCTTCGTCATTTAAATTCAACTTTTTCAGCTTCTGTAAAATTTCATCGTTTTCTCCGACAATTTCAAATAAAGAAAATAATTTTTCAATTACTTTTTTCGGAACTTCTTTATTTTTCAGCTCGTCTTCAACCTCCTTTTTGCCGATTTTTTCGAGTTTGTCTATTGAGAGAATCACACTTTCTGCTTTCTCGTTTTCTACGCCCGCGTATTTTACAAGCCCATTGAGTAGTTTTCTGTTGTTAAGTTTTATTTCAAACTCCAAACCTATTCTCTTGAACACCTCGAACGTAAGCGCCAGTATCTCTGCTTCTGCTTTCATACTTTTTACTCCAATAATGTCTGCATCGCATTGCGTGAACTCTCTTAATCTGGTTGAGGAAACCGGTCCGTCTCTCCACGCTTCGCCAATCTGGTAACGCTTGAACGGCAATTTTAAATTCGGATTTTCTTTGATATAACGAGCAAGCGGAACAGTCAGGTCATATCTCAGGCCCAATTTTCTTCTTCCCTGGTCCTCTAATTTATATGTTTCTTTCAGAATTTCTTCGCCGCCCCCATATTTCGACGCAAGTGTTTCCCACTTTTCCAGAGCAGGCGTTTTAATTGGAACATACCCGTATTTCTCAAAAATATTTTTTATAATTTTGATTAGCTCTTGCCTCTGAAATTCTTCCTCTGGCCCGTAGTCTCTGAATCCTTTCAACATGTTACCACACAAATTATGAATTAGTTATTTAAATAATTGATTAGGCAACTAATAATTTCCCTGTTTATATTTTGTGCAGCGCAGTTAATTATTTAACTAAAATTTAAGTAATGGAATTTGGGGGATACTATCAAATATATTTATGTAGCAGGGCAGCGCAAAACGTTAATTGCCACTTTTCTGAAAAAGGGTACCTTTACGGCTTCGTATGCCTACTTCAACAACAACGTCGAACCAAATTTCATAATTTTTAGGCACAATTTAAATGCAGAGTACTGGGTGCCGGAATCTGAGGTGCTCAGGATGAACAAATTCGGAGAAAAATACTTGGGCCGTCGGTTTACTGAGAGCATATTAAATAAAGTTAAGCTGAATGTTAATGCTGCATGGAAGATGGTGGAAAAATTAAATAGGCTTGAATTTTCTGCGCTATCTAACGCAAAGCTTATTGAGTTATTTTCCCAAATAAATTCAATACTTTTGCAGCTGATGGGCGATTTATTTTTATCGCAGGATTTTTATACTAAAGCAGTGGAGGAGCGGCTCATCTCTTTGCTCTCGTCCAAATTCAAAGACAGGAAAAAAGTTGATTATTATCTAGGAATTTTACTTAAAGATTATGATTTGGATGCAATCCAACGCGAAGAGATAGATTGGTATAATTATGTGCTGAACCACAAAAATATAAAACGTGAGGAACTGATGAGTTATGTTTTGCGCAATGGATGGATGATTTATAATGCATTTGATTATGAAACTGCGTACAATTTTATATTGGAGAGATATAGAAAGACTGAAAATATGGGCGAGAAAGAAATTCAAAAGAGAATTAAAAATATTCTGCTCAATAAACAAAAAGCCAGAGAAGAATTTAATGCTCAAAGCGAAAAACTTACCCCCAAAATGCTTGAGTTAGCTACCATCTTGCGGGATTTAGCTAAGAACAGGCTCGAAGTGAAATTGGCTACGAATTCCTTAGAAGTCGCTCTAAACCTCAAATTATTGTATTTCCTTTCCAAAAAATTTAACTTAAATTTCTGTGATTTGTTGGATGGATATTTGCCTGGAGATATAAGGAAGTTGTTGGAAAGTGGCTTTCGTGTTTCTGGTGATAAAATTAAGAGACGGAAGGAGTTCGTCTCGTTTGTTCAAATTAACGGAAAATTTGATGTTGCGAGCGGTAATGACGCTATGAATAAAATTGATAATTTATTAAGTAGTTCGAGACCAAAGAAAGAGCAGAAAGTGCTGAAAGGTAATGTTGCTTCTATTGGCAGTCCCTCAGTTGTAACTGCTACCGCAAGGATAATACGTTTGGGAAATGATTCCGAGTTGAGAGAAGACATAAACAGATTTCAAAAAGGCGAAATAATCGTTACTATTATGACTCAGCCCAATATGGTCCCAATAATGAAAAAAGCTGCAGCGGTTATTACTGACGAAGGAGGCATATGCAGCCACGCAGCTATTATTTCCAGAGAATTTAACATCCCATGTATAGTAGGAACAAGGGCAGCAACAAAAATTATAAAAAATGGCGACAAAGTCACAATAGACACTTCAGAAGGAATTGTCAGAATTATAAAATAGTTTCAGTCACCTGCTTTTTATAATTCTTACAACGCCATTATTTGCATCCACCTCTACAAATTTTCCGTCTTTCAAAATTGATGTTGCTATTTTTGTTCCCATAACGCACGGTATGCCCAAAGCCTTTGAAATTAATGCGGCGTGGCAGGTAACCCCATTTAAATCAGTTACAATTGCTGACGCTTTCATCATAGCGGGCAATATATTTGGGTCTGTTTGGTAGGCTACAAGTATATCGCCTTTTTTCATTTTTTTCATTTCTTTAGGGTCTTCTATTATTTTCGCTACTCCCCTTACTTTGCCCGGATATGCACACAGTCCACTTAAAAATTTCGTTTTTCTTTTTTTCTCTTTTTTTATGTTTATTTTCTCCATGAATTTTCTTGCTTTTTTTCCAGTCAGCCATTTTTCTCCCTTTTGGGTAAAATCTCCAACAGTGTATTTGAGCCTTTCATTAAGCTCTTTCCTTGAAAATTTTCTTTTGAGTATCGCATCCCTCATCTCGAATGGGCTGATCACGCGCATCTGCTCCAAATTCAGCCCGGCTCTTTTTCCCATTTCTCTAAGAAGAGATTCTGTTGCATAATATCCATAGAACATTGCATCTTTTCTGAAAGCTTTTATTGAAATTATTTTTCTTGCCTGTTCAAAAAGCAACTGATGTTTCTTGTCTATGCCAATTGTTCTTGTGTAGTGTTCCTGCATTTTCTTAATTCTCAAAGGAGTCCGTTCCATTTTTTTGACCATTTTTTGTACGTCTATATCCTGAGAAATTAAATCTACCAGTCGCTCAATAATCATCTTTTTGTTCCAAGCAGGGCCTTTGTATTCATATCCTATCCAACCAAATTTTTCCACATGCTCTTCGATTTCCTTTCCGGCTATCCTGTTTATTCTTTTTTCAATCTCTTTTTTTGTCCTTTTGTCTCTAATTGTATTTTTGAGTTTGTTGGCAATCTTCAAAATATTTTGTTCTTCTTTTCTTTCAATACTTTCTTCTGTGGGCGTACTTAGTATTGCGTATACTTCCTCTACTCCATATTTTAATCCCTTCCTTTTTATCTGCTGCGAAAGGTATTTTTTGAGATGAGTAGATAATAGATGATCCTTAATTTCTATAATGAACGGAACGATTCCCGGCAGTATTGCTTCCTGATTAGCTTTCCAGAACCTTTCATATAATTTTATGAGCTTTTCATCAGAGTATTGTGGCATATTCATTTTATAAATCGCTCTAGAAACCTTAAATAAATTTTTAGCATTTTTGAAATGTATTTTATGTAATTTATCGAACCATGCAAGATTATTTAACATTTTTCTAAAAGCATATTTTTCTTTGCTCTCGAATTCTTTTTTATCTAGAAAATAATTCGAGTTTCCCTTTTTTATTTCTATTATAAACTCTCTGAACAAAGGTATGCTTACTATGTTTAGCCTGCGGGTGAAAAGATACGCAGAATAGGCATGCATAAAAACTTCTCTTCTAACTTTTAATATCGCAATCCATTCTTTCATACGCTACACTAGGAGCTTCTCTTTAAATATTTTTTCTGAAATGGGCTGAAGTAATTTAAACTTTTATCTCGCAATGATTATGTGGCGGCGATGGTGCAGTGGTTAACATCTCGGACTGTGGATCCGAGGACCCGAGAAGCCTTTCTTTCTGAAGAAAGAAATCCTTGGGAAAGAAAGACAAGGGAATTCGAGTCTCGGTCGCCGCCCTTAGCTCTCATTCTATTCTTAGCATTCTTTCTTTGGAACAACTTAGTACTTTCTTTCTTTTTAAGAAAGAAAGGACCAGTTCGAGTCTCGGTCGCCGCCCTTAGCTCTCATTCTATTCTTAGCATTCTTTCTTTGGAACAACTTAGTACTTTCTTTCTTTTTAAGAAAGAAAGGACCAGTTCGAGTCTCGGTCGCCGCCCTTAGCTCTCA
>WALN01000065.1 GCA_015522865.1 Microcaldota archaeon
ACCGCATTGATTAATTCCAGAATTGGAGTCATCATCGTAGATGTCATAATCGCTGTTGTTGCAGAATATGTTGGAGCTGATTGTGTTGTTGTTAGAATTAGAATCGAGATGGATTCCATCATGGTTTGAGCTTGCGTTGTTGTTGGTTATTGTAAAGTTGTTGGAGTTATAGAGAGATATGCCGCTATCATCATTATTGTTAGTCAGAGTATTATTAGTTATTGTGAAAAGAGTGTCGGAGTTAAATTCAAAGCCACGTGAAAAGTCAGAAATAAAGCAATTCTTTACTGTGAGGTTTGTGTGGCTCTGTGCTTTAACGCCGCTGTAGCCGTTTGGTCCAGTTATTGAGTGGCCTATGCAGTCGAAGGTGACATTGTCTGCGTTAATCTCAAAGCAGTTTGCATTTGAGGACTGAGTGACGCTGGCATTTAAACAATAGTAGCTGTTGGCTGAGCTGAGAGAGTCACAAGAGGAGAGATTGTAATCGCAATGAGGCAACGGGGTTGGCGTTGGAGTTGGGGAGGCTGTGCTGCCGCCATTTCCTGCGGTATAAGGAGTAACGGAAATATTGCTTGTTGTAACCACATTTCCTAAAGTTTCTGTTGTCTGGTTTATTTGAGTATTTGCTGAGCCGAGTATTGAACTTCTCATAATAATAAGAGAAAGAATAACTACAAGCATTACGCCGCCAAGAAGCAATATATATTCAAAGCTGCCCTGGGATTTTCGCATAATAGAATAAAAACAGAATATTTTAAATTCAGTTTGTTAAAATCAGCGCCGTAGGAGAATTTATAGCTAAAAGCTGAATGATTCGCCAGGCTTCAAGCTAATTACTTTCGCCTTTACCGATTTTTCAGCTCTTCTTTCAAAATCTCTTAAATCAACTTGAATTTGCTTGAAAGTGTTGTAGTGCATTGGAACAACATATTTGCATCTAATTTGTTTAAGTGCTTTAATCGCAGCGAACGGGTCCATCGTGTAAGTCCCGCCTATTGGAATCATTGCCAAATCCACGGAGATATCAGTCATCTCATAAAAATCGTATGTGTCGCCTGCAAAGTAAAATGAAGAGCCGCCATAGCGAACAACAAAACCAACAGGATGAACTGATTGGGGGTGGACTGCTTTTGTAACTTCTATATTAACTCCCCTCAAATCAAATTTGTCTCCTTCAAATGCGGAAACTTTATTTCTCAATGGGATGTTTAATTTTGCAAGCGTCTCTTCTGGAGCAACAACATATGCAAATGTCTTTTCAACTAAATTGTTTATATCATATGGGGAGCAGTGGTCAAAATGTTCATGAGAAACTAAAATTATGTCTAAATTTTTGAAATCCGAAAGTTCCGCTGCTGGGGGGACAAGCCGCTCTAATTGTTTGGGGTTTTTATCAAACCATGGGTCAGTTAATATTTTCTTATCTCCAATTTCAATAAAAAAACTCGAATGCCCCAAATACTTAACTAAGCTCATAGAGAAATTAGAAAGAAATAATATAAAAATATGCCTATATAAAAAGCGTCTAACAACTATTTAATAGTTGTTTCTTTAAGTCGCAGCAGAGTAGTAAAGCTGCTCCTCTCCATCTCGTCTAACTTCATTTTAATATCTCTAGCAGCAGATTCAAATCTCGGGATTATTACGTGTTCTAGAGCGTTTACCCTTCTGCGTGTTTTCTCCACTTCTGGTGCAAGTAGTTTTATCCTTTTTTCTATTTCTGCTAACTTAACAACATCCGCCAAAATGTCAGAAAAATCTGAAAATGCCTGGTCAACCTCAATGGGAACATCGTAAAATCCATGAGCATAAGAAGCAACATCTTCCTGACCAGTCAGATTAAGTGCGGGTACTGAGATATTCATCGAATAATATTTCTTTACTTCGAGCTTAACAAAATTTGGCTGAAGTATTAACAAATTTTCAAGAGAGTCCTCTTTCATCTGAACTCTTGCAACAATCATCCTTGAGATCGCCTTGTCCATCATTACCTCTAAATTTTTATACCTTAATTTATATTCTCTCACCAATTCCATAAAGCTCCTCATCAATCCGTCCCTTTTCTCTTTCAAAAGTTTGTGCCCCCTCTTAGCCAATTTGATTCTTCTTTTTAGTTTAAGCAATTCACTGCGCGTTGCATTAATATGGAGTTCCGCCATTTTTTCACCTTCTAAAAGATTTACTTTGACTTTGGAAGATACTTCTTTATGTACTCAATTTTTATTCTCTTCAGCTCTGCCTCAGGAAGCATTGAAAGCAAGTCCCAGGCAATTGAAAGTGTCTGCTCTATTGTCCTATGCTCATCTCTGCCCTGCGAAACAAACCTATTCTCAAATTCATCTGCAAATTTCAAATACTTCTTGTCCAACTCGCTTAAAGCAGCCTCCCCAATAACTGCAACTAACTCCCTCAACTCCTTACCTCTCGCATATGCTGCATAAAGCTGGTTGGAAACACCTGAATGGTCTTCTCTTGTTTTTCCCTTTCCGATTCCTTTATTCATCAACCTCGAAAGGCATGGAAGAACATCAATTGGCGGGTAAATTCCTTTTTTATGTAGCTCTCTTGAAAGAACAATTTGTCCTTCTGTGATATAGCCAGTCAAATCAGGTATTGGATGTGTAATATCATCTTCCGGCATAGTCAATATTGGGAATTGAGTAATAGAGCCTTTCCTCCCTTTTATCCTTCCTGCCCTCTCGTAAATTGTAGCCAAATCAGTATACATGTAGCCAGGATAGCCTCTCCTGCCGGGCACTTCTTTTCTTGCAGATGAAATCTCTTTTAGAGATTCGCAGTAATTGGTCATGTCTGTTAAAATTACCAACACATGCATATCTTGGTCATATGCTAAATATTCTGCAGCAGTTAACGCTGCTCTTGGAGCGGTAATTCTTTCAACTGCCGGGTCATCTGCCAAATTGAGAAAAACTATTGAATGCTCTATTGCGCCAGTTCTTTTCAAATCATTGATGAAAAATTGCGCTTCCTCAAAAGTAATACCAATAGCTCCAAAAACCACTGCAAAACTTTCTTTTTTCCCGAGTACTCTTGCCTGTCGCGCAATTTGTGCTGCAAGCTCATTATGTGGCAGACCAGAACCTGAGAATATTGGAAGCTTCTGCCCCCTAACCAAGGTGTTCATCAAATCAATTGCGGAAATTCCAGTTTCAATAAAATCAGATGGATTGTCTCTGGCAGTCGGGTTAATTGGACTTCCGTTTATATTCCTCATGTCTTCGGGCACTATTCTCGGCCCCTTGTCAATTGGTCTTCCAAGTCCATCAAAAACTCTTCCAAGCATATCCATACTAACTGGCAGTTCAACTTCAGAACCACTAAATCTAATTGAAGTTTCCTTGATGTCTATACCAGTAGTACCTTCAAAAACCTGTATTAACGCGGTATCAGTTGTAGTTTCCAAAACTTTGCCTGTTCTTTTCTCTCCATTTTTCAAGGTGAGTTCTACAAGTTCTCCATATTTCACATGCTGAACATTATTGACCGCCAAAAGAGAGCCGGATATATCCGAAACTGTTTTGTATTCTACATTTTTCATGTTCTCGCCTCCTTTATTTTAGCAACATCTTTTTTGAGCTGCCTCTCAAATTCATCAAATTTTTGTAATTCTTTTTCGGCAACCATCTTCGAATTGCCTATGTTTTCAATAGTTTTAGAATTGTACATCTCCTCATATGGGATGCCCGCTTTTACTAAATCAAGTACTTCGTAATAGTAGTGCAGTATCAGCCTCAGCATTAAATATTGTTTCTTAAGAGAAGTATACGTATCAACTTTATCGAAAGCGTTTTGGTGCAAAAAGTCCTCTCTCAGCATCCGCGCAACATCTAACAATAATTTGTCTTTTGGTGGCAGTGACTCTGCGCCAACTAATCTCACAATCTCCTCAAGTTCCGCCTCTCTCTGCAAAATAGACAGCGCTTCTGTTCTTAATTTTAAAAATTCTTCTGAAATATTCTGCTTATACCATTCGGTTAAATTATCAGTGTAAAGAGAATAACTTTGAAGCCAGTCAATTGCTGGAAAGTGTCTTCTGTGTGCAAGTGTGGCAGAAAGCGCCCAAAACACTTTTGTAATTCTCAAAGTGTTCTGAGTAACCGGTTCTGAGAAATCTCCGCCGGGCGGAGAAACTGCGCCAATTAAAGAAAGCGAACCCGTTTTCCCGCTAAGAGCATTTACTCTGCCTGCGCGCTCATAAAATGCAGCTAAGCGCGATGCTAAATATGCTGGATAGCCCTCTTCCGAAGGCATTTCCTGCAACCTGCCTGAAATTTCCCTCAAAGCTTCTGCCCATCTCGAAGTAGAATCTGCCATCAAAGAAACATCATATCCCATGTCTCTATAATACTCTGCAATAGTAATGCCGGTGTAAATGCTTGCTTCTCTTGCTGCAACAGGCATGTCTGAAGTGTTTGCAATTAAAACTGTCCTGTGCATCAATGGTTTGCCAGTTTGGGGGTCTTCAAGTTCTGGGAATTCTGTTAAAACCTCGGTCATTTCATTTCCTCTTTCACCGCATCCAATAAATATAACAATTTTTGCGTCTGACCATTTTGCAAGCTGGTGCTGGATAACTGTTTTACCAGAGCCAAATGGGCCTGGGACGGACGCGGTACCTCCTTTCACTAATGGAAATAAAGCGTCAATAACTCTTTGGCCCGTAACTAATGGAACATTCGCCAATAGTTTTTGTTTAAATGGCCTCTCTTTCCTAACTGGCCATTTCTGGAGCATTGAAACTTTATGCTCTTTGCTGCCATCACTTACAATTGCAATGACATCATCTATAGTGAATTTTCCAGATTCAATTTTCTTTATTTTTCCGCTTACATTTGGTGGCACCAATACTCTGTGCTCGACAGATGAGGTTTCCTGAACAACTCCCAAAATTTCACCGCCGCTAACTTCGTCCCCTTTCTTAAGCTTAGGTTTGAAATCCCATTTCTTGGAATGGTCAAGTCCTTCTGCCCTCACCCCTCTCGCAATAAAGTCTCCTTTCTTCTTCTTAATTATCTCGAGTGGTCTCTGTATTCCATCATAAATGCTTCCAAGCAAACCAGGGGCGAGTTCTACACTTAAGGGAGCGCCGGTATTCTTAACTGGCTCCCCTGGCGAAAGGCCAGCTGTTTCTTCATAAACCTGTATTGTTGCTTTGTCTCCCCTCAGTTCTATAATTTCTCCTATAAGCCCGAGTTCTCCAACATACACGAGCTCGTACATAGTACTTCCAAGCATGTTGTCAGCAACGACAACCGGACCTGATATTTTTATAATCTTTCCCATATATTCACACCTCACTTTTCAAGAAAAAGAATACCTGTAGCTTTTTCAACATAATTATTTATAGAACGCGAACTCAGATGTTCGCTCTTTACACCATCCTGCAAAACAGTAATTGCAGGCAGAACTCTCGCCTGAGAAATCTCTTCTATATACTGGAGCATCTCTTTAGCAACCGACTCGCCAATAACTATTAGCCCGATTTCCTCCTTTTCTAACAGCTTATCAAGAGCAGCTTTTGCTTCTTTTGAATCGGCTGCTTCCATACAATAGCGCACACCAGCAGCCTTAAACCCGAGTACAAAATGTTTTTGCCCTACTGCAGCAATCTCATATTCCATTTTTCTTTCCCCCATTAAACATTAATTTCCTTTATTAAAAGTTTTGTAGTTTCTTCGTCCATATGCAAATACTTAGATTTGAGAATTGATAAAATATTTTCTGCCTCCTGTTCTTTTGCGACAAAATAGAAGAAAACCAACTCCGGTCCAACTCCCTTGTACCCAACAACAGTTTTGAGAGTTGAGAAAAGGTGTTCCTTCAGCTTTTTATCCATAAGTACAAATGAATTTTCATTTTTGAAATATGAAAAGCCGTCTTCGACAGCTCTTTTATACGGCGTTGAGTTAAAGAATTTTACAATTTCACTGTCTGACAGAGCAAACAATTCCTTCAGTTTCTCAATTTTAAACTGACCAAAAGGGATGTATGCGCGCTCGAGTGTTCTTATATTCTTATGCACATTCCTGCATCTGAACAACGTAAGAATATTGTAAATATCAACTTCTGCAGAGAAAAA
This sequence comes from Microcaldota archaeon, assembly GCA_015522865.1. Lineage (GTDB taxonomy): Archaea > Micrarchaeota > Micrarchaeia > Norongarragalinales > WALN01 > WALN01. The sequence goes on from WALN01000065.1 coordinate 6,101, forward strand.
TTCCCTGAAAAATTCGCTCTTAGAGAATTTGAACAAAAGTTTGAAAAGTTCTCTATCAAGAGTGAAATCTATCTCCTCGGTGTCATTGGTTTTTGAGTAAGCCTCAAGCGCAGACTGAACTGGCGCTTTAAAGTAATCAGGAAAATAAGAGTAGCTCTCCTCAAGCGGAGTCGAAAGAAGGCGCGTAAAAAGCGATGGGGGGAGAGAGCCAAGCGGCGAAAAAGCAGGAGTAACCTGAACCGGTGCAAGTTTGTGTTTAACCAGCAGTTTGAAATTGTAAAAATCATGCTTCAGCTCAACCAACCTTATGAGGGCAGGATCATGTATCTGCGACTTTATAAGCGAAAAGTGAGAACGAAGTGTGGAGGAAACTTTGGCTTCGAACTCTAATGGATTCTTTGCAGAAATTACTGGAGCGTAGTCAGTATCCGAGAGGGACTTGAGAACATCATCCAGCTTTGGTAAAGAAATTAGTGAGAAGATTTTTTCGGAGGAGACAAAACGATTCCAGGACACGTAGATGGTGCCGCATGCCTGAGCGTATTTTTCAGCTCCAGAATACATCTTAATGCTGGGATAGCTCACCACACCTCCGCCTGCAATTATAGAGCCAGTCAAAATCAAACTTCCGAGCATTTAACCACCAAATAACATTTTTGAAATCTCTATCATGTCATTTTTCCTTATCTGTCTTAAAATCTGCTCAAGAGAATAGTCAAATATTTTCTTCTTTTCTGGGAATTTTACAATTACTCCGCCTTTCATGTCATCTGAAAACTCAATTTTTCCGTATGATTTGAACGCTGCAGAGAGGCCCTTGTCTGAGGAGGAAAAAATCAGGATAATTTTAGGAGATTTTGCATGTTCTGTAGAGGAAGCTATTTTCTTTTTTATCCAGTTCTTGTAATCGTTTTTGTTTTTGCTCTTCCACTTTAAAAAATTTTTAGCGCCTTCTTCAAGTGCTTTTTCTATTAATTCGTTCTTCGCTTGGAGTAGTAAAGAGCGCGACTCAAGGCGGGCCTGGGCAGTGCGCTGAGAAAAGACAGACTTCGCTTTTTCCTCTGCTTCTGCCAAAATTTTTTTCTCCTCTTTCTTTGCTATTTCTTTTGCAACTTTCTTTATCTCCTCTGCCCTTTTCTGGGCCTCTTTTAGAATAGTGCTGGCTTGGGCTTTATAAGTACTTAGTATACTTCCCTTTATCCTTTCAATTCCGCCTGCTTCCATTCAATCACTTGCTCTAGACAGATATTCCATTTAACAGTAATATAGTCGTAAGCAACGCAAGAACTGCGTATGTTTCAACCATCGCTGCTAAAATTATTGCCTTTCCCATTTCTTCTGGTCTTTTGGCTACTACCCCTACTCCTGCCGCTGCTACCTTTGCTTGAATTATTGCAGAAATGAGGCCCACTATTGCTATTGGACACGCTGCTCCAAGTACTGCAGTACCGGCTTCAACAGAAACGGCAATCATCTTTCCCAGAAGTCCTAATTTCATTATTATAAGGAATCCAGCTAATAATCCATAAATCCCTTGTGTTCCCGGAAGAGCCTGTAAAATTAAAAGCTTTCCGAATTTTTCTGGGTCTTCAGCAACTACGCCTGATGCTGTCTCTCCAACAAGTCCTACGCCAAGTGCAGAACCTATTCCTGGTAATATAACTGCAAGAGCAGCTCCAGTGATGGCTATTACCATTCCTAAACCTACATCCATTTATTGCACCTCCTTAGTGTAAACATCAGCAGAGGAAAAAGGCTTAAAATATTTCCCTCCGCCTTCAAAAAACTTTGAAAAAAACTCAACATATTGCAACCTTGAAGAATGGATATATGCTCCAAGAGTTGAAATTATCAAATTAAATAGGTGGCCAATAATTAAAACACCTATTGCTGCAACTATGCCAATAATTGGGATGCTCATGCTTAGCTTTGCAAGCTCGTCAACAATTAAAGCGACAACGCCGGTGGCCATGCCAAGCGCAAGCAAACGAGAGTAGGAAAGAACATCAGAAAGATAGCCAATGAGGCCGTACAAGCTCAGGACGCCTGTTATTAATTTTTTGAATATGCTCTTTTCGAATCTCCCCTGAGTTAAAATTAAAATCAGTACGTCGCCACCAGCAACATAAGTTAATATTTTTGTGGCAGAGCTGCTCAAAACACCATTAGAACCTGCGATTATCCCACTGATAGAAAGTAAAAGAACTGCCCATGTAATACTATCAGCAAATGCAGAAAATATTCTGCCTGCCTTCATCTCCTCATAAAATTTAACCAACAACCCCCAAACCAAATGAACTATGCCAATAACTAAAGAAAGGATGAGAAAAGTAAGAGGATACTTAAATGAATCAAACCAAATCGGCTTGAGTGGTATAAGCCCCCCAAACCACGAGCCTATCAACGCCCCCGCAATAGTTGTGGAAACACCGATCAAAAATAAAAGAAAAGCAAAAGACCTCATCTGCTTTATTTTCCACCCTAAAATGAGCGCGCCAATAGCTAAAACAATCCCGTAGCCAGCCTCGGTTAAACATAAGCCAGTAAACACAAAAAAGAAAGGCGCCAAATAAGGGGTCGGGTCGGACTCAAAATAATTTGGAAGCCCAAAGGTAGTGGTAACAATTTCAAATGGTTTGGAAAGCCAATTATTTTTGAGTAGTATTGGGGGATGTTCTTTTGGTGAAGCTTCCTCTACTTTTATATAACACACTTTGTCGGTTGCCTTCTCAGCTGCCCTTTTAACTTCATCTACTCTATTTGTTGGGACCCAGCCAGCAAGAGTAAAAGTCTGTTTTGTAAATAAAAGTTTTTTAGTAGCTTCCAGCTTCTTTTTCTCGCTCATTAAATAGTCATAGGTAATTTGAGCTTTTTCAAGCTGTTTTAAAAATTCTTTTAAGGATTCTGTTGTTTGTTCTTTCTCCTCAATTAATTTTACTCTCTTTCTCTCGAGTTCTTTTATTATCTCTGCGGGCGTTCCATCAAACTCTACTTTCGGAAGATTGATCGGCTCGTATTTGTATTTTTTGAGCTCCTTTTCGAAGCCCTTGGCAACCACTAAAATCACTGTAAGCGACGGGCCTTTTTGCATAATTTCAAAAGCGATATGCTCTGAGTGTTTCGCAATTTTTTTAAGTTCTGCGTCTTTAATCCTAACCAACAAAATGTTTGTTTGGGAAGTTTCACCAATTTTGGAAAGGGGCACATCTAAAAATAAAAATTTCTGCATAGACTCTTTTTTTTCCTCTATTTGAGCAATTTCGGAATTCAGCTCGGCAAGCTTGTTCTCTCCTTTCTTTATCTCCGAAGAAAAATTGTTTATATTTCCAATAAAACTTTTTGCAACCTCTTCCCTCCTGCTTTTGGAGATTGGCATTCTGTGGTCAAGCTCAACAAAAGTTTCTATTGGAGAGCGTTTTTTCTTCTTAAACTTCAAAAGGGAGCTTATAGCATACTTCAGCTGAGTTAAAGAGTGGTTCAACTCAGAAAGTTTCTCTTCATCAACGATGGGTGGAGTTTTTGAGACCTCTTCCAAATGAACTGCTCTGAGATGCTGGAGCACACTGAAAAGTTTCTCTCTATATTTTGTATGAGAAACAACTGTTAATTTACTCATCTTTACTTTGCCCATACATCTCCCCAGCTATATTTTTAGAAGTTTTGCTAAAATTTTTTCGGCGCTGACATTTAATTTTTTAGAATATTTTGATATAAGCACATCTCTCTCTTTTTTAGATTTAGAAATAATTTTTTTGTACTCTTCGCCGCTTTTTTCTTCTGACTCTTTTACAATATATTCGGCCTTTTTCCTGGCCCTCTCAGCTGTTTGTTTTTTATACTTTTCTGCGTCTTTTTCTGCTTTTTGCGCTATTTCTGCAGCTTTGTGCTTGGCATCTTCGACCATTTTCTCTCCTTCTTCCTCATAACCCTCAATTCTTCTTATTATTTCTGTCATTTAATCACTTAGACAATCACGAAAAAACAAAGCAATAAATAGGCAATGATTTAAATATTTTTCTAAATGTTAGAAAAAGGCGGGTAAAGGCTAAAGTATAGTTTGATTATTGACGTCTTTTGCCACCAAAAGAAATTAAAAACAAAAGAGAGTAAATAATCTACCCACCGTGAGTAAATGAGAGTTGGTTATGTTACTGGTAAGAGTACCTGCTTCTCCTACAATATAGCAGTTGAAGACAACACACTACAAAGAGGAGAATTTGTAGTTTCAGAACATCCTATTGAAGGGCTTGTTCTAGGAAGAGTTGGAGACATAATAAAAGAAAGAAATGAAACAACTGCATATGTTCGAGTAATTGGATTTAAAAATGCTGAAAATAAAATACGAATTCCGCGCATACCTGTTTCGCCAGAAAGTAATGTGTGGAGAGCGGACGCGACAATAGTGAGCAATATATTGAAGATGCCAAAGAGTGGGCTGTACGTCGGGATGTTGGAGGGAAGTGATTTAAAAATATTTTTAAATTCTGAAAAAATTGTGAGCAAACATATTTCAATACTCGCCCAATCAGGGAGCGGAAAGTCATATGCTGCGGGGGTATTAATTGAAGAGCTCGCTGAAAAAAATTATCCGGTAATTATCATCGACCCGCATGGAGAATATGGAACGCTCAAGCAGCCGAACTGGGGGAAGGACTCTGAATCGAGCGAAAAATTTGGAGTGGAAAGAAAAGGATTCAAAAATGTGATTGAATACAACGCTGGAGAAAACATAAAGTTAAGCTCTGAAAGATTCAGCTTAATAGAAATAAAGAATATTCTCCCTTCAAAGTTGAATTCAACAGCAACAGCGGTGCTTTTTGAAGCAATAAGAAAAGCGAGAGAAAAAAATGGCAATTATACTTTATGGGATATTATAGAAGAGCTGACTAAAATAGAATCAAACGCGAAATGGGGAATTATTGCGTATCTAGAAGAAATAGCGAACAGTGAAATTTTTTCAGAAGAGCCTTTTCCAATTAAAAAATTGGCAACGCCGGGAGTGAAAATAATAAACTTGAGAAAGCTTTCAACAGAAACTCAGCAGATTTTTGTTTCGAGGCTGTTAAAAGAACTGTTTGAAAAAAGGAAAGCTGACGAAATTCCGCCCTTCTTTTTAGTTGTCGAGGAAGCTCATAATTTTGCTCCCGAAAGAAATTTTGGTGAGGTTGCAAGCTCGAGAATAATAAGAAAAATCGCATCTGAGGGGAGGAAATTTGGCATTGGTCTGTGCACAATAACACAGAGGCCTGCAAGGATAGATAAAAACATAATATCTCAATGTGGGACGCACATAATATTGAGAATGAGCAACAGCTTGGATATAAAAGCAGTTGCTTCAGCTGTGGAGGGATTTGACAATGTAATGTCTGAGGAGATGAGAACACTTCCAACGGGGGTTGCAATAATTTCAGGCGACGCGCTCGGAACGAGCATGGTAGTCGAAATAAGAACAAGGAAAAGCATGCATGGGGGAGAGTCTGCAGTCGGCGGAAAAATAAAGAAAATTTTGGAGCATCCATTCTGGGTCATTAAGTTGCCTGATGGAGATTTAGCATGTGATGCAAAATATGGTGTTTTGTACTCTCTAAAAAACAACTATTTTGTGGAGATAGGGAGAATGAACAGCATCAACAAGCTGAAAGAAAAATTGAGTTCTGAAAAATTCGAAAAAATAGAGTTTGGAGAAATTACAAATGAAGAGAGTAGAATAAAAAAGGAAGACATCAAAGAAATTATAAAAAGTATAGGCGCGGGCGAAGAGAGCGAGCTTAGAAAAATTACAATTGCTCTGGTAGAGGAAAATGGAGAAATAAAAATAAGGGTAATGAAGCAGATGGAAAACGACAAACAAAAGATAAGATATCCGGCGATATAAGGGGAAAATATATATAATTAAAAATGCAAGTAAGTTTATGATTCCGGCAATTGTTGCAAATATTGCAAATGCGACTAACAAAACTATTGTGTACTCTACAAGAAGCGCCAACCCAATTGCCAATACTGAAATTATAGTTGCGTTGCTCGGGTTCGCCCTAATAGCCGGGATGTATTACAAGTACGTGGCAGTGAGAAATATTAAAAAGAGAAGAAGATGATTCTTTGCAATAATATATTTAATGGGACAATTTGAGGGTGGGGTCGCCATAGAGCTCGTATTCATATGCAGTTAAATTGTCTATTGGTCTATTGCAGTCCAGAACACTTTTTGCGAAGTTAAATGATTGCCCAAAATTCTTGCCCGTATAAAGAGATTTCATAAAATAATAAGTGAATGCATTTGAAGAGCCGATAGAAGGAATATCAGACTCTTTGAGTGAAACCCCAGAATAGCTCGTCCCAGAAAAAGCAGTTGCTGTGCTCCCAACGAATACTTTTGCTCCTTGTAGAAGTGCTGACGTGGGCAAAAAATACTTCTTCTTTCTTGGATGGCCCCCATAACAGCTGTCTGTAATTAAAACTTTGCCATTTAAATTATATTCTTCGACGAGCCATGGGTTCAGGACAAGAAATGCAGCAAATGATTTTCCAACCAGCGCTTCCTCGCCCGGCGGATTACTGCCATGCAGAGAAAGAAATAAAACGTCGCCCCTTTTTAAATAAGACTGAAGTTCGGCAAGACTGCCGGAGAAATAGTACAAATCCATAAGGTGGACAACAAAAAAAGGCGG